>NZ_JBFNXR010000004.1:0-1672 GCF_040813635.1 Novosphingobium rhizovicinum | reverse complement strand
CAGCCCACGCGTGCAAAGCCTCGTGCTTGGGTTTGCTCAGCTCCTGACGCACGGCGCGGCGGATGTCGGCAGGTTTGCCCGCGATCTCGCGCTCGATGTCGTAGAGCTGCCCGATACGCTCCAGAGCCTCGTGTGCGATCTCGGATTTCTGTGACGTCCAGATGTCATGGAAATCGCGCCGCCAATGGGCAAAGCAAGCTGCCTCCCGGAAGCGGGGTTCGCCACCGGCGGCCGGCTCGTAGAGCTTGGCATAGCCTTTGTAGGCGTCGGCTTGGAGGACACCACTTGCATTGCCCAGATGGGCCAGCACGTGCTCCGCTTTCCAGTTGGGGGCATAGCGGTAGACGACGCCGGGTGGCGCGGTGCCGGCCCAAGGGCGCTGATCACAGACATAGCTCCACATCCGGCCTTGCATCACACCCTTGCCGATACCTTTGGCTCGTCGTTCCGGAGCCAGCACGCGGATAGGTGTGTCGTCGGCATGCAGGACCTCGCTGCTCAGCACCGATGCCTCGATCTGTTCGATCACGGGCTGCAGGATCCGCATCGAGCGACCACACCAATCGGCAAGCGTGCTGCGCGGGATGTCGGCACCCATGCGCGCGAAGATCTCGTTTTGCCGATACAGCGGCAAATGGTCGTCATATTTCGAGACCAGCACGTGAGCCAGGAGACTTCCTCCGGCCATGCTGCCGGGGATCGGCCGGCTCGGGGCTGGCGCCTGCACCATCTTCTCGCAGCAACGGCAGGACTTCTTTGGGCGGGCGACCTCGATGACCTTGAGCTTGGCCGTGATCATCTCGAGGATCTCGCTCACGTCTTCGCCCACGAGACGCAGCTCGCCGCCGCAATCGGGACAGCTGCTGCCGGGGTCGAGTTCGTGGCGCTCGCGCGGCGTATCCGCTGAGACGCGCGGCCGCCGCGACGATCGCGATGCAGAGCTGGTGTCGGCACAAGCGCCCGCGGCTTGCGCTTCGGGAGCGCTCTGGTCGCTCGTCGTCATGCCTTGTTGTGCGACAGTGACGAGCACGTCTTCGAGTGCGAGCTCCAGCTGCTCGATCTCGCGTTCGATCTTCTCGGAGGATTTGCCGAAAACCTGCTTCCTGAGCTTGGCGATCTGCAAGCGCAGCGCCTGGACGACCAGGTCATGGGCGCGCAGCGTCGTCGTCAGCTTCGTGTTCTCGGCCTGCAACCGGGCGACCATGGCCTTGAGGAGAGCCGGGTCCTCAGGAAGATCGGGCGCCGCGTGTCGCATGGCTTTTTCTACGCGAAAACCGCCGAAAAGCCTAGCAAAACAGCCGTTTTCTTAGATGAAAAGTTACCCGGCGTGTGTCGGCGGCGCGCCCCAGGTCGGGCGCCTCCAGTCGATCCCTTCCCACAGCATCGCGAGTTGAGCAGATGTCAGTCGCGCCGCTCCGTCAGCCGCGGAGGGCCAGGGAAAGCGGCCGCGTTCCAGGATCTTGTAATAGAGGCAAAAGCCCTGGCCATCCCAGTAGAGCAGCTTCAGCCTGTCGCCACGCCGCCCACGAAAGGCAAATACGGCACCACTGGCCGGCTTCTGTCGCAGCTCGGTCTGGGCGAGCATGGCAAGACCCGAGATCCCCTTGCGCATGTCAGTGACACCGCAGGCGAGATAAACTCTTACGCCGGTCCCAGGTCCAATCATGCAGCT
>NZ_JBFNXR010000003.1:0-5534 GCF_040813635.1 Novosphingobium rhizovicinum | reverse complement strand
AGTAGCCGAACGGACTGGCAGGCTTGCGAGGACGGGGCATCGAACCGCCGTACCCTGCCCTTGTTACCAGCCGGTGCACTTGGTTTGACAGTGCCGGGAAGGCTAATTCAGCTTAGATTTACGAGACCTCGCGCCTCCCACTCTCTTCGTCGATCTGCACAGTTGTTGGTCCGGTCCCCCCGTCGGAGGCGCTTGCCGGTCACGCCGCTACACGAAGATATTTATGGTGCTCGCTTGCGTTGACCTTCTTAGTCCCGCAGCCAACCATTTCCTCGGCCTCCCTGAGCTTTGACACGAACTCCCGAAAATCGGGCTTTGTCAGATCGACGGCAACGGCATCGAAATGTGCCCAGTTGGTGTTGCCCAGCTTCACATGCTTCTCGATCATCCGTCCTCCGGCAGCGATCGCCAAGGCGGAAGCGAGCCAGCCGAAGTCGTGGCTTGAATAGCCGGAAACAATCCGCGGATTCTTCTGGGCCAAAGCGTGGTAATGGCGCACGACCGCGATGTTGCAATCAGCGGTCGGCGTTGGATAGGCAGAGTTGCACTGCAGCAGGTACAGCTTCTTGCAATTGACAAAGTTGCCAAGCAGCCATTCCTCGTAGTCGGCCCCGGTCATCCCCGTCGAAAGAACCACCGACTCGCGATAGTTGCGAGCGACGTATCCCAGATAATCGCGGTGCTCCGAAATAGTGCTCGGCAGTTTCACGATCTTGGGATCGAATTGCAGCATGAACTCGAATGACGGGCGGTCGAGTACGGACGCAAACCAGCGGATGCCGACTTCGCGGCAGAGCGAGTCCATGAACGCGAAATCGTCGCGGTCCAGTTCCAGCTGGCGCCGGTAATCGCCGAAAGTCTTCCCAAAAGGCGACACGTAAGCCGATGCGAGTTGCTCAGCCGTGTAGAAGCTCTCGACGTCCCGCTTCTGAACCTTGACGTAATCGGCACCTGCTGCTCGTGCGGCGCGGATCATTCGCTCCAGTCGGTTCCGATCACCGAAGTGATTGGTGGTAAGCTCCGCTGTGATTTCTACCCCCGGCGACCGCCCCGACGGCTTTGGTGTGCAGGACACATAGAAGCGCTGATTGAGGCTCTCAGGGGTAATCTGCGAGAATGAGCGCTCGCCAACGTGGATGACATCCAGGTCTGATTCCTTGAGCATATACAACGCATTGAGAAAGAAGAATTCCTGCATGCTGATGCGGAAGAAGCGATCGGCGCTGCTGCCGGGCGCATAGTCGTGCTCGATCGCTTCCGACGCGCCCGACTCTGGCAGGAAGTCGAAACCCACCATATAAACGGTCTGGGGGCGGCCGCGTGCCTTGGCGACCTGCCGGGCCAGGTTGAGAGCGGAGATAAAAAGTACCTCCTCGATGACGAAGCTGCCTGAAAGAAAGCGCTGCATGAGCAGGTCGCTTTGATCGTTGCGCAAGGGCATGAACGGAGCACGCAGCACCTCCCGACCTGCCGGTGCGAAGTCGGTCGACGTCACGTACATCCGTGACCGCAGGCCATTGGCGATCAACGCTTCTTTGACCCATGCCGCGTGAAACAGCGTGATGTCGGCAGGGGCAATTCGTTCCGCGTCGTTGACAGCGATCACCAGCGAGCCGGCAAATGCATCGGGAGAGATGGCGTCGACCGAGGGCCCCTTACCCAGAATGAAGATCGTATCGGTGCCGTATATCGACGCGATATCGGCGATCCGGCTCGAGAAATGATCCATCAAATTGCACTCCGTCGATCGACACGTCGCACCCGTGCTCACGTGCGAGCATCAGCCCCGCCAGAAGGTCCCAAGAACACGCGCCCTTGGGATTGACGAAGCGGGCCAGCGCACCGCGAACGACGTTGAACACATTATAGACGGCGCATCCGAAGATGCGGGCTTCGCCCCCTTCCGAAATTCCGCCAATGATCTCCGGCACGATCGAGGAGGAGTAGCCGGTGATCCGGGAGCGAACCCGCCGGATCGGGCGTCCCGTCATCATGTGCTCGGCGAGTTCCGGTAGCATCAGCAGGCTGCCGGCATGCTGCCGTCCGCGCCAGATACTGAGCGACACGCCCCACTCCTTCAGGCCTGAGCAGAAATTTTCAGTTCCGTCGATAGGATCGAGAACGGCAACCCAGCCGTTGTTGCCGTCTGCTGTAGCGAGCCCGTCGAAAGTCTCTTCGCCGATCACGACAAGCCCGGGTAGCCGCTCCGCCAGCCAGGACGTGAGCTTGTCCTCCAGAAATATATCCGCCTGCGTAACGGGGCTCCCGTCAGCCTTCAACGTGATGTCGTAGCGACGGGCCTCAAGCAGCGGCAGTGCGTCGTTGACCAAAGCGCGGACGCCATCCAGCAACGCGGCAATATCATGGCTCATGAGTTCGTCTCCGTCTTGTCTAGCCGCATGAGCAATCAAAGCGGCGGCCGCACTCACCGCTGCGCTCTTGCAGGTCAGTCGCGGTTCTCGGCGTGCTACGATAGCAACTCAGACCGCCTTGGGCGCTTTCATGCGCGCGAGCACGGCTTCGGCTCGAGCGACATCTCCTGGCCGATCGACTGGAATCGACTGGTTGCTCATCCGGATCACGTGCACAGTGCGCCCGAGTTCGAGGAACCGGAGCATCTCGTGGTCCTCGATGGCCTCCAACTCGGATTTGCCGCCCACTCTCGCGAAGGCAGCCAGCGCTTCGCCGGGATAGGCATGAAGGCAGATCTGGCGATAGCCGATACTGAATTCGCCGGATCGAGTGGCTGGTACGGGGGCACGGCCAATGTAGATCAGCGCGCCGCCTCGCCCGAATAGCAGTTTGCAACAATTCGGGTCGCGCCATTCTGCTTCACCGCTTAGGTCACAGTAGCCGATGATCGTCCGATCGCGGTGCTCGCGTGCGGCATCGATCAGCAGGCGGATGTCGGCCGGGTTGCATACCGGCTCATCGCCTTGGACGTTGATGTACGTCTTCGCGGCGATCCGCTGCGCGACCTCGGCGACACGGTCTCCGCCAGTGGGATGATCGGACGCTGTCATCTCGCAGCGGATGTCGTTTGTGCGGCAGACCTCAGCGATGCGATCATCGTCGGTCGCGACCACAATCTGGTCGCGCGGAAGAGCTTCAAGACACCGGGCATGAGTCTGCACGATCATCGGCAGTCCGCCGATTTGGATCAGTGGCTTACCAGGCAGGCGCGTCGAGTTATAACGGGCAGGAATTACGATCAGTTCATCCAGCATATATCGGCCCCTCTGCATCTGAACGGCTAGATGCGCTTTCTGCGGGATCTGCGAGGGACGCGAACAAGGCGGCAAGATCAATCCGTTCCGGCGACCAGGGCAAGAGGGTTCCGGCGGCAGCCCGATCTTCGACCCCGTCTAGGAAGCCCTCCGGATCGGCCACGTTGAGACCCGCGAAGTCAGCGACGTGGTAGCGCCACCACGCGACCCGCTGGATTCGCTCCACCGTCGCCTCATCGAATCGATACCGGATCACCCTTGCCGGATTGCCACCGACGATCGCGAACGGCGGAACATCGCGGATAACGACGGAGCCTGCCGCGATTACTGCGCCGTCCCCCACCGTCACCCCCTGTTGGATGAGCACATCCTGACCGATCCATACATCATGGCCGAGCGTCACTGGTCCGCGTTCCGGTTCGAAGGCCGCCGGCTCCGGAGCGCGGCCGACCCGCTCTCGAATGCCGCGCGCATAATGCTCACGGAAAGTGAACAAGTGCGTGCTGATGTGGTGCATGGGATGTGCAATGCCGAGAACGCTGACATTCCATGATATGCTGCAGTAGCGGCCTACCCGGGTTGCCTGCGGCAAGATTGATCGCGAGTAGCTAAACGCACGGCAGTTCCAAAAGCCGCCATTCTCCAGCGTTGCGAATGGTTCTACATGCACCGGCACCGAGAGGCGGATCTGGGTTCCCAACGGGATCACATCGCGAATGCGATTATGGTGGGAGAGATAGATCGCGCGTTCGTCCAGAGCGGCTTGCATGCGTTCGTTGAACCGCACGTTAACTGGATAGCTCACGACGTCGAGATCGGCAGTGGCGCCAGTAACGCCCACCTGATGCACCGTATTCATGCGGCGGCACTCAGGATATGCTCGCCCGACGCGAGGCTGGCCTGCCCCGCCACGAGCCTTTCCGCCGCAAACGGACGCTGCAGGCGGTCCAGAAGCTCCGCCGCCGTGGCTGCGGACGGGTCGATCAGTTCATGGAGCGCATGAAATCCGAACCAGGTGCGTACGTCGGCGCGGCTCGCGACCGGCGCTGTACCGGTACGGACACCGTCCAGGAAGGAAACAAGGGTGTCTGCAGTGCAAAGCCATGGCGCCGTCGGCCGGCGCGCCAGACGGAGCGTCGGCGTCCCGAAGAATGCGCCGGCATAGATCGCCTTTGAATTTTGCACGATCAGACCATCGCAGTGCTTGATCAGAATGTTGGTGATCACGCCATTACCAATGCTGTTGTCGATCAAGGTGGCGCGGCCGTTAAGCGCGCTTATGATGTCGAGCACCTCGCGATTGTCGACGTACAGATGATTGAGAGGGTGATCGGTAATCGCCAAGACAAAGTCGTCGTTCATCGTGGCCGCAATATGCTCGATCAGATCGGTGTTGCGTTGGAAACCATGATGGATGCTGTAGAAGTTTTCCTGATGCGAATACTCCAGCGGAAGGACCAGCACTTTCCGATCTGCGGGAAGTCCGAGCTTGGTAAGGGCATGCTCGCGCGGTGCCACGAACGCCCGGGCTTGGGCGAAGAGATCGTTCAGACTTGACCAGGCCTCACCGAATCCCGCGTCGATCTGCAGGCGCTCGGCCGCGGAAAGTTCCGGCATGGCGCCATGGTGCCAAAGGTCACGCTGGAAGATGACCCAGTGATTGGGGATGGGCAGCGGAGGAGCCCCCGCTTCCATGATCGACACGACCGTGCCGGGAAAGGAGGCCGGAGTCACGGCGTCGGCACTACGGCAGATCGTGTAGTCGGGCGCGATCACATGCACGAAGTCGAGCAGGGCTTGCCGGTCGCTCGGGACGGTGCGGAGGGACTCGTGAGTGTCGCCATCGACGATGTGCCAGCGCACATCGGGAAGCCGGGCGGCGTTACCCAACTGGTCAGGGCCGACGCCTGTATTGCACCAGAGCGGCGGCGCCAGAACGTGCACCTCGGCGGCACCAGCGAGTTTCTCGATCAGGTGAACGACGATGTTGTCGAACCACCACGGCGTGACCGTGGGAAGGTAGAACAAGATTCTCATCGGTGAGATCCGAGGCGCTTCATTTATCATTTGTAGACGGTCTGTGGAGGGCGCGGCCGTCTGATCGGATTTTCGCCGACGCGAGAGCTCCATTCTCCTGGTTTCGCTGCCTATCCCAAGCTAGAGTGACAGCAGATTTTCACATTCGCGCCCGTTCTCTGCCACTTGACGCCTAATGAGACCTGTGCGCGGGTGGGCGTAGACAGGTGCGATGAATGCTGATTCTATGCGCTTTCCCAGGAGGAGAGCAGGCGATGGCGCATCGTTCGA
>NZ_JBFNXR010000054.1:7500-388014 GCF_040813635.1 Novosphingobium rhizovicinum | reverse complement strand
GCGGAGCGCGTGGCAAACGAAGCGCCGGGTGTCTCGCTGCACATAGTCGAGGGATATTCGGGCCACTTGCTGCAATGGCTCAAGCAAGGGGAGCTCGATGCCGCGATCCTCTACGGACCCACCCCCTCTGGGGTGAACGCGACCCGGCTCCTTGATGACGAGCTGGTGCTGGTCGGCACGAGGGCTCACGTTCCCGAAAGCGGCGAACTCCCGTTTCGTGATCTAGCTCAGATCCCTCTGGTGCTGCCGAGCCATATCCACGGCTTAAGGGTAGCAGTCGAGACTGCGGCAGCGAAAAGCAGGACCCAGCTTGCGATTGCCTTTCAATCAGACTCGTTTCAGCTGATGATGGATCTCGTGGAGAGCGGGCGGATGTGCACGATCCTGCCGCCATCTGCAGTTCAAAAACAAGTTGCCAGCGCTCGCCTGCGTACCGCTCGGATCATCGATCCAGCACCGAAGCGCCAGGTCTTCCTCGCCATGCAATCGGGAGCACAATCCCCGCGCGCGGTAATTGCAGTGGAGGGCTTCCTAAGAGAGGAACTGGCGAGGCTGGTGGACATGGGGGTGTTTGTCGGCGCCCGCATTCGGGGAACGGCAGATTAGCGCAGGGGTATAGCAAACAGACATACCCCAGCGACCGACATTGTCTTAGTCATATGTCTCCACGATGAGCTAGGCCGCCGAAAGGCGGAACTCGGAGAGAGGATGAACATGCAGATTGGTGTTGCCTACCCGACGACCGAGGTCGCCGGAGATCCCGACGCGATCCGCAAGTTCTGCCTCGCCGTCGAGCAGATGGGCTACACGCACCTCATGGCCTACGATCATGTCGTGAAGTGCCCGCACGAGGGGCGCGAGCCGAAGTTGACCGGGCCCTATACCGACAAGGACACCTTCCACGATCCGTTCGTGCTGTTCGGGTTTGCCGCGGCGATCACTACGAAGCTGCAATTTTCGACCGGAGTGCTCGTTCTGCCCCAGCGCCAGACAGTGCTGGTGGCGCAGCAGGCGGCAGACGTCGACTTGGTTTCGCGTGAGCGGCTGCGCCTGGGCGTGGGCATCGGCTGGAACTATGTCGAGTTCGAAGCCCTTGGGCAGAACTTCAAGACACGCGGGCGGCGGGTCGAGGAGCAGGTTGAGTATCTGCGCAAGCTCTGGACCACGCCCATCCTGACCTTCCAGGGCGAGTTCGACCGGATCGATCGCGCCGGGATCAACCCGCGTCCGCGCCGACAGATCCCGCTGTGGATCGGCGGGCACAGCGAAGTTGCTTATGAACGCGGCGCGCGCATCGGCGACGGCTTCGTCTTCGCCGCTTCGGGCGAAGGTGCGGTCGAGGCATGGGGCCGCGTCCAGCACCATTTGCGCGAACTTGGGCGGGAAGAGGCAGAATTTGGCCGCGAACTCCTGGCGCTGTTCGCGCGAGACAAGCAGGAAACCGTCGATCACCTGAGGCGCTGGCGTGATGCGGGCGGCACTCACGCGGGCGTACCGTCCATGAACAAGGGCCTGGGCGGCGATATCGACGCGCACATCGACTACGTCGCCGACGTCAAGCGCATGCTCAACGAAGGCTGAGACAAGACCAGCCAAGGAACATCACCATGCAAATCACTGATCTGGCGCCACGGATCGGCTCGCGTGTCGAGGCCGACCGCTCGGAACTTCTATCCGGAACCCACTCCAAGCAGATCCGACAGCTGCTGGAGCAGCGCGGCGTGCTGCTGTTTCCCAAGCTCGGCTTCTCCGACGAGGAACAACTGGCGTTCGCCGAAACGCTCGGCGAAGTGATCCAGCAGGGCATCAAGGGCATCTACAAGATCACGCTTGATCCCACCTTGAACGACACCGCCGATTACCTTCATGCGACGACGCACTGGCATATCGACGGGGCGAACGATCCGGTGCCGACCCTGGCTTCGCTGCTGACGGCGCGCGTCCTGTCCAAAGAGGGCGGGCAGACCGAGTTCGCGAACACTTATGCCGCTTACGAGGACTTGCCCGAGGAGAAGAAGCGCTACGTCGAAAGCCTGCGGGTGGTCCACTCGCAGGAGTTCATCCAGCGGGCCCTGTATGCAGACCCCACCCCAGCTCAGCTTGCGCGCTGGCGCGAGATTCCCGAGCAGGTCCAGCCGATGGTGTGGACGCATCGCTCTGGCCGCAAGTCGCTCGTCCTTGGCCTGACCGCCGGCCGCGTCGAGGGAATGAGCGAAGAGGACGGCACGGCGCTGCTCGAAGAAATGCAGGCTTGGGCGACTCAGCCGCAATTCGTCTATCGCCATCATTGGAGCGTCGGCGACATGATCATCTGGGACAACACCGGCGTCATGCATCGGGTGGAGCAGTATCCAGCCGATAGCGGGCGCCTGCTCAGCCGCACCACGCTGGTCGGTGAAGAGACAGTCGCCTGAGAAGGAACGGAGCCAATGCCGACTTGCGCCATCGTCTATCGTGAGAGCCCTGGCGCGGGGTAGAGCGCACGAGGCAGCGCGTGGCTTGATCATTCATTGCATGGCAGTCATCCCGCGGCCCGACGTTCGGACAACTAGTTTCCCGCACGTACGATCGTTGATCGTACCGGGTGACGTCCCCCCTGGCAGGTGAAACTAGCTTTGCCGGCACCTCGCGTTTTAAGAAGTGCGGGGAGGTTAGCAGATGTCACATGAAAGAATCGACCTGCGCTTGGCGACCGGACGCCTGCAAAGCGGGCATTCCTGGGAGCTTGCGGTCACGGTCCATGTACGCGCCGGTGAGTTGACTGCGGACGCACCGGTGCTCGTCTGCCTGCCCGGTGGACGATACAATCGTCGGTACTTTGATCTGCAGGAGCCGGGCTACAGCGAAGCCGAGTATCACGCCGGTCAGGGCGTGATCGTGATCGCGATCGATCACGTACGAGTTGGAGAGAGCGATATGCCCGACTTGCAGGAGGCGAGCCTTCCTGCGACGGCAGAAGCCAATCACGCCGTCCTGCAGGTTGCCTTGCAGAGGCTGCGCGAGGGCACTCTAAGGCCGGGATTGCAGCCGATCACCCCCAGTGCCGTCGTCGGAGAGGGCCAGTCGATGGGCGGCCATATCGCTCTGCTGATGCAGGCGCGGCATCGCAGCTTCGACGGGCTTGCGATGCTGGGTTCAAGTGTGTCGTGTACCCGCCTTCCGGCACGGGATCGGTCCGAGGACATCTGCCTGCTCGGCAAGAACGACCCTGCCGAGGGGATGGCGAAGTTCGCCGCCTTTGACTGGCGCTATGCGTTCCACTGGGAGGATGTGCCCGAGCACTATGCCGCTACGGAGGCGCCGGGTGCAGCAGGCACGCCATACTGGAGGAGCGACACGAGCCCGAATGCCAGTGGAGGCCTGATCCCCGGTCACTTTGCGGCCGATGCGGCCCAGGTAACCGTTCCCGTGCTCCTTGCCATGGGGGAACGCGACGTCACTCAAGACCCCCTGAGGGAATTGGCAGCGTTCATGTCCACACCGGATCTGGCGTATTTCATCGTGCCCCGGATGGCCCACATGCACAACTTTGCAAGTACTCGGCACCGGCTCTGGTCGCGCCTCGGCGTCTTCGTCCGGCAAGTGGCGGAGTTACGGCGAAACCCCTGAAAGCCGTTCGGCGGCAACCCCAGGTAAGCGGGCTTCGGCACGAGCGGTTCTGAAGCTGTACGCGAGTTGGCGGTTCGGTGCAGGCCCGATGAATGCGCGACTGGCGCGAAGTTGCCGTATGGGCGCGAAGGCAAATGTTAAAACTACACCGGTAAGAGGTCCTTCGTTGCAGGACAGGGGCGCAGAGCGTGGGGGGCGAGTGTAGAACGACCAAACCGGCTGGGCCGTCGTGTTCAGGCCTGCGTGGCTTTTGGCGTAATCAAAGAGGGGGGACTCTTACCGAGTTCGCCGCGGTTGCGGCACCGTTCTTTGCGCTGACCATCGCCGTCATCCAGACGTCGTTGACGCTGTTCACTCAGCAAGTTCTAGAAACGTCAGCCGAAAAGTCGGCGCGGATGGTGATGACCGGTCGGGCCCAGACTGCGTCGTTAACGAAGGAAGCGTTCCGCAAGGAAGTGTGCTCGACGCTTCCGGTCCACATGCGGTGCGCGGATCTCTTCGTGGATACTCGGGTCGCCAGCAACTTCTCATCAGCCAATGTGAGCGCCTCGGACCTCGTCTATGATTCTGTAAGCGGCGATCTCAAGGACACCACCACTTACGAACCGGGGTTGCCCGGAGACATTGTGGTCATGCGGCTCATGTATCAATCGAGCGTGATCTCAGGCCCACTCGGCTTTGACCTTTCGAATATGCAAGGCGATCGGCGCCTGCTTATCGCGACCAGCATTTTCAAGAACGAGACGTACTGAAATGTGGCTGCAGGTTCGCACTTCGAGGCTGCGTAGCCTCGCTCGCCTTGTGCAAGACCGGGCCGGTGTGGCAGCCACCGAGTTCGCCATCGTGGCTCCTGTGCTGATCCTGCTGTTCGTCGGCGTATTTCAGCTGACCGATGGTATGAGCGCCTCGAGGAAAGTCACAGTGACGGCGCGAACACTGGCCGATCTCACGTCACAGTACACTTCGGTAAGCAGCACGACGCTTGAGACGATCCTGCACGTCTCCTCTTATGTCATGAGCCCTTATGCGCCGGATAGTGGCACTTATTCCCTGGCAGCGGTGACGACGGATACGGCAGGGGTATCCCGCGTCACGTGGAGCCGAAAGCTTGTCAATGGCACCACTGCTGCGGGAAAGCCCGTTGGCAGCATTGTCACATTGCCGTCCTCTGCGGCTGTGCCCGGGACGATGATCATCGTTGCCGACGTAACCTATGCATACAAGCCGGTCATTGCGCCTGGCTTATTCGGTGAATTTCAACTGGGTGAGCAGATATTCATGATGCCCAGGCGATCGTCCAGCATTCCGCTTGAGTAGAGATGATGATCAACACAGCAATTGCGCGAGTTCGCAGCCTCTACGGCGACAAGAACGGTAACGTTCTTATTTTCTTTGCTCTGTCGCTGGTGCCTATGATTATCGCTGCGGGAATGGTCATCGACTATACGCGGGCCGCGAAAACTCAAACGCGCATGAATGCCATTGCTGACGCGACCGCATTGTATGCCGTCAGTCCACCAATGCTGAAGCTGTCGGCAAATGAAGTCGCCGCGAAGGCAAAGATATTCTTCAACGATCAGGTGGGCGAGATGTCCGGCGTGATCTACGGGAATGATGTCTCGGTCGATGTGGTGGATGCTAGCGCTGCGACTGTGGATAGAACTGCCGCCGTCAATTACGCCGCAAAATCAGTCAATATCTTCTCAGCCTTTCTGGGTATGGACATTGTTAACGTTGGTGGCGGGGCGACATCAAAAACGAAGACCGCCCCCAACGTTGATTTCTACATGATGTTGGACACTTCTCCTTCAATGGCGCTTCCTGCCACGAGTGCGGGACTGCTCGCACTGACGAAGAAGACGAACGGCTGTGCGTTTGCCTGTCACCAGACGAATACGACCAAGAGCGATCCGGGCTCGACGTATATGGTGAACGGTAAATACGTCGACTATTACTACATTGCCAAGAATGACCTGAAGCTCGAACTGCGCAGCGATCTGGTGAACTCGGCAGTTTCAGATCTGGTCGATGTGGCGAAGGCCGCTGCTGTCTCCAATAAAGCAAAGTATCGCATGGCGCTCGGCAACTTCGATTATAAATATCATTCGATCCAGGACGTTCCGGGCGACCTTGATCTCGTGAAAGGGAAGGTGTCGCAGGCCAATCTGCTGGTGGTCTGCCGCAACAACCAGCGCGTGTGTGACAAGAACGACAACGACCGCAACACGAACTTCACCGCAGCGTGGAAAGGCATCAATGCTATTCTTCCTGCGGCACCTGGCGAAGGAACCAATCAAGCCGGCGATACGCCACAGGTGGTCTTGTTCCTGATTACCGATGGGATGCGAGACGAGGATAATGGAGGGCGCGCGCTTGGCCCAATGCCAACCTCTATGTGCCAGACGATCAAGAACCGCGGCATCAAGATCGCAGTTCTTTATACAGAGTACTTGTACGAATCTGCGTCCGACGATTGGTCTATTAAGAATATCAGGACGCCCTACCTCGCTTCGCCAGAGAAGATCGGCCCGCCTCTGAAGGAGTGTGCATCTCCAGGCCTTTACTACAGAGCAACGACCGATGATGATATCTCAGGCGCGCTGGCGTCTCTGTTCCAGAAAGCGGTTCAGGCAGCTCACCTTGTGAGATAATGCAGGCTTTTGCGATGCGCGTGGTGGAGCAGCGCTGCCTACCAGCGCTCGCCCGGTCCTCCGATCGTGTACGGCCGGTGGTATGAGATGTCGTCGCGGTCGCGGGTGCCTTTCAGGAAGCCTTTGACAGGCGGCGTCTGCAGCCAGGACGCATCTCCCTCCATCGCTGTTTCAACTGTCGAGCGACGCCACAGGATGCGCCATTCGCCGTCTCGTTTCTCCAGTTGATCCAAGTAACGGCCGGCGGCCAAAGTGCAGGTCATGCCATCGTGAGAGAGCATGGTTCCGACCACGTAGGTTTCGCAAAACGCCGTGTTGCCGTCGATCTCGCAGCTGTGATTGGCCAGATTGTGCTGGTTCATGGCGAAGGCGCGTGCGTGGCCCTGATTGGCAAGCTCCGGATACTGCGTCGCCGGGAGAGGTACGGGGCCGTGCTCGTCGGCCCCTTCGGGCCAATAGCAGCTTGCCGTCAATTCGCTATCGTGACGGTCGCGGCCACGGGACTCGCGCACGATCACGTCGAGGATGTCCTGCCTGTCCTTTAAGTATTGGACCGTCGCTTGCAGCTGCGCGAGTTCGCTTTCGTGTGCCATAGCTGTCTTCTTGTGTATCGAGGGTGCGGATGCAGCGCCCTTGGTCATCCGTGTGGCGGATGATCCTGCCGGCGCCGGACGTTTAGCGGATCACCAACGGGCTATACTCAACCGGCACAACCTTATGGGTGTCGCGGTATGAGGGTGGTTGCCGCCCCTCTTCGTCAGTGATGTGGTACTTCCTTGCCAGTTCCGCGCCGATAAGCGTCTTGCCGCTGAGAGCAAGCAGTTCGGGATCGTTGTAGAGGCCCCAGATCACGTGGCCGGTAAACTCCGGGGTCTCGAGCTGCTCGCGCAGATAGCCGAGCTTTTCCGGGTCGGCCTCTATCATGGAGAGCAGCCGGTCGGTGGCCAGTGCACCCATCCAGATCGACAGGGATGCCACGTCCACGCCCGCGTTACGGAAATCGACGGCGAAATCGTGCGCCATCTTGTCCATGGCCGCCTTGTGCGCACCATACGTCGGACCCATCGAGTAGTGCGCGGCGCCGGATGCAGAGGTGAACACGATAAGGCCGTGGTTCTGCTTCACCATCGCTCGGGCCGCATGCCAGCTGGCAACGTACCCGCTGCGAATGCCCACATCGATCACGTCTGTCAGCTTGAGAGGCTTTTCCCAGAAATTCTCAGGCGTGTTGTTCTCGTCGTGGATCAGCGCGGCGTTGTTGACGAGAATATCGACCCGCCCTTGCTCCGACAGCACTCGCTCGAAAAGCGAGGCCACGGCAGTGTCGTCCTTGTGGTCGCATGGTACCGCAATTCCCTTGCCGCCGGCTGCAGTGACGGCATCAGCCGTTTCCATGACCGTGCCGGGCAGGGGATGATCGCCCGCTTTCACCGAGCGTGCGGTGACGTAAACAGTGCACCCGTGACTGCCTAGCGCCTTGGCAATGCCGCGCCCCGCGCCTCGGCTGGCACCAGTGACAATCGCGACGGGTGGATTGTTCGGCATCTCAGGTCATCTCCATTTTACCGGCGCAACACTCATTTTTGGCAAGGTGTTTGCTACCGACGTTCTTTTCCGCGCGAGGATCTTGGCCGTTCGCGGGCGATCGCGCGGTATGCCGACGCGAGTTTCACCGTATGCGAGATGCCCTCTCCACGAACACTGTTCGTCGATGTGCTAGCGTGAGGAGGGTTATGGGTCAATGCGGGCTGAGGAGCGCACAGCACGCTGTGGCGGGACCGGCGCCGCGCCGCTCGTTCATCGAACACGGCGGGCGCGCAGTCGCGGCAGGAGTCATGCAGGGACTTGTGACTTGGACCTGCATGGGCAGTCACAGACCTCAGCGCGGATGCTGCGGCACTGGAGAGACTTGATCGGGATTCGAGCGAGGACCAGGCGATTAGAAGCCGTAAGTGATTTCCATGAAGCCGTAGTGAGTGTCGCCGTTGTCTGGCGCGCGCGGTGCGTTGCTGAGAAAGTTGCCCTTGGCGAGCACTGCGGCTCCTGCAGCAACGCGCACGCGATCAGGCTTCAACCAGTGGCGGACGCGAAAGTCGAACTGGGTACCGGCATACCGTCCCGTCGCTCCGCTCGCGTCCCGCAACCCCGTGCTGGCGAAGCTATCGGTCGCATTCTCCAGCCAGAGCGGACGCACCGCCAAATAGCCATCCCAGCGCTTGCTCGGTTTCACCTCCACGCGGGCCTCTGGTGAAATCAGGTTTGCCCGTCCGATAGGGCCGTAGAGGCTGCTGGGGCCGTATTCAAATACGCGCGCGCCGAAGAGCGTATCGAACCGGCCATAACCGTTGCCCCGGCCGTCTCCACTGGCGTGATCGTACGAAAGCACCAGCCGCGGAGACCAAGGCATGGCGAAGGTGCGGCCGACGCTGGCGTGTACAAAGTACGCAGTGACGTTCAGATCCGTGCGGTCTGCCGCTGCAGTCGATGCGCGGGCCTTGCCCTCTTGCCAGATAGCCTCCACTTCGAAGTCAACGGCATCAACCTTGGGGGTCTTCAGCAGCCGAATGCCTCCGGTCCAGAGCCGGCGGTTCCGCGTTGCGAAGGACGGCGTGTCCTCCTCGAACAGGCGGTACACGTAGCCTTCCAGACTGACACCGTGGAGGACAGCCGAAGTCACGCCGCGAGCGCCGAAGAACTGCTGTTCAAGCCTTTCGCGATTGGGTTCGATCTCATTGTCCAATATACCTTCCCGATCGTTGGGCAGGCGATCCTGAGGCATGGTCCAGAACAGGGTCAGGTTGTTTCCACCGCTAAGACGCCAGTCGAAGCGCGCACCGGTGAAGGCATTGGTGGAGTTTCTGAAGTTCTGCCGTGACACCAGCCGGCGCGAGCCCCAGTCCATGGTCATACGCCCGACCTGAAGCTCGGCCTTTTCGCTAAGCTCTGCAGTAACATAGGCCTGGATCAGTTCCAGGGCGTCCACCTCGGTCGTACCGACGGACGAGGGCTGTCGATCGAAATAGACGCGGGCATCCTGGATCTCGCCGCCAATGCGCACCGGGCCAGCATCATACTCGGCGCTGACCTGACTGCGGAGGAGAACCGCCCCGGTGTCCGCCGTGTTCGGGCGGAACTGGCCATCGATGCCTTCGACGCGTACGCGAACGCTCGCCTCGATGTCGAGGTTCTCATCCTTGGCGTGGGCAGGTGTGGCAATGATGCAAAGCGGCAGCAGCGCCGCAGTCGTCTGACGGATCATCTGTGTAAGTCTCGTAGCTGTACGACCGCTGCCGAAGCTGCGGTAGCTTTTGAAAGTAAGAGAGTGAGTCCTGCGCAGTCTGCGTCAGGCGGTGGCCCAGCCAGGAGCGGCGGCCCCGCTTGAGGCTGCCAGATAGAGTGCCGGATCGGTGGTCCGGCTGCTTCGGGATTTCCCTGCACTGCCGGCACCGTCGATGCGGAACCGATTGGCCTGATCCGAAAGGGACTGCACTTCGCCACTGAGGTTTCTGGCCGCGGCAGACGTTTCCTCTACCATCGCGGCATTCTGCTGCGTCGATTGATCCATCGTGCTCATGGCGGCGCTGATCTGAGTGATGGCCGTGGCCTGGGCCTGATTGTCGTGCGCCATGGTGTCGAGCAGTGCATGAACTTCGCCCACGCCTTCCGAGATGTCGGTGAGGGCGCCGTTGATACTTTGCACTGCGCCAACGGCAGTTACGATGTCCGTTTGAGTCAGAGTGAGCTGATCGCGGGCACGCTTGGCTTCCTCCTCGGCACGCATGGCCAGCGCGGAGACAAGATCGGCGACAACTGCAAAGCCGCGTCCGGCATCCCCGGCCCGTCCGGCTTCGACAGCGGCGTTCATGGCGAGCACCCGCGTCTGGAACGCGATCTTGTCGACACCCTCGATGACCTCGTCGATTCCCTTCGCGCTTTCGCGCACGCGGCCCATTGCCTGAACCGCCTCGTCTGCGATCGACCGCCCGCCCGATACGCTTGAGATCGCGCCGTCGGCGCGGCTAACAGTGCGCACGGCGGCTTCGGCAGTGGCCTTGATGCGGCCGTCGATCTGAGTCAGGGCTGCGGTGGTCTCCTCGATACTCGCCGCGTTGCTTTCGGTACGGCGGGCAAGATCTTCGGCTGCCTGGGCGATCTCTTGAGATCCGGCCTGCAAAGAGTGTGCGCTTTCGATCACAGTCCCGATCAGGGCACGAAGGGAACTGATCGCATCATTGAAGCTGCTCTTCACGTCGGCATACCTGCCGGTGAAGTTGGCAGTGATCTCGTAGGTCAGGTCACCTCCGGCCACGCTACGCAAGCCCTCGGCGAGGGTGTCGACAACGAGCTTCTGTTCCGCATCGGCTTGCGCTTTTTCGTCCTCGGCGATCGCCTGGGCGCGGGCATTGTCGCGGAAGACGAGGATTGCTCGCGCCATATCGCCGATCTCTTCGCGCCGCTCCGTGTTCGGCACGTCCATGCGATGATCGCCATTTGCGAGGCGGTTCATCAGACTGGTCATGGCAATGATGGGGCCGGTTACCTCACGGCCAACCATCATCACTACCGCACCGCAGATGGAAACCAGACCGACAAGCGAGACAATGATCAAAGTCCAGAGGGCGCGGGTGGACTGTGCCTCGGCAGCAGCCGCGCCGGCATCGAGAGCCTCGTCCTGGCTCGTGACAATAGCAGATAGAGCCTGGTCGATCTTCTCGAACGCTTCACGCGCCGGATGTTGAATGACGTCTTCGGCTTCTTCCCGGCGCCCCGCAATCCAGAGCGGCGGCACCTGATCCGTAGCGGCGTAATACTCCGCGAGGCCCTGCTCAAGCGTTGCGAAATGCTCCGCATCGTTGCCGCGCATGAACGGACGAAGCGCATCGAGCTTCTCTTTCAGCTCGCGACGTTCACTCGCAATCTCATCCAGCTGCTTACGGAAGTCCGGAAGATCGTTCTCGATGGCGGTCGCATACCAGATCTGGTGCATCCGGCTCTTGTTCTCGTTCGCCTGCGCAGCCAGCTTCATGCTTTCGGCCTGCTCGGAGATGAGCGTCCCAGAACGCTCAGCCATCGACGATAGCTGGTAAACTCCGAAGCCGGCGACGAACACCGACAGCAGGGCGAGCACTCCAAGCCCGGCCAGCACTTTCTGCGCGATGCGCAAGTTTCTGAAGATCGACAAGATTCCACCCTTTTATGGCTCCGCCGCGCGTGGTCTCGTTACCGAGACCTGAGCAGCGGGAGACCCCCATTCTCTTTATAGAAGCCGCCTCGCGCAGATGATTGGAATCCCGCAAAAAGGTGTCCTCAAAAGGTGACGCGGGGGAGAGCAGTTGCGCCGGTACGATTGCCCATGCGCCGGAAGGGCGGTCACAGCGTCGGGAACAACATCTTCAGCTCTGCATTGGGTTGACGAAGGAGCCGCTGCCGGTTTGCCGAGCTCGGCCAACTGCAGCGTGAGCGGGCGGGGGGCGCATGCAGATCTTTCCACCGGCAGCAGACACCGCGGTTCGGTTCGCGGTGCTCGTCCTCGTCATAGCGATGGTGGGCCTGCCATTGGGTGCTTGGGAGTATCTTCAATCGACTTATGAGACGCAGGTCGGCTGGGTGCAGGACCAGCCTGTGCCATTCAGCCATGCCCACCACGTCGGTGATGACGGTATCGACTGCCGCTATTGTCACACCAGCGTGGAGACGAGTGCTCGCGCTAATCTGCCGCCCACGCATGTCTGCATGACCTGTCACTCGCAGATCTGGACTGGCGCGCCCGTGCTGGAGCCGGTCAGGTTGAGCATGGCGACTGGTGAGCCGATCCGCTGGCGGCGCGTCGCCCAGCTACCGGATTACGTGTATTTCAATCATTCGATCCATATCGATCGCGGCGTGGCATGTCGCGAATGCCACGGTGACGTCACCGACATGCCACTGATGCGTCGGGCGAAACCCTTCACCATGCAGTTCTGCCTCGACTGTCATCGCGATCCTGCGCCCGCACTGGGGCCACGTGAGTTGGTGACGCATCCTCAGGGCCTCGGCTGGACTGAAGCGCAAAAGCGGGCGCATGGCGAGCGGGTAATGCGCAAGCTCGGGATCAAGCCGGACGAACTGGACAACTGCGGAGTGTGCCACCGGTGAGCGAGGGTGCCCTGAACGACGCGTTGGTGGCCGTGCGCTCAGCGAAAGGGCGGCGCTACTGGCGTTCGCTTGACGAGCTAGTCGACCGCGCGGACTTTCGCCATCGTCTCAAAGAGGAGTTTCCGGCACTTGCACGTGCCGCAAGCGGTCTGAACCGGCGTGATCTGCTGAAGTGCCTCGGCGGCACCATCGCCTTGGCCGGGCTGGATGGCTGCGAGCGCGCGCCCGACGAGGAGGCGTTGCCCTATGTCGTCCAACCCGAAGGCGAAGTCCCGGGGGAGGCGCGCCACTACGCAAGCGCGTTGGAACTGGACGGTGTTGCACAACCTATCGTTGGTGAGACCCGCGCCGCGCGCCCGATCAAGCTCGAGGGGAATGCGGCACATCCTTCCTGCTCTGGCGGGAGCACTCCGTTCATGCAGGCCGCACTGCTGGAGCTTTACGATCCCGACCGTTCGGGCGCTCCCTTGTACATGGGGCGCCCCACTGAGTGGGCGCGTGTCGACCGCGAGCTGGCGCAGCTGAGAATGCGGCTCGATACGACAGGTGGGGAGGGGTTTCGCTTGCTGACCGGGCCGGTCGGCTCACCTACGCTGCTTGGTCAGATCGAGGCCCTTGTGGGGCGTTGGCCGCAGGCCAGGTGGCATAGCTGGTCACCGGTGACGGACAGGCGTGCCGAGGCGATTGAGAGCTGGCTCGGCATGCCCGCCAAGCGCGTGATCCACCTGGCGGACGCGGAGGCTGTGGTGGCGCTCGATGATGATCTGCTGGGGGCAGGGCCGGAGCAGCTCTGGCATGCCAATGGCTGGGGCGAGCGGCGCAGGGCCTATCAGGCGGGTGAGGGCGCGGCACTGCTGCTGGTCGCAGAGCCCAGTCCGACTATCACCGGCGTGACGGCCGGCGATCGGTTGCCGGTGGCCGAGGCGCGGATTGGAGCATTGCTGTCGGGCGTTGCAGCGCGGCTGGAGATCACACGCTCTTTCCCGCTGAATGCCGAAGAGGAGGCTTGGGCCGACCGTGCGGCAGAAAAGCTGCGCAACCACGCCGGGCGCTCGTTGGTAAGCGTTGGGGCACACCACGCGCCAGAACTGCACAAGCTGGCCTTCGCGATCAACGAGAAGCTGGGCAACCTGGGGAAGACCGAGCGCTTCTTGCAGCCTGCGGACGCGCTCCGCCCGGAACCGCTCCAGGCGTTGGTTGAGGAAATGCGCGCTGGTGAGGTAGCCACGCTGTTTGTGCTCGGAGGCAATCCGGTCTACGCGACCGCGGGTTGCACGGGTTTCGCCGAAGCATTTGCGCGCGTGCCACTGCGGTTCCATGCCGGGCTTCACGCAGATGAGACGGGTTCGCGCAGCCACTGGCATCTGCCCTTGGCGCATCACCTGGAGTGCTGGAGCGACGGCAGGGGCATGGAAGGCACGGTGGCGGTAACGCAGCCGCTGGTTCGGCCATGGCTTGCGGTACGCTCACGTCATCGGCTGCTCGCGGACCTCATGGAGGACCGGCGTAGCGACCGGGAGCTGGTGAGAGCCACCTGGTCGGACCAGCACGATGACACCGCTTGGGAACAGGCCCTGTTGGTGGGGCATATTCCGAAAACCGCACCTGCACCGGTGGCCAGCACGCCCACGACTAGTACTTCATTCGCTTTGTCTGCCTCAGAGCCAGAGAGAGGCCTGCGCCTTGCGGTACGGCCTGATCCTTCCGTCTGGGATGGCAGCTTCGCCAGTAACCCCTGGCTGCAGGAACTGCCCAAGCCCTTGACCAAGCTCACCTGGGGCAATGCCGTTCATGTCAGTCCTGCGCTGGCAGCGGAGCGGGGCCTCGCCAATGGTGATCTTGTCCGCGTGCGGGCAGGCATTCGCAGTATCACCGGCCCGATCTGGGTCTTGCCGGGACAGGAGGCCGACACCGTGCTCGTGCATCTCGGCTACGGCCGGGAGCTGGGAAGGGTGTCCCAAGGCGTCGGCTTCAACGCGTATCCGCTGCTGGGCGAGAAGGGCGAGGTGTTCCTCGATGTGCTTGGCGGGCGCGAGGAGCTCGCCACGACGCAGCATCATTTCGAGATGGAGGAAGACGAGTACGTCCGCTTTGTGGAGACTGCAGCCAAGGCGCTGCCCCCGGAGCCGCCAAAGGCCAACTTCTATCCTCCGCTCAAATCGGAACCAGCCTGGGGCATGGCGATCGACCTTGATCTTTGTATCGGATGCAATGCCTGCATCACCGGCTGCGTGGCGGAAAACAACATCCCGATGGTTGGCAAGGAAGAGGTGGCGAAGGGGCGTGAGATGCACTGGTTACGGGTCGACCGTTACTATGAGGGATCTCCCGAGAACCCGACCCACGCCTTCCAGCCTGTGCCCTGCATGCACTGCGAGGATGCTCCGTGCGAGATGGGATGCCCGGTCAACGCTGCGGTGCACAGCCCCGATGGCCTGAACCTTCAAGTCTACAATCGCTGCATCGGCACTCGCACCTGCTCTTCTTATTGCCCCTACAAAGTGCGTCGCTTCAATTGGTTCGACTACACAGGAGAGGACGCACCCGAGATGAAGGCGGTGCGCAATCCGGAGGTCACTGTTCGCAGCCGTGGCGTCATGGAGAAGTGCACTTACTGCATCCAACGGATCAGCAAGGCACGGATCGAAGCCAAGAAGGAAAACCGCCCGATCCGCGACGGGGAGGTCCAGACTGCCTGCCAGTCCGCCTGTCCCACCCAGGCGATCGTGTTCGGGGACCAATCCGATCTGGACACTGCCGTGTCGCGGCGGAAGGCGAGTGGTAGAGACTACGATCTGCTCCCGGAGGCGAACACGCGTCCGCGCACGACATACCAAGCGCGCATCCGCAAGGGCGAGACCAGCGAATGACCCGCGAGGCTCAGGTCACGCGTGAGGTCGTGCGGATTCCGGAGCGCTTTCCCGCCGCGCGCGAGTGGCGGTGGATGTTCGCCTTTGCCTTGGCTCTTCTGGCGCTGTTCTTCGTATCCGTCGGCGTGCTGTTCGTTCGGGGGCCTGGGATCTGGGGCAACAACATCCCGGTCGACTGGGGCTTCCCGATCTCCAATTACGTATGGTGGCTGGGTATCGGCCATGCTGGTACCCTGATCTCGGCGATGCTGCTGCTGCTGGGGCAGGAGTGGCGCAATGCGCTCAACCGCTTTGCCGAAGCCATGACGCTGTTCGCCGTCGTCTGCGCCGGTCTTTACCCGATCCTGCATCTGGGCCGTCCTTGGCGCTTCTATTGGATGGCGCCTTACCCCAACACGATGGATGTATGGCCGCAGTTCAAGAGTCCGCTGACCTGGGACTTCTTCGCGGTGCTGACGTATCTCATCGTGTCGGTGCTGTTCTGGTACATCGGCATTATCCCCGACTTGGCATCCGCGCGCGATCGGGCCAAAAAGCGGCGGTGGCAGGTCTTCTTCGGCCTGTTTGCGCTCGGCTGGCGCGGTTCGGCGCGGCATTGGGCCCGTTGGCAGACAAGCTACCGGCTAACGGCTGCCATCGCGGTGCCGCTGGTCGTTTCGGTTCACTCCGAGATATCGATGCTGTTCGCCGCCGGACCGATCCCGGGATGGAACTCGACTGTGTTTCCGCCCTACTTCGTGCTTGGCGCTGCCTTCTCAGGCTTCGCGGTGGTCTCCATGCTGACGGTGTGGCTGCGCGCCATGCTCGGCCTGAAGGATCTGGTGCAGGTACGTCACCTTGAACTGCTTGGCCTACTCTTGTTGGTGACCGGTCTAATGACTGCCTACGGGTACGTCGCAGAGGTCTTCAATGCCGCCTACGCGGGCAAGCGGGAGCTGACGACGCTGCAGGATCGCCTTTTCGGCGCCTATGCATGGAGTTTCTGGGGTGCGATCCTGTTCAACTTCGCTCCCTTGCAACTGATGTGGTGGAAGCGGTGGCGGCGACACCCGCTGGTCCTGTTCGGCGTTGGCCTGTCAGTGACCATCGGCATGTGGCTGGAGCGATACATGCTGCTCGTCACTTCGCTTTACCGTGACTGGCTTGGGAGCTCTTTCGGCTATTTCCATGCGACCTTCTGGGACTGGTCGCTGTTCGCCGGTACGATCGGCGTCTTCCTGACGCTGTTCCTGCTTTTCGTGCGCTTCCTTCCGGTGATCTCGGCGTTCGAGGTGACGAAGAGTATCGACGAGGAAGCCCATGGCTGACCGCAAGAACCTTTATGCCGTTCTTGCCGAGTTCGACGATTCAGCGCGGCTTATCGAAGCAACCAGGTCAGTTCGGGAAAGCGGATTTACCAGGATCGACGCTTTCACGCCCTTTCCTGTTCCTGGGCTGGCCGAGGCGCTGAACTTCAGCGATCGCGCCGTTCCACTCGCCACGCTGGCAGGAGGGATTATGGGCGCAGCGCTAGGCTTCGCCCTGCAGGTCTTTACCGTACTCGACTTCCCGCTGTGGATTGGCGGTCGACCGCTGATCGCCGTTCCGGCCTTTATGCTGGTGACTTTCGAAACGCTCGTACTCGGCGCGGTGCTCAGTTGTATCGGCACGATGCTCGTGCGCAATCGCCTGCCCCGGTTGAACCACCCGATGTTTGATGCGGATGACTTCGGCTTCGCATCGCGGGATCGCTTCTTCCTCGCGATTTTTCCCGACGAGGCATTCGATCGTAACGCGGTGGGCAAGGCTCTCGCTGCCTTGCATCCCAAAGCGATCATCGACGTGCCAGGAAAGCCGAAGCTTTGAAGCGCTGGCTACTCTTGTTCCTGTTGCTCGCTTCGGCCGGGTGTGATCAGAACATGGTGCAGCAGCCGCGCTATGATCCCTACGAGGCGGCCGAGTTGTTCGACCGTGGCATGGTTTTCCGGCACCCTCCGCAGGGCACGATCGCGCGCGAAGACCTGATCCGAATGCGCGCGGCGAAGCAGCCTCCCATGACCTTGGCGCTGCTCGAACGCGGGCGTGAGCGTTACGCGATCTACTGCATCGTCTGCCACGGCCCCGAGGGGCGTGGCGATGGTCCTGTGGTGGAGCGGGGCTTCCCACATCCTCCGAGCCTGCTCGAGCCAAGGCTACGCGATGCTCCTGCCGCCCACTTCTACGACGTCATCAGCAACGGGTACGGTATCATGTACTCCTACGCTGACCGGGTCTCCCCTCAGGATCGATGGGCCATGGCCGGCTACATCCGCGTCCTGCAAGAAGCCAGCGACGCGCCGGTGGGTGACCATGCGCGTTGACATTCTTCGACGCGAGCGGGTCCTGATTGCGCTCGGCGTCCTTCTGCTCATCGCCACTCTCGCTCTGATGATCGTCGACGTGCGTGCGGCCCTTGGAGGCTGGCTGGGCGCCGCAACTGTGTTCAGCGCGGTGTCCGCAGGCGCGACATATCTGGTGCTCACCATGCGGCTGATACCTGGCGCTTGGGGAGAGGAACTGCGGCTCTCCGCAGAAGCCGGCACTCTGCTGACGCCCTTTGCTCTGGCTGCGTTTGTGCCGATCATGTTGGGTGTCGGCGCGATATACCCATGGGCGGGAGGAAGCGCCTCGGGTGAGTTCAAGTCCCTTTGGCTGGGTAGCGCGGCCTATGCAGGACGCACCATCGTCCGCTTTGTCGGCCTGCTCTGGGCATCGCATCGTATGCGAAGCCGGCGCTCGACCGCCACCACTGCCGCTGTCGCGCTCCTCGTCTTGCCGCTGTTGGCCTTGGTGACCTCGTTCGACTGGTTGCTTTCGCTTGATCCAGAGTTCGCGTCGTCCGGCTTCGGGTTGCAGTTCCTCGCGCGCGAAGTGCTGATCGCATTTGCGGCGATGATCCTCCTTCGCCTCAGTGTGGGAGCGCCACCACCGAGGCTGAGCGTGACCGGCGGGGTGTTGCTGACTTTGCTTCTGCTGTGGGCCTATCTGCAGTTCATGCCATTCCTGGTGAGCTGGTCGGGCAATCTGCCATCCTCAGCGGAATGGTACCTCAAGCGCGCCGGGGGCGGCTGGAGCGTCGTTGCCTGGGCCTGGGCAGGACCAGGGCTGGCAGCAATTTTGCTACTGCTATTTCCGGCACCACGCAGCCGCCCGGTGTGGCTGAAGGCCATCTCGCTGCTCGTGCTCGCAAGCCAGTTGGTCGAGACCGCGTGGGTCGTGCTGCCAGCTTTCGCTCCGCTGGCCATCGCCGCTTATTTGCTCGGAGTGACCGCGTGCGCGCTCTTCTGCTTCGGCGCGCTTCCGGCGGCCTTGCGTCACCGTGTCCGAGCGCGTGCGCCGGCGAAGGAGGGGCGATGACGCGGCCGGTCCACAAAGAGACAGATATTCAGCGGGCGACGAGCAACGAGGCCGCTCCGGAAGAAGCACGCGCACGCGGGTTCGAGGACAGCGATGTGCCCGCCGGAAAGGTGGCGCTGGGTCTGCTGGGGCTCCTTGGGCTGCTGGTGATTGGCCTCGGTGTAGGGTGGGCGCAACTGACATGGCTGCTGGGCTCGAAGGAGCCGCAGCGTCCACCGTTCGCAGGAGTGGAACTGGAGCCGCCCGAACCCCACCTTCTGACCGGTCCCAATCGCGACCTTAACCGCTCCCATCCAGCGCCGGTCCCGGTGTCGGAGCAGCCACCCGGCTTGCGCCGCGCCATGGAGCAGGTGGCCCGGCGCGGCTGGGGAGAGGAGGGCCTTAGTCCGCCCTCGACAGCTTCGGTTGCGCGCATGCACCGCGAGAAGGCAGAGTGATGCGCTTTGTCCTCCTGCTTCTGGGCGGCATGGGCCTGGTGACTGCACCCGTTGCCGCGCAAAGCCCGTTCGATCCGTTCGGCATGGCCTCGGTCGATGAGCGGCCTGGCGCACAGGTGCCGGTCGATCTTACCTTTACGGACTCGAACGGAAGGCGGCGCACCCTGGCGGAGATTGGCCGCGATCGGCCCATCGTTCTTGCACCCGTCCTGCACAACTGCCCGAACCTTTGCGGGGTGACACTCGCCGGCCTGGCCAGTGCCATCGCTCAGCAGCCGTTGGCCGCCGAAAAAGGCTTCGCGGTCGTCGCCTTCGGTATCGATCCCGCCGAGGGGCCTGCTGACGCAGCCGCAAACCTCGCAGCTCTGCGGCAACGTGAAGGTGAAGATGCTATAGCCGATGCGGTTGCTCTGGTCGGTAGTGCGCAATCCGTGCGCGCCGTTACGAACGCGATCGGTTTCCGTTACGCCTGGGATGAGCGGATCGGGCAGTACGCTCATGTTGCAGCCGTGGCGGTGCTGACGCCCGACGGGCGCCTGTCGAGCTGGCTCTACGGCCTTTCGCCCGGCCCTGACGACCTGACGCAGGCGATTGCCGCCGCGAGCGAGGGGAAGACCGGCAGCTGGAGTGATCGCCTTCTGCTGATGTGCTATCACTATGATCCAGAGACCGGCCGCTACACTGCGAGCGTTCAGGTGCTCCTGAAGGTCGCTGCGTCGTTGACAGTGGCGATGCTCGCTTTGCTGGTCTGGCAACTGCGGAGGCGTTCGCCATGAGCCCTTCCATTCTCTTGTGGCCAACGGCAGCCTCCAGGCATGCGGATGAGGTTGATCTGCTGATCGGCACGTTTGGCGGCCTTGTGGCCCTGCTTACGATACCCGTTTTCGTGCTCATGACGGTGTTCGCCATACGCTACCGCACATCGCGTGAGGCGGACCGCGAACATCCCCCTTCCGGACGCACATGGCTGGAGTTTTCATGGGCAGGTATCCCGTTCCTGCTGATCCTCGGCTTTTTCTTCTGGTCGACGCAGCTGTTCTTCCAGATCCACAGACCGCCGCCGGGAGCAATGACCATCAATGTCGTGGCAAAACAGTGGATGTGGAAGTTCCAGCACGCCCAGGGCGCTGCCGAAATCAATGAACTGCATGTGCCCGCGGGGCGGCCGGTGCGGCTGAACATGACGTCTCGCGACGTGATTCATAGCCTTTTCCTACCGGCCTTCCGCATCAAGCAGGACCTGCTGCCAGGGCGCTACACCTCGCTATGGTTCCAAGCGCGCGAGCCTGGAATCTATGCGTTTCGTTGTGCGGAGTTCTGCGGCACGGACCATAGCGTGATGGGAGGGCGCCTGGTGGTGATGCGCCCTGCGGACTTCGCCGCCTGGCTGGAGGAAGAGGGGGCGTTCGGGACCAGCGCCACTCTTGCCGAGCTGGGAGGGAAGCTGTTCCGCGAAGTTGGCTGCAGCGGCTGCCACGGCCCAGCGTCGGATGTCCATGCTCCCAATCTTGCGGGATTGTTCGGGCGGCCGGTCGGCCTTTCTGACGGCAGCACCATTGTCGCGGACGAGCAGTATCTGCACGATTCCATCATGCTACCCAACAAGCACATAGCTGCCGGATACCAGCCGATCATGCCGACTTACGGCAACGTTCTGGAGCCCGAGCAAGTCAACGCGCTCGTGGCCTTCATCCGTGCCGGCGCACAGGCGCAAGAAGAGGAGGGGCCATGACGGCGGCTGCGGTCGACACCGAGCGCGAACCGGAGGAGATCGAGGGGACGAGCTATCTGCGCGCGGGGTATTCGCTGCGCTCCTGGCTCTTGACCACGGATCACAAGCGCATCGCCATCCTCTACCTGCTCTCGATCACCTTCTTCTTCGCCATCGCTGCAGTTGCGGCCGCGCTGATCCGGCTCGATCTGATCACGCCAGAAGGGGACTTGCTGAGCAACGAGGGATACAACCGCGCCTTCTCCATCCACGGCATCATGATGGTATGGTTCTTCCTTATCCCATCGATCCCCAATACCATCGGCAACTTCATGATCCCGCTGATGATCGGCGCGCGCGATCTGGCCTTCCCGAGACTGAACCTGCTCAGCTGGTACATCTTCATTGTGGCGGGGATCTTTGCTCTGTTCGTGGTGGTGGCCGGCGGGGTCGACACCGGGTGGACGTTCTATACACCGCTGACCACGATGTATGCGAATGGCGCAGTCGTCGCGACTGTCCTGGCCGTTTTCATCAGCGGCTTTTCAACCATACTCACCGGGTTGAACTTCATCGTGACGATCCACAAGCTGCGCGCGCCCGGCATGACCTGGAGCCGCCTGCCGCTCTTCGTCTGGTCCCACTATGCCGTGTCGATCATATTTGTGTTGGCCACGCCGGTGCTGGCCATCACCCTCTTGCTGGTGGCAGCCGAGCGTGTGTTCGGCATAGGTGTTTTCGATCCCAGCCTTGGTGGCGATCCGCTGCTGTTTCAGCATCTGTTCTGGTTCTACAGCCATCCGGCTGTCTACATCATGGTCCTGCCCGCGATGGGAGTGGTCAGCGAACTGATCACCGCCGGCGCGCACAAGAAGATCTTCGGCTACTGGTTTGTGGCCTACGCATCGATTGCCATCGCAGTGATCGGCTTTCTGGTGTGGGGCCATCACATGTTCGTCTCTGGGCAGTCGGTGCTAGCCAGTACAGCCTTCTCGTTCCTCTCGATTGCGGTGGCGGTGCCTTCCGCCATCAAGGTCTACAATTGGACGGCGACCCTCTACAAAGGCGACGTCGCGCTCGATGCCCCGTTGCTATATGCGATGGGCTTCATCGGCCTGTTCGTCGCAGGCGGGCTGACCGGGCTGATGCTCGCGATGTTGGCCATCGATGTCCATGTGCATGACACGTACTTCGTCGTGGCGCACTTCCACTACATCATGGTCGGCGGATCGGTGACCGCCTTCTTCGGTGCGCTGCACTACTGGTGGCCCAAGATCACGGGCCGCCTGTATAACGAAGTGCTGGGGCGCATATCGGCGCTGCTGATGATCGTCGGCTTCAACCTCACCTTCTTCCCTCAGTTCATGCTCGGATACGAGGGGATGCCGCGCCGCTATCACGTCTACCCGCAAGAATTCCAGGTGCTGCAGGTCTTCTCTTCCGCGGGCGCGGGCATGCTGGCCGTCGCCTATCTGATGCCGCTGACCTATCTGCTCTGGTCGCTTCGGTCCGGGGCCCGCGCGCCAGCCAATCCGTGGGGGGCAACGGGGCTTGAGTGGACTACGTCTTCTCCGCCTCCCAAGCACAACTTCACCGAACAGCCCGTGGTCGTAAGAGGACCTTACGATTACCCCCTGGCCCATCCGCGGAGCCGGCAGGATGCCTGAACAGTCCCGCGCCGAGATACAATTCCATCATATTGGCCGCCAGCGCGAAGCGGAACGGCTCGGAATGCTGGTGTTCCTTGCGAGTGAAATCATGCTTTTCGGAGGGGTGTTCCTGGCAGCTCTGGCGCTGAGGATGTTGCATCCCCAGGAATATGTCGCGGCCGCAAGCCACATGAAGCTGTGGCATGGCACTGCCAACACCGCGATCCTCCTAACCTCCAGCCTGCTTGTTGCCCTCGCAGTGGAGTGGACAAGAGGCGGGAGGCCGAAATGGGCAGCGCGCTGCCTGTGGGCGGCGGTAGCTCTTGGCCTGACTTTCCTGGGCGTGAAGGCGCACGAATACTACCTCGACTATCGTGAGGGGAAGCTTCCCGGTGCAGCCAACGCGAACTTCAGCACGCCGTTCGAGCAACTGTTCTCAAACTTCTACTTCAGCGTCACGGGCCTTCACGCTCTGCATGTCACTGCAGGGATTATCCTGCTCGCGCTGGCCGCTCTGCGTGGAGAGGCTCGGCACGATCGCCACGCGGTCTTTATCGGCAATGTTGCTCTCTACTGGCACCTCGTCGATGTCTTCTGGATCTTCCTGTATCCCACGATCTACCTTGCGGGAGCGGGGGAATGAGCGCGAACGTCAAAAGGCTTGTCGCAGCGGGTTTGATGCTGCAGATCCTGTTGGGACTAACACTGCTGGTGGCGTTCTTGCCGCTCGGCTCACTCAAGCCGTGGATCGGGTATGGGATCGCATCGGCCAAAGCAGCGCTGGTGTTGTGGTTCTTCATGGAAATGCGCGAAGAGGGCGGTCTCGTTCGGCTTGCAACCGTTGCCGCATTTGCCTGGCTTGCGATTATGCTGACTCTGGGCGCCGCAGATTACTTGTCGCGCGGGTGGGTCGCGGCCTACCTGAATCCCTGATCGTCCGAGCGGCGCGACAGAGGTGTTCTCGGGATGAGTTCGAGTTGGCTCGGTATGATGCGGCGCTATTCGGGTTTTGCCTCTGGCTGCGGCACTCCGGGGCTGGGCGCGCGCGCAGACGGTGCGCGGTTACGCGGAGTTACACGCCAAATCGTGTTCGCAAGATCGTCGGCGATGATCAGCGCTCCTCGCGGATCGACGGTGACACCGACCGGGCGCCCGCGTGTGGTGCCATCCGCATCCCGAAAGCCCGTGACGAAATCGATCGGATCACCCGATGGTCGACCGCCGCGAAAAGGCACGAACACGACTTTGTAGCCGGAGGGTTCGCTGCGGTTCCAGCTTCCGTGCTCGCCGACGAAGGCGCCGTTCGCGAAGGGAGTGCCCATGGCGGAATCCGAGAATGAAAGGCCAAGGGCTGCAACGTGAGATCCCAGGGCATAGTCGGGCTTAACGGCTGCTACCACTTTCTTCGGATCCTGTGGACGCACGCGCGGGTCGACGTTCTGCCCCCAGTAGCTGTACGGCCATCCGTAGAAGGCGCCTTCCCGCACTGAAGTGAGATAGTCCGGCACGAGGTTCGGGCCTAACTCGTCCCGTTCGTTCACGACCGCCCAGAGGGTGCCGGTGTCCGGCTGCACGGCAAGGGCCGTGGGATTGCGCAAGCCAGTGGCATAGGGCCGGTGAGCGCCGGTTTTCGCGTCGACCTCCCAGATCATCGCCCGGTTGGCCTCCGCCGTCATCCCTCGTTCGGTTATGTTGCTGTTGGAACCAATGCCGACGTAAAGGAACTGTCCATCCGGGCTGGCTGCCAAGGCCTTGGTCCAATGATGGTTGATCTCGGACGGCAGGTCCGTAATCTTGACTGGTGGGGCGGAGGCGCGTGTCTGCCCGTCCTCGTACGGGAACATGACCAAGGCGTCTTGGTTTGCTACATACAGGTGGTTGTCGACGAAGGCGAGGCCATAAGGCGCGTTCAACCCGTCGGCAAAAACCCCCCGGCCTTCGTAAACGCCGTCACCGTCCGCGTCGCGTAGCAGTGTCAGCCGATTGCCGCTTTCGACCGATGTGGTGCCTTTCGCCTTGATGACACCCGCGATCATGTCCTTTGGTCTCAGCGCCGGGGCTTTGCCGCCTCTTCCCTCCGCGATGAGGATGTCGCCGTTAGGAAGCACCAGCGTCTGTCGAGGAATGCCGAGGTCTGTGGCTATGGCGGTGACCTCATAGCCATCGGGTACGCGCGGCTTCTCATTACCCCAGGGCGCAGGCTCTGCGATCTCCATGCTGGGAACCAGGCCCCGACCCTGCTCGGGAAGCTGTGGATTGGGGCCATGCTGTACCGGGTCGGGGTCGCTACCGCAGCCCGCGAGCAGCGTGAGGTACGCACCGGCGATCAGAAGGTGGTGCTGGCGCTTCATGTATTCGCTCTCCTCGTCGCGGTTGAGAAGCCCGACCAGGTTGCTGCAACCGCGAGTATGGTCACGATAACCGAAAGGATCAGGCCTTCTGGCATCGTGCCCCATGCGTCACGCGCGTGAACGAGGGAATTGAGCAGACCCAAGGCGAAGAGCGCAAGCAGCAACACGAATGTCACCAATGGCCGTCGTGCGTGGGGACGTAGCAACGTGACCAGCGTCCAGGCCAGTGCCATCCCCGTGAACAGCATGGCTCCGACCAGGAGCCACGATGCGAAGTTGCTCCACTGGATATGATAAGTGGAGTTGTACGCCAAGTCGCTGAGAAGCGCGCCCAGATACAGGGGGATGGTGGATGCGAGCAGCACAGCGTGAAGCGGATGGATCGCTCGTGCTGAACTCGGCTCGTTTGCGTTAGCCAAGGACCTCTCCCTCTATACTGGTGCAGCAGTGGAGACTGGTTAGGGCAGGTCTCCAACGGCGAGGCGTTAGTGGCGGAACGCCAGTCCGCATGCATCGTTCCGGCCAGCGATGCTGAATGAAGTCTCGCTGCACTCATGCCTTTGTTGCATGATTGTTGAAGCGCCAGCGGTAGCGCAGGCTTGCGTACCTCGTGCTTCGGCGCCAATCAGCCCCGATGCGCATTGCCCTCTATGAGCCGGAGATTGCTGGAAACGTCGGCGCCGTGTTGCGTCTTGGCGCCTGCCTGGGTGCGGCAGTCGATCTCATCGAGCCTATGGGCTTTGCGTGGGATGATCGTCGCGTGCGCCGGACAGCCATGGACTACATCGATCATGTTTCCGTCACTCGCCATGACGGCTTCGATGCCTTCAGGCAGACGATCGGCATGCAAAGGCTGGTCCTGTTCACCACCAAAGCAAGCCAATCGCCTTACGAATTCCAGTTCCGGCCCGATGACGTCCTGCTGTTCGGCAGGGAGAGTGCGGGCGTACCGGGCCATGTTGCCGAAGCTTGCGACGTGCGAGTTCGTATTCCCATGCGGCCGCAGGTGCGCTCTATGAACTTGGCGACCGCGACGGCCCTCGCGCTTGGCGAGGCGCTGCGTCAAACGAATACGTTACCAGGTTAGATCGTACGCCAGACAGGCGCACGTGACGAGGGCGAAGCTCCTGCTTTCCCTCTCCGGGGCGGCGGTAGCCGCCAGGACATAGCTCGCATCTATGAGGCATATACAACAAACCCATCTGGCGTGATGGGTACACTTTTCCGATGCTGAAGCCGCAAACCACACGCAAATATAGGGCAGGCGTATGGACGGAGTTCGCGTAGGTAATCGGATGATTGGCGCGCAGGCGCCGGTAACTGTCGGTTGGGAGAATATCCCCAGGGTGGAGGGCGGCCCGGTAAAGCAGTTCGTCTTCACTTGGTTCCAGCCCACCGTCCTTTTTGCGCTGATCGCCTTCTGGTACTACGCCCCCAATTCGATTGCCAAGGCTTCCACTGCTATCGGCATCGGCATCGGCTTCAAGATCCTGCTTCTGGCGCTCGAGTGGGTCAATCCACGCCATGACAGTTGGCGCCTGACCTGGAAGGAACTGGTCACCGATCTCTTCTACGTCTCGCTCGGATACACTGTGCTGCGTATGCTTAATACCTATATTGGCGACGAGGCTCTGATCGGAGCGATCCAGCAGTCCTTCGACTTGGATAAGCTGGCATGGTTCACTGGCCTGCCGCTGCTTCTGCAGGCGTTCCTGATCTCGTTCATCTTCGATTTCGGGCAGTACTGGATGCATCGGGGCATGCACAACTGGTACCCGCTGTGGCTGACCCATGCGCCGCACCACTACATCACGCAGTTGAACATCAATAAAGGTGCGGTCGGCAATCCGGTTGAGCTATTCCTGATCGGCTTGGGCATCGGCGGCTTCTTTGACTTCCTGCCGCGCGCTTTCCTCCTCGCAGGCGCGATCGGGATGGCTGTCAGCACTTACCAGCATATCAATGTTCGCTTTAACACGCCGCGCTGGTGGCGGTTCGTATTCAATACGACAGAGCACCACAGCGTACACCACTCGCAGGATTACGAAGCCTCTCGCAGCAATTATTCAGGCACTTACATCTTCATCGACCGGATGTTTGGCACCTGTGTCGATGGGGAGGCTGAACTGCTTGGCATGGAGGGCGGACGGCCTATGTCGATCCGGGAAACCATGACCTTCCCCTTCACCGAGGGCTGGAGAACAGTGAAGGAGCGGCTTGGTCGGCCAGGCTCCACGGCAGTGCCCGCCGAGTAGGAGGCTGTCATGGCGATCGAGACTTTCCCTTCACCCACCGACAAACCCTTCGCGGGTCGTCAGCAACAATCCGATACGGCCCTGTTGTACGATGCTGTGCCTGCTGCGGAGCGCAATGTTTTGAATTCGCGTTTTTTCAGCTGGATCTGGCACATCAAGGGGAGCCTAGCCCTCGCTCCCGGGCAGTCGAGCGACGAAGCCTTCGCGCGTCTCGACCCCCTGTTTCGAGAAAGCGGCACAAGCCATCGACGCACTGATGACACGCTGATCTTCCGCAAGAAAGATCAGGCCGCGCAGGACAAGATGTCCGTCTTTGATGGTGGCGTGCTGCGGATCGAAAAGTCACCCAGCGGGCTCGTGCTTCGGTACCAACTGACCAGCCGCGCATTGCTGCTCTGCTTCCTCGCCCCACTGCTGTTCCTCGCCTTTGCGCAGCTCACAATCGCTGTCAGCAAGCTTGAGGGACCTTCTGCCGAAGAAGCGGACGTATCCGAGAAGAACAAGGACGTGGAGCTGCAACTGCATCCGATCGACAAGGCCCTTGGCGCGCCCGCTCCTGAGAAGCCCAAGAAGGACGATGCAGAAACTTCGGAGAGCGGAGCAGGGAAGCACTCCCCCACACCCGCCTATGTGTTTGCCGGGCTCTTTGCCCTTCTCTACGTCGTCGGCCGGGTACTCGAAGCGCGCTTGGTCAGGACATTGTTCAGGAGGCGCCTTTCGGGATCATAGGAGGGGAGGAGTTCTCTGTGCGGCTCCTCGGCCAGCGCTGCACGGCTGCGGAAGCCGCATAGGCGCAAGGTCAGGCTGGCCGGTTTCCCATCATCTCACCCAAGCGGACGGGTCGCTCTGGCGCCCACCTCTCGTTGAAGCTGATCGTGTCCTTCGGAAACAGCATGATGACTGTGGAGCCGAGCAGGAACCTGCCCATCTCCTCGCCCTTCTTCAGCAGGACCTCTCCGTCTGCGTAAATCCATTGTGACACGCGGCCAGAACGCTTGGGATTGACGACACCGTGCCACACCGTGGCCATGCTGCCGACTATGGTGGCTCCGACCAGTACCATCACAAAGGGTCCATGCGCTGCCGTTTCAAAGACGCAGACCACCCGTTCGTTACGCGCAAACAGGTTCGGCACGCCCCGGGCGGTGACAGGGTTCACCGAGAACAGGGCGCCGGGCACGTAGATCATGCGTGTGAGCTTGCCGTCGCAAGGCATGTGAAGCCGATGATAGTCTCGTGGGGAAAGATACAGGTTTGCAAAGCTGCCATGCCGAAACTGCGCTGCCAGCGCCGTGTCCCCGCCGATCAGTTCGGTCGTGGTGAAGCGGTGACCCTTGGCTTGCAGGATATGATGGTCGTCGATGGCGCCGAACTGGCTGATCGCCCCGTCCACTGGGCAGACGAAGTCAGCCGCGGCCAAAGGGCGAACCTCCGGCCTGAGCGGGCGAGTGAAGAACTCGTTGAAGCTTCTATAACTCCCAAGGTCCGGGTTGACGGCTTCGCTCATGTCTACGCCGTACTTTGCCGCGAACCAGCGGATCAGTCTGGGCGTCAGGACGCCTCCTTCCGCTGCTGCGAGGCGCCCTGCCAGTGTGGTCAGGCGCCGCTTGGGCAGCAGATACTGGGCGAGGACCTTGATGCGATCAGACATTGCAACTCCGGAGGTGAAAACGCACGTCAGCTCATCGACGGCGGCGGCGCAGGTGGCGTGTCGGGCAGGGGGATGAACTCGTCGCTATCGCCGTCGGGAAGCTTCATGCGGCCAGCCTTCCAATCCGCTGCAGCCTGTTCCAGGCGTTCACGCGAAGAAGACACAAAGTTCCAGAACAGGTACCGCTCGCCCACCGGCTCGCCCCCCAGTACCATAACTGTAGCGGCCGCTTCCGCCCTCATTATCGAGACATCGGCGCCAAGCACCAGCATCTGCCCCGCTTGGTACTGTCGTCCGTCGACCTCGACCGCTCCGGTCGCGACATAAATGGCGCGTTCCGAATGGCCTTGTGGCACCTGGGCGCTTGCACCGCCTTGCAGGTCGAGATGAGCATAGAACAACGGCGAGTGCGTCTGCACGCCCGCGCGAAGGCCATAAGCCTCACCTGCGATCAACTGGCCATGGACGCCGGAGTCGGACCACTGTGGCAAGTCGTCGCCAGCATGATGAGAGAACGAAGGAGCTGTTTCTTCGGCCTCGGTCGGCAGGGCGACCCATGCCTGTATGCCATGGAGATGATCTCCCTCGGCTCTGGCTTTCTCGAACCGCTCGCTATGTGTGATGCCGCTGCCCGCAGTCATCCAGTTCACCTCGCGCGAACGGATCGGCTGATGCGACCCTACGCTGTCGCGGTGCATGATTTCGCCAGAGAACAAGTAGGTGACAGTCGAAAGCCCAATGTGAGGATGCGGCCGCACATCAAGGCTTCGGTCCACACCGGCGGCCACGTCCAAGGGGCCCATGTGGTCGAAGAACACGAACGGGCCCACCATGCGCCGCTTCGCGAAAGGCAGCACGCGCCCAACCTCCAGGCCTCCGCCAAGGCTGCGACGACGCTGCTCGATGACCATCTCGATCATGACCATTCTCCTAAAAGGGCCGATCAACGTCAGGATGGGACGGTGGAACGGTTGGGTGCGGCATGATCACTCTTAGGCCAGGCATGCAGTCGGCGAAAGCCCGCCAGAAGGCGAAGCGATCATGGCTTACCTCGCGACAGCTTCGGCACCGATGCAGATCGATAAGATTGAGCGGTCATAGCCATGGAAGTGCTCATCGCGTGTTTCTCATCGACATGATCTATGACATGAACTGTGGACGGGCATGCGACCGGGCAGCATGCCGCCCGGGCGTGCGCCCGTGGTTGAGAAAAGGGTTCGCATGACAGACCGGATGCCGCTGACTGACAGGAAGTTCGCCAGCAGGGTCGATTGGAACCTGATGCGGACATTTGTGGATATCGTCCGCGCCGGAGGCATCGGGGCTGCAGCCCGGCAGCTCAATAAGCAGCAGCCGAGCATTAGCGCTGCACTCAAACGGCTGGAGGATCACGTCGGGGCGACGCTGTTGCGCCGCACGGCCAATGGCGTGGAGATGACTGCGGCCGGCAAGGCGATGATGGCGCTGTGTGAAGAAATGCTGGAGGCGGCACGCATGATGCCGCATCAGATTGCGCAGGCGACGAAGCGCGTCGAGGGCATTGTCCGCATACAGATCGTCTCTGCGCTAGTCTCTGCCGAGTTCGATGAAGCTATCGCCAGTTTTCACCGGCGCAATCCTGACATCCATATCGAGATCCGCGTCTCTCCGTGGCGCAGGGTGCTGGACGCGCTGGAGCAGGGCGAGGTCGAAATCGGTGTGGGGTACGACAGCGCGGTGCGCGGAAGTCTCGTGTACGAGCCGTTGTTCACTGAACATCAGCAGCTTTACTGCGCGCGCAGTCACCCTCTGTTCGGATATCGCGTGAGCCGGCTCAACGAGTTGAAGGATGAGGGCTTCGTGCTCACCGGTGAGGATGAGATTGAGGCGATCACTCACCTGCGCCGGCGCTATCGTCTTGGCAGCAGGGTGAGCGGCCTTGCTGAAGACATAAACGAGGCCCGGCGTCTGATTGTACAGGGAGTGGGTGTCGGTTTCCTGCCCGTGCTTTCCGCTCAGGATGAGGTCGACAAAGGCAGGCTTTGGCCCATGCTTTATGCCGATACGGAGCCGTCTTACCACATCTTCCTGCTGGCCCGTGCCGAGCCTTCGCGGGACACGGCCACGCAACTCTTTCTCGACGAGGTGATCAGGCGGATCAGGGTTCAGCGCAGGCCATAGTCTGAAATGATGGCTTGCATCAAAAAATAGCCTCTGCCCGCGTAACGCGCCTTGCTGCAGTGTCTCATCACTCAAGTGAGGTGCGGATGCGGTTGAGAAACAAAGCTACTGGTCACTTCGGGTTTCGCAGCTTTCTGACCGATCAGTCCCGGCGTGCTGGCGCTGAACTGCTTAGAGTTATCCTTGCAGGCGTCTTCGCGCGCGGAGAAGGAATCGGGGCTGAGCCTCGGCGGTGGAACGCTGAACGATGATCTTCTTGGGCCGGGCGCGAAGCCGGATTGTACCAGGCTCCGTTGGTCAGGCGCATGTCTGAATGTCATCATCGCGTGGATCCGAAGGAGAAGTCGTCTCGGTGGGCCGCGGTCGATCTCACCCCAATCAGGAGGAGGGATGTAGCATGCTGCGACCTTCGCCCTTTAACCGGATTTGTGCGTTTTTAGCCGTGCTGAGCGCCGGCTTCGCGGCTCCAGCCATGGCCGCCTCCGAACCAGGCACACGCCTTGTTTCCTGCGGCTCGCAAAGTTGCCTGCTTGTCCATGGCCACAGGGACAGCGCCGAAGCGGCGATTCGCATCAACGGCCATGCGGTGGCCGTAGATGGGAGGCGAGCGTGGCAGGTGCGACTGCCTCTCGGAACTTTGCGTGAGTGGTCAGAGCCTTTTGCCAGGACGGTCGACGTCGCAGTCGTGGACCTCGATATGGATGAGGCAACAATCAGCCGTGCAACTCTCCCGATCGGGCTGCTTGGCCACGTGGCGGAGCTGGACACTTTGATTGTCACGGATCACTAGTAATACTTTCTGACGTTTGAGTAATTTCTACTCTGGACAATTGTAAAATTAGTCATCTCGCCCTATATCGAATCGCGGCTGCCGTAGAGTGGCCCTCGAGCGATAGAGCAGGAGATGATGATGAAGTTTGGCTTGATGGCTTTCGCCGCTGCCGCACTAGTGCCGGTTGGCGTTGCAAGTGCCACGGAAAACCCCTTTGCTAAGGATGAGGCAATTCTTGAGCTGAAGGGCCTTGATTTGACCACGCCCCAGGGGCAGCAGCGCCTTGCCGTTCGCATGGATCGTGCAGCACGGGCGGTCTGCGGGGAAAACCTCGCGACCATTCACCTCGCAGCCGAAGCGAATGCCCGTGAATGTCGGGCTGCCGTACTCGCCAACGTCCGTGCGAAGATTGAAGCTCGGTCTGCGCTCGCGTCGACCTCTTCGCGCACTCAGGTCGCATTGGCGAACTGACACTCTGGTCGGCAGCCTTGCGAGAAGGCTGCCGAGCCAGTCATTTGCCGAGTTCTGACGGGTTGCTCCACCACGAAAGGCTGTGCAGGTCGTGTGCGCTCGTCCACACTCCGGCAGGAGTGTAGCGAAGCGCGCCGCTTCCTGACGGCTTCCCCAATCTGGCCGTGACCGTGAGCGTCTTGGGATCGATCACAGCGAACATCTGGTCCTCGGTGGTGCGCAGCCAGACTTTGCCGCCGCCGGTGTCGATGTCGCCGTACTTGAGCGTCTTTCCTACCTCCACACGACCTCGCACGGCATTGGTCGCAGGGTCGATCGCCGCTACGGTTCCATCTCCTTGTTCCTGCACCCAAACCGAACCTTCGCCGGCTGCCAGGAATCCAGGCTGACTTCCGACGGGAACTGTTGCTACCACTTCGTTGGTGCTGGGGTCGATGCGCTCCAGCGTCCGCTCCTTTGCACTCACGGCCCATAGTGCGCCTTCGCCAAAGGCGAGGTAAACCGCCAGAGGCTTCGTCTTGACCTTCGCAACGACACTGTTGGTCTCGGGATCGACACGCGAAATCGCGCCCTCTGCATCGGTTGCCACCCAAACCGAGCCCGCGCCTGTGACGACATTCATCTCGCCATCAGGGCTGCCGATCCCGGTGGGGATGACATGGGTGCGCTTTGCAGTCTTGATGTCGATGCGGTTGAGTGTCTTCTCTTGGCAGTCAGCCACCCACAGCGCGCCATAGGCGATGGACATGGTGCCGCAGGGGCGGGTCATCGGCACTTCGGCAAGCTTGCCCTCGCGCGACCAGCGCTCCACGCGGCCGCGGTTCGTAACCCAGACGCTGTTGCCATCGACGGCCAGAAAATCCGCGAAGCCCGGGACCGGGACTACCTCTTCCTGCTGTGCCAGGGCGATAGAAGGCAAGGCGGTACAACCAGCGGCAAATGAAGTGACGAGTGCTCGGAAAGCGCGCATGATCCGTTTAACTCCTTGATCGCATTGCTGCCATGTCGATGTACGTCAGACGTTTTGCGCCATGTATGCGCGCCAGCCTCCCAGGCTGGTGATGTCTTCCGCCCCCGTGATCGCGCGCGGTTCGGCGACGAAGCCCTTGACGCTGGTACCGTCGGAGAGCGTCACCGTGCCGATGGCGAGGGGTGCGGGCACTTCCACTACGAAGCTGCCGAACTCGGCTACGCCCAGTTCATAGACTTCGACCGCGATTGCCGAGCCGCTATCGCTGTGAACCAGCGCCGGCTTCGGCGGCACACTGTCCGCCATGGCGTAGAGCCGGTAGCTGGGCGCAGTCTCAAATGCGCCAACGAACTTCGCGTCGCGTGAAGTGAGCTGCCAGTGCAGTGGCATGTCCTTCAAGTGCGCGCCAACCACGGCGAGTTTCACGGTCTGCATTCTGCCCTCCAGATCGAGCGGGGGTGGGAGCGGCAGGTCCGCCGCCGTGAGATAGGCGTCCGCTGTGTCGAGCAGGGCGCGATCGGTGTCGGCGGGGCCGATAAGGGTTATCCCGAAGCCCGTGCCATTGCCGCGGGTGCCTGCGGGAACCGCAACGGCGGCCATGTCGAGCAGGTTCACGAAGTTGGTGTAGAGGCCCAGATTGCTGTTCAGCGCCACAGGCGCGGCGAGCATCTCCGCGACGCGGTAAGTCGTTCCGGTCGTCGGGAAGGCGAGCAGGTCCACGCCTTGCCACATCTCATCGGCATGGCGCTTGAGCTCGGCCATCCGGTACATGCCGTTGAACACATCCACTGCGGTGTAGTCGAGGCCTTGTTCCACCACCTCACGCACCGTCGGGTCGACGGCATCGGGGTTCTCGGCCAGCATCTTGGCCATTGCTGCAGTGCGCTCTGCCACCCACGGTCCGCCGTAAAGAAGCTGTGCGGCTTCCAACAGCGGTGGCAGGTCGACCTCCACGATCTCAGCCGAGCGCGCGAGTGTTTCGAGCGCGCGATCGTAGAAGTATTCAGCCTCGGTATCGCCAAAGAACACCCGCTGGCTGCGCCGCGGTACCCCGATAGTCTTGCGCGCCACGGGCCGGTCCGCGAGCGGTTTCGAGAAGGGGTCCTGTGCGTCGAAGTGGGCAAGGACTTCGTCCACCAGCCGCGCGTCGGCGGTGTCATCGGTGAACACAGTAATGCAGTCCAGCGTGCGGCAAGCGGGGACGAGACCGCGCGTGCTCCAGCGGCCCTTGCTCGGTTTGAAGCCGACAAGGTGCTGAAAGGCCGCCGGGACCCGTCCCGATCCCGCTGTGTCGGTGCCAAGGGCGAGCGGCACGAGCCCCGCTGCCACGGCGACGGAAGACCCCGCGCTGGAACCGCCGCTGAGGTAAGCGAGGTTATAGGCATTCCGGGGGACACCGTACGGGCTGCGCGAGCCGTTCAGGCCGGTAGCGAACTGGTCAAGGTTGGTCTTGCCGATACAGATCGCGCCGGCTTGGGCAAGCTGGTCGACCACGGTGGCCGACGCTTCCGGGCGGTAAGCGAAGGCGGGGCAGGCCGCGGTCGTATCAAGGCCGGCGACGTCGATGTTGTCCTTCACTGCAAAGGGAACGCCGGCGAGAGGGAGCGCTTCGCCGGCCGCGATACGCGCGTCAACGGCGCGTGCTGCTGCGAGGATCTGGTCGGGTGCAAAGCGATTGATCCAGATCTGCGGCTGGATCGTATCGTAGGCCTCTATACGGGCGATTGTCTCTTCCGCCACGGCCAAGGCAGTGGCGCGGCCATCATTGACGTCCGCGGCGATCCTTGCGGCGCTGCGCCGGTTCAGGGGGATCATGCGTGCCGCCTCAGAGCCAGCATCGCCGCGCCAGGCTGCAGGGACTGACGCTCCTGCATATAGAGCGCCGCAATGGTACCGGTTCCGGGACTTTCGACCGGGAATTCCATCTTCATCGCCTCCATGACCGCGATTGTGTCGCCGGCTTTCACCTCATCTCCGACCGAGACGAGCAGTTTCCATACGCTGCCGCCGAAGGGCACTTCGATCAGGTCGGCACCTTCCGGCACTTCGATCGCGGCAGAATCCGTGGTGTCGGCCTCATCCTCTGCGACACGGTCAAACTCGCCGCGCTGTTGCCACTCGGCGCGCTCCGCATCGAACGCTGCCTTGCGCTGGGCTTCGAAGGTGCCGATCGAGTCCGCGTTGTCGCGCAGGAACGCCCGGTAGTCGGAGAGCCGGAACTCGGACTGCTCGACACGGATCGCGCGACGGCCGGCGGGGAAATCGCGTCGCCATTCGGTGAGCTCTTCTGCGCTGACGGGAAAGAAGCGGATCTGGTCGAAGAAGCGCAGCAGCCAAGGCTTGCCATCGACAAAGGCATCGGTCTGCCGGTGCGTGTTCCAGACTTGGATGGTCCGCCCGAACAGCTGGTAACCGCCCGGCCCCTCCATGCCGTAGATGCACATGTAGGCTCCGCCGATGCCGACGACATTGGGCGGCGTCCAGGTGCGGGCCGGGTTATACTTGGTGGTCACCAGCCGGTGCCGGGGATCGACCGGCGTTGCGACCGGCGCGCCGAGATAGACATCGCCCAGCCCCAGGACGAGATAGCTGGCGTCGAACACGACGCTTTCCACGGCATCGGCATCCGGCAAGCCGTTGACGCGGCGAATGAACTCGATGTTGTCCGGACACCATGGCGCATCGTCGCGTACGCCGCTGATGTACTTGTCGATAGTCTCGGTGATGGCCGGATCGCGCCAGCTGAGCGGCAGGTGCACGATGCGTGAGGGTATCGCGAAATCTGCAAGATCGCCCAATCGCTCTTCTGCCGCGATCAATGCTGCGAGAGCTGCGGCCTGATCCATCGCACGGCCATCGAAGTGCAATTGCAGCGAGCGTATGCCGGGCACAACGTCGATGATGCCGGGAAGCGCTTGCCGTTCCAGTTCCTGCATCAGCGCCTGCACCCGGATGCGCAGTTCGATGTCGAGGACGATCGGGCCGTACTCGACCAAGATGTTCCGGTCGCCCTGCTGGCGGTAAACGGTGCGGGGCCGCAGTCCCTCCTGCGCAGGTAGATCGGCGAGGATCGGAGACAGGTCAGCGATAGTACGCGTTGGCAATGGTGCGGTGTGCTTTGCCCCTTCCAGCAAGGCTTGCTGTGCCGCATCGGCCAACCTGCCATCTTCGATCGTTACGGGCGCAAAGCGGAGACGATCGCCCGCTTTCAACTGGCCGATCATCCATCGATCTGCCGCGATGACCACGAACGGACATACGAAACCCCCAAGCGAGGGGCCGTCCGGGCCCAGGATGATGGGCATGTCGCCGGTGAAGTCTACGGCGCCGATGGCATAAGGGTTGTCGTGGATGTTGGAGGGGTGGAGTCCTGCCTCCCCGCCGTCCGTTCGCGCCCACTGCGGCTTGGGGCCGACGAGGCGGACGCCGGTGCGGTTGCTGTTATAGTGGACCTGCCACTCGGCACCCACAACCGTCTCGATATCCTCACTCGTGAAGAAATCCGGCGCGCCGTGAGGGCCATAGAGGACGCGGATAGTCCACTCTTCGCCAAGCGAAGGGAGGCTGATGGCGGGAAGGGCCTCTTCACCCACCTCAGAACCGATGTGCAGGGTATCGCCGGCCAGCAAACGCCGCGCAGCGTGACCGCCGAATTGCCCAAGCTCGAAAGTGGCAAGACTGTCGAGATAAGGCGCAATGTCCAGGCCGCCGGCGAAGAGGATGTAGCCGCGCATGCCACCGCCCGTTGCGCGGCCGAGTGCCAGCGTCTGTCCCGCACCGACTTCGATGACCTGACCGCGCGAAACGGCTTTCCCGTCCAGCGTGGCACCGAAATCAGCCCCAGTCAGACAGATGCGCGCGGGAGCGTTGAACAGCAGCGTTGGTCCGGTGACAGTGACCTCCAGCCCGGCAGTCCCTTCGGCGTTGCCGAGCAGGCGGTTGCCGAGGCGAAAGGATTGATCGTCCATCGGGCCCGACGGCGGAACGCCGATTGCCCAGAGGCCCTGGCGTCCTGGCCAGTCCTGTACTGTGGTCGCGGTGCCGCCGCCGATCACGCGGATGCTCCGCGGGCGGTAGACAATCCGGTCCAGTACACGTGTCGAGACTTCACCGCTGACGAATGCGTCCGTGCGCACAACTTCACGCAGCCAGCGCAAGTTTGTCTCGATCCCGTCTAATCGGCTGGCGTCCAGCGCGGCTTGCATGGCACTGACGGCTTCCTCACGCGTCGGCGCGTGGACGATCAGCTTGGCCAGCATCGGATCGTACCAGGCGCTGACGGTGCTACCCGCCATGACCCACGTTTCCGCGCGCACATCGTCCGGGAACTGAACCGAGGTCAGCGAGCCCGAAGTGGGGCGGTAATCCAGTGCCGGGTCTTCGGCATAGAGGCGAACCTGAACGGAATGGCCCTGGAGCTTGGGCGGCTCACGGTCGAGGAAGGCAAAGTCGCCTGCTGCACCGCGGATCATCCATTCAACGAGGTCGACTCCGGTGACCTCTTCGGTCACGCCGTGTTCGACCTGCAGCCGCGTGTTCATCTCAAGGAAGAAGAACTCGCGACGGTCTGCATCGTAGAGGAACTCAACGGTGCCCGCTGAGCGGTAGCGCGCCGCCTCGCCCAAGCGGATGGCGGAGGCGATCAGTTCACGACGCACCTCTTCCGGAAGCAGGGGGGCGGGTGCTTCCTCGACGACTTTCTGGTTGCGGCGCTGCAATGAGCAGTCGCGTTCACCCAAAGCCATGACACGGCCTTGGCCGTCGCCGAAGATCTGCACCTCGACGTGCCGTGCCCGACCGACATACCGCTCCAGGAAGACGCCGGCGTCGCCGAAGTTGCCTTCGCCAAGTCTCGCGACTGCCGCAAAGCTCGCGCGGGTGGTGCTCTCGTCCTCGCAGACGCGCATGCCGATGCCGCCGCCGCCGGCCGTGGCCTTGAGGATAATCGGGAAGCCGATTTGCCGCGCTGCCTTAACAGCCTCTTCCTCATCGGTGAGGAGATTGGTGCCCGGCGCAAGCGGTACATTGTGGCTGGCGGCGAGCGCGCGGGCGCTGTGCTTCAGGCCGAAGGTGCGGATGTTCTCAGGCGTTGGGCCGATAAACGCGATCCCGGCAGCTGCGCACGCTTCTGCGAACTCAGCGTTCTCCGCGAGAAAGCCGTATCCCGGATGGATTGCGCCGGCTCCGGTTGCCTTTGCGGCCTGCAGTATGGCAGCGCCGTTGAGATAGCTCTCCGTTGCGGGAGCGGTGCCGATGCACACCGCCTCGTCAGCCTGCGAGACGTGGAGCGAACCGGCATCGGCTTCGGAGTAAACGGCAACCGAGCGCAGGCCCATGCGGCGCAGCGTGCGGATGATGCGGGTGGCGATCGCCCCGCGGTTGGCGATCAGGACCGTATCGAAGCTCATGCGGCGACGATCATGCGGACAGGGGTGGGGTTGAACGCGTTGCAGGGATTGTTGATCTGCGGGCAGTTGGACACGACCACGGTCACATCCATTTCCGCCCGCAGATCCACAGTTAGGCCCGGCGCGGAAAGCCCGTCGACGATGCCCAGCGACCCGTCCGGCTCGACCGGTACGTTCATGAAGAAGTTTATGTTCGAAACGATGTCCCGCTTGCCCCGGCCTTCCAGAAGATTGGCTTCCAGGAAGTTCTCGACACAGGCGTGCTGGGCCTTGGTGTGGTGGCCGTAGCGCAGCGTGTTCGATTCACACGAGCAGGCACCGCCTATCGTGTCGTGGTAAGGAATGGCGCTCGCCGTGATGGTCATCATCGGGCGCCCTTCGTTGGAGCGCAGGACCGTACCCCCGCGCAGGAACAGATTGCCTTGTCCGGCGACGGTATCCTGGGCGCTGTAGCGCTCGCTGTCGTCGTCGCTGGAGTAGAGCAGGAAGTCGACTGCCTGGTTGCCCTCCAGGTCAACGATGCGCAGCGTCTGCCCGGCGGCGACGTGATGAAGCCATGGTGCGCGTGCGGGCACGACCTCGTCGTGAAGCACGGTGCTCGGAAGTCCGTAGAGATGGGGATCGGCGCTCATGCTGCCTGTTCCTTCCTTAGCGGCGGAAATAGTCTTCAGTGTTCTCGAAAGCTCGCAGACCCTCGGGTGTCGCATTGCGGGCAGGGTCATCCTGCGACGTCACGGGGGCGCGCCAGGAGGTGAGGCGTAGCGGCGTCACTGCGTACTCTGGCCGCGGGTCCAGCACGTGGGGGCAGTTGGCGATGACGAGGATCACGTTCATCTCGGCCCGTAAGACAATCTGGCGGGATGGTTCGAACGGGCCAATGAGTGGCGTGATAGCGCCGTCCTCCTCGATCCGGGTGCCTTTGAACAGGTTGACGCAAGGGTGGACGTCACGCCGCTGCAGGCCGTGCTTCGCCACGCCGAGCAGGAAACGGTCGCGTCCGTTCGGATAAACGCCGCTGTTGCGGCCTTCTCCATACTTCGCGGCGTTGGTCGCTGCGTTTGACGTGCCGCAGAATGTGTCATGCGTCCCCGCTTGATCCTCCAGCATGGTCATCAACACGCGGCCCATGTCGGAAAGCAGAAGCTTGCCTTCGCCCAGATACGCGTTCCACTGTACTTTGACCGTATCCGCCACGTTCAGCCGTTCGCTTGGCATGTCGGCGTTGAAGATCAGAAGCGACGCGCAGGCGTCCCCTTCGAGGTCGACAAGCCGCAGCCGGGAGCCTCGAGGCAGACGGCGAGTGGCATATCCACCCGCGCCGAGGGTTTCCTCCCAGAGGAGGTCGTGAGAGGCGACCTGCGCGGGCAGATCGTCGGCCATCGGGGGAACGGTAGGCATTGCCTCGACTACCGTGCCGGCCATCGCGCGGGCGTGATCGCGAGCTGCCGAAGGGTTCGCCAAAGTCTGATTCATTCAGCAACTCCCGAGGGTTTGCCGCCCATCCCATCCTGTTCGTGAAGGGGCGGAAGAAGGGCTGTGGTGGTCACGAGCTGAAGCTGCTGCACGCCGCGCACTCGGCGCAGGGCGTCACAAAGCTCCTTCAGCCGAACGGCGGGGCCCTGGACGAGCAGAACCTCGAGCGACTGATCCTCTTCGAGGAACACGTGCTGAGCGGAAATGACTTCCTTCAGGTAGTCCCCCTGGGTTTCGGCAAGCTGATGCCGAACCCGGCCGCGGTCAGCTCGGTAGACCAGGGTGATCGTCCCGGCGAGCATCTCATCCGGGCGGATGAAGGCTTCATGCTCAGCCAAGGCGTGGCGGATAAGTTCAGCGATGAGCTGGGACCTGGATGGCAGTCCCCGCTCTTCAACCATCATGTCGAGTTGCCGGAACAGGTCGGCAGGAAGGCTCATGCTAAGCCGGGCCAGACTGGTGTTTTCGGAACTCATGATTCATCCTCATTGTTATTACGATTGTTGTCAAGCGTAATACTGGCGGGATTTGCAGCGCTTTCGTCGGCAGGCTTGTTGAGATGCAGATCGTAGACTGCGGTGGCGCCGAAACGGTGTGGCGCGTGCGGATCGTGACGGCGCTTGTCGAAAGCCAGGACCCGTGTTCCCAGGGAGAACGCCTCGCGGATGTCATGGGTCACCATGATGATGGTGAGGGAATAGTCCCGCCACAGTTGCGTGATGAGAGCATGCATGTCGGATCGGATGCCGGGATCCAGCGCTCCGAAAGGCTCATCGAGGAGGAGAATGCGCGGGCGCTTGATGAGCGCCTGAGCGATCGCAAGCCGCTGCTGCATGCCACCGGACATCTGCGCAGGATAAAGGTGAAGGCTGTCACCCAGGCCAACCGCTGCCAGCATTGCGGCCGCCTCTTCGGTTGCAGCCCGGCGAGCCGAACCGAAAAGCCGCGCGGAGAAGGGCGCCTGCGCGCACTCAAGGCCCAGCACTGTGTTCTTAAGCGCGGACAGGTGCGGGAACACCGAATAGCGCTGGAACACCACGCCACGGTCGGGCCCGCATTCGGGAGGCAAGGGCGTGCCGTCGAGAAGGATGGAGCCACGCGATGGTGCCTCCTGCCCGAGAATGACGCGCAGGAAGCTGCTTTTGCCGGCGCCGGACGGCCCCACGATGGACACGAACGATCCGGCATCCACATCCAGACTGACCCGTTCGAGAACGACTTTGTCGCCGTACTCGACCCAGACGTCGCGAAGACTAAGGAGTGTGCTCAATGTCCGCCTCCGTGTGCCCAGGGGAAACAGCGTCGGCTCAGGAACGTGAGCAACACGTCCATCATGATCGCCAGCAGTGCGATCCAGGCGACGTAAGGGATGATGATGTCCATCGAGAGATAGCGGCGGACCAGGAAGATGCGGTAGCCAAGGCCGACGTCGGCAGCGATTGCCTCGGCTGAGATGAGGAAGACCCAGGCCGGGCCAAGTGACAGGCGAACCGCCTGCAGAAGGCGCGGCATCGCTTGCGGCAGCGCGACGCGGATCATCACCTGCCAACTGCTTGCGCCCAAGGTCTGCGCCTTGATGATCTGTTCGCGGGGAAGCGCCGCAACATGTGCTGCGATATCGCGGACCATCACGGGTGAGATGCCGATGGCGATCAAAGCGACCTTCGCCGTTTCCCCCAGACCAAGTGCGATGAACAGGATTGGTAGCAGCGCAATGGGGGGGATGACGGCTATGCCGGTCACCAGCGGACCGAACGTTGCCCGCATCGGTGGCAGGGTGCCGAGCACCAGCCCGAGCAGAAGCGCTGTGAGCGTGGAAATAGCAAGGCCTAGCCCCAGCGTTTGAAGACTGGCCAGTGTATCAGCCAGGAAGACGAACTGGCCTGTCAGCGGGTCAGGTTCGAAGATCAGGGTCTTGAGGCTGGCAACCATCGTTGCAGGCAGCGGCAGGACCTTGTCCATCGGGTTGGCTGCATGGCGCTGCGCGGCCAGGATCAGATACAGCAGCAGCAAAGCGAGTATGGGAAGCGAGCCCAGCAGTAGACGCTCGCCCTTTCGAGGCTGACGGTTCACCCAGCGCATGATTGTGTCTTTACCTTCACGAAGCCCGAACCGAGGTTCAGAGTTTCCCGTCCGCAGCCAGCCGCATGAAGCTCTCGTCGAAGCGAAGCGTCACACGCTGAGGATCGCCAAGTGTCTTTCCGCCGGGGAACGCCATACCAATCGCGTCAGCGGAGGAGGTTCCCTTAAACAGCCCCTTGGAGAAGCTGAAGTCACGCACACGCTTCATATTCGTCATCAGCGTGGGTGAGGATACGGCTTCCACTGCAGCCTGCGGCTCGGAGTAGAGGTACGTGGTCTTCAGCTGGCTTTCGAACGTCTCTTGTGTGGTGCCGGCCAGCTTGGCCATCGCAGCCCGTGCAGCCTCACCGGTCTCGTCCTGCCGCTGCATGAGAGCGATCGTTTCGTACCAGATCCCGGCAAGCGCCTTGCCCAGGTTGGGGTTAGCCTTGAGAGTGGCTGTATCGACCACGAGAAGGTCCAGGATCTCGCCCGGGATCTGAGCGGAGCTGAAAACCAGATTGGCGCCTGGCTGTGATTTCATCACGGAAAGCTGGGGGTTCCACGCGACCGCGGCAGCGACATCGGGGCTTGTGAATGCGCCGACGATATCCGCATCCGAGGTGTTGATGGTGCGAACGTCAGTGGGAGCAAGTCCGGCGGAACCCATGGCCCGCGCCAGCAGGTAGTGCGAAACGGAGAGTTCGACGAGGTTGACTTGCTTGCCTTTGAGGTCGCTGACGCTTCCCGGGCCCTTCATCACGACGCCGTCATTCCCGTTGGAGTAATCGCCCAGGATGATCGCGCTTGTGTCCTTGCCGCCTGCAGCCGGTATCGTCAGCGCGTCCATGTTCGTGACAGTAACGCCATCGAACTTGCCCGCAGTGTACTGGTTTACCGATTCAACATAGTCGTTCACCTGGACGACGTTGATCTTGATGCCGTACTTGTCGGCCCACTTCTTCACGATCCCGGCTTGCTGGGCATATGGCCAGGGCATCCATCCGGCGTAGATGGACCAGCCAATGTTGAATTCGGTGCGCGGCTCCGCCGGGCCGTCCGGCGCTCCGGAACAGGACGCCAGGAAGAGTGCTCCCGCCAGTAGCGCGACCTTGCCTGCCCTGGTTACCGCGATGACCATGATTCGTCCCCTTTCGCACTGCAGCATCAATGCAGCGGGGGCGGTTGTCCAGCGCGAATATTACGATATTCAAATTTTGTAATATCGTGTGGTCATTAGAGGAGTTCGGCGCTACACGCGGGGTTATGGCCCATCGTGCAAGGAACGCCACCATCCTTTCAAAGGATGATGGCGTTCGGCATGCAGTGAGCGCACCGTGCGCTCAGACCATTGTCTGCGACCGCGTTGTAGTGCCTTGTGCCTGATCGGCCTTCGGAGACACCCGCTGCTCGGCTGTGTCCACGAACTGGTCCTTCTTCTCACGAGCGGCGCTCATCGCCTGATCCGCCTGCTCTGAAGCCATGGTCCGCGCCTTGTCGCCGATGTTGCCAAGTGCACGGTCTTCGGCTTCGCTCTCGGGAAGAAGGCTGCCGAGGAACGCCCCGGCCGCTGCAGCCACCAGTCCGCCAATCAGCGGGTTGCTGTCGTACAGGTCCTGACTCCTTCCGACTGCCGCGCGGCCGCGACCTGCAACGGCCTTCCCGGTGTCACGACCGCTGTCTGCCCAGGCACGCCGCCGGCTCCGGAAGGATTCGGCTGCGTGATCCAGCTTCTGCCGGAAGCTGTGATCGTCATCGTCGTGCGAACGCTCAACCATGAAATAGTTCGCGCGTGCAGCGTCGCGTCGGCGCTGGTAGCTAGCAAAATCCTCTCCCTCGCGCATCTCCACCCGCTCCATGTGAGCGATGTAGTCGCGATGGTGAGGATCCACCTCATTGTGGCCATCAAGGCCGTGTTTGTGTCGCTCCCGCTTGGGCAGCTTCGCGTCGCTGTCGCTGACCAGCCAGATTGCGCCGCCTGCGAGCATGGCGAGCGCCAGCGGGTTGCGCCTGGCACCGTCAAGCAGCATGCGCGCATCGACGTCATTGCTCTCGGCCTTGTCCAGCAAAGCGTTGAGGAGATTGCGTGGAGTGAGTTGATCGCCGATCGCATCGACGGTGCGGCTCATCTCGTCCTGAGTGTTCCGAATGTCCCGCTCAATGGCGGCCGGATCCTGATTGTTCTGGTCGTTCATGGTTTAAGCTCCGTGAGTGAGGTCGCCGCGTGCAGCGTCAGGCGTGCGTTCCAGCGTGCGGCGGCTGCGATCGGGGGAGAGATGGGCGGTATCCATCTTCTTGCGTGCGCTGCTGTAGAGGATGAGAGCCACGACGAGCGTGACGACGCCCACGATCAGCGTCGCAAGGCCGAGGTTCTCGATGGCATCGCCCAGCAGGTAAGAGAACGCCATCAGGAGCACGCCCAATCCTGCGACCCCCACCACTGCGGCTCCCAGCATGGCTCCGACAGCGACTTTCAGCTCGTTGGTTGATTCACGCACCTCCGCCTGCAGCAGATGAAGCTGCTGTTCGGCCAGATGCGACCCCTGGCGGGTCAGCTGGCGGACGAGATCAACGAGGTTGTCCTGTCCGGAAGCCCCGGTCGTGTGGGTGGTTCCGCCTCCATGTTGCGTATCGGCGTTCACAGCAGCCTCCCTGATGTATGCCCCGTGCTCTGCGTTGCGACAGGCGCGGAGCCCGCATTGGCATTGCCGAAGTCCATCATCGGGCGAGACTCAGCCGCAGTCCCAAGGGCGTAGGGCTCGTACAGCGGATCGTTCTCGTGCGACGCCGGCGTAGTACCCCGCGTGGTTTGCGATTGATGCGCGCCACCGGCTTTGAACACGCGCGATGCCGCGAAGCCGAGAAGGGCGCATCCGGCGAGGAAGCTACCCGGGCGCTGCCTCGCAAACTGTTGAACATCCCCGGCCAACTGGCTGGAGTCTTTCCCTTCCACTGCCTGCGCCAACTGGTCGATGGAGCGGGCGCCTTGCTCGAGCGCTGACTTGACCCAGCCAGGCGTGTCGGAGCCCATCTCACGAGCGGCGTTGTTGAGCGCGGAAGACACGGCGTGCGCCTGTCCGGCGACCTGACCCTTTCGAGTATCGGCCTCGGATTGCAGTCGCTCGCTCGCGGCATGTTTTACTCTGCCGGTGTCTTCTCTGAGCTCATCCTTTATCCCGCTCCCTTCCTGATGATTTTCCACGGACATTTCCTTTCTCGAGTGCTTACACTGACCAAAGCCAAGGATCGTCGGCTTGTTCCGGCTGTAAGACGAGACGAGGTTCAGTCAGGGCGAACGGGATGGAAGATTTGTCCGGTGGATCTGCTTGAAGGTAGAAGCGCGCCGCCAGTATATTTTCGTGGGTGGGATTTATCGATGCTGAGTATAGCCTGTGAATTAACTTCTGGCGTTACATCTACAATCTACATGATGGTGGAACTGCGGACACGCCCAACGCACATGGCGAGGCGCAGACGGAAGATCAGAAGAGCAGGCGTGAGCCTCTCGTCACTCAGGCGCCCTCGTTCAGCGCCGCCTCAAGCGCGGGCTCCAGGCGTTTCGAGCCGGGTATGCTCAGGTGGTGACTGTCGAAGTACAGCGGCGTGCCGTCGATGTACCCCAGGCACTGGTCCGACGGGCAAAGTGTGCGGTCCGGATAGACGCGGGTTAGTTTCGGGTGTTCTCCAAGACCGTCCAGCAGAGGGATGGAGAAGCGCTGCCGACGCAGGAACCTCTTCTCCGACACCGCGAATGCCTCAGGCCTCCGGCCTTCCGCGGCGAGGCGCGCCATCGTAGATGGTATGTCGTACCCCATCTCAGGTACAGGATAGATAATGACGACCTCTTTGCCGGCATCGAGCAACTTCCCAACAAGATCATAGAGACCGCGCCTGAAAGCCTCGAGTGCTTCAGGAGTGAATTGCGGGTATTCATTGCCCGATACGTTCTGCAACACGGGAAGATCGGAGTTGGTCTCTGCAGGCCCGATCTTCGTGGCCCGGCCGCGCGAGTACAAGGACCAGCGCGCCGCGATGATCACGGTCGTGATCTCCGGGTGGCTGAGCACGTGGTCGAGGCGTTTCTGGTTGCCTGCAATACAGTTCGGGTCCGTGCCGAAGCCAATCAGCGGAGGGCAGCGAGGTGTCGCGGCATAGACCGTCCCCGGCCCAGTGCGTGCAATCTCCTGAAGGGCGCCGTAAAGAGCGCCAGCGTGGGAATCCCCCCACAAAAAGAGTGAAGCCGCATCCGGATTGCCGATCGTGCAAGGGGAGCGAGGCATGAGTTGCAGGTGAGTGGACGAGCACTCGTCCGCCAGCATGTTCTGTGATCCGGCAAAGGCTGACAGCACCCGCACCTCGTCGGGAAAACGCTCCGGGAAACCGCGTGCGAAATAGATCGTCGATCCGACAGCGAATGTTCCGGCGATCGCAGCGAGTGCCGTGGCGAACATGCGGCGCTCCTGGGGCGATTTCCGCTTCGATCCGTGCCGGAAAGGCTGTTCGATGAAACGCCACGAGAGCGCGCCGAGGACAAACGAGAGGACGATCAGCACCGCCGATTGCGGCAGCGTGGGTTCGTCGATGTTGTAATACGTGAAGAAAACGATCAGCGGCCAGTGCCAAAGGTAGACCGAATACGAGATCAGCCCGGCGGCGACCATGGGTCTGATCGCCAGCATCCGGCTCACTGCCGTTGAGCCACTTTCGCCTGCGTGGATCACCAGCATCGTTCCAACACAGGGGAGGAGTGCCGCCATTCCGGGAAATGCGGTGGTGTCGGAAAAGCCGAAAGCGGCGACCAGGATCATGCACAGCCCGGCTGTGCTTGCGATTTCTCGCCACAAGGAGTTCGTCCAGCGCGGAGCCATGCCGAGGGCGATGAGGCTACCCCCCAGCAGTTCCCAGAACCTGTAGTGTGGAAGATAGAACACCGCCGTCGGGTCCATTGGGAGCATGACGACACTTGCCGCAAGAGAGCAGAGAGCGATGGCTGCCAGCAGGGGAACTGTCGCTCCCGGCCACGCCTTTCGTACCCCCGCAAGCACGAGCGGAAAGAAGAGGTAGAACTGTTCCTCGATGGCGAGGGACCACGTGTGGAGGAGAGGTCTGGCCTCTGCGCTTTCGAAGTAGCTGCCTTGTAGCCAGAGGAAGATGTTCGATACGAAGGCGGCAGCACCCACCGCATTTCGCCCGAACGCGCGGAAGTCGCTGGGGATGAGGAGAAGTGCCGCGACGAAGGTCGTCACCGCCAGCATGGCGAAAAGAGCAGGAAATATGCGACGAACGCGCCGCTCGTAAAAACGGAAGAGCGAGAAGCGGTTCTCGGCGATATCTTGATCAAGCAGGCGCGTGATCAGGTAACCGGAAATGACGAAGAACACATCTACGCCAACAAAGCCGCCCGGTGCGATGCTCGGCCTGGCGTGATAAAGCACTACTACCAAGACGGCCAACGCGCGCAGGCCATCGATGTCGGCGCGATACTTCACTGCGCCGCCCGCGGCCGGTGGCGGAGGAGCAAGCTTGGAAGCAAGCGCTTGGGCGATAAGCATCGGATCTCCGCTCGGTAAACGTCGCCCCGTCAGCACGGCGAGGCCGGGCGAACCTATCAGTGTGGGCTGAGTACTCCATCGCTCTTCGGCGGTACGCCAACGGGGTAGGAGGGGATGGAAACCGGCGTCATGGGGATGGATAGCGCACGGGTGACGGCGGCTTTGGGTCGTCCGAGCCGACAATTTGCCCGAGGCCGTCACGAAGCGTGCGCGGACGATAGCCGAGGGCACGCATCCGGGAACAGTCGAGCGGCGCGAAGCCGCTGTCGGGATCTGCAGAGGCCGGCGCTATCATGATGAGCTCTTCGGGAGCATTGCACAGGCGCGCGACCGACCGCGCCAAATCCAGCACTGTCGTTCGTTCACCCGATCCGACGTTGAACACTCCGGTGGCACCGGAACTGATGACCAGCAGGATTGCGTGGGCAACATCCTCCACGTGAACAAAGTCAGCGCCGAACAATCCGCCATTATCCAGGTGCACGGGCTCGCCTGACGAAAATCTCTCGATGAGAGAGGCGACCAGGCCGAGCGCTCCTATGCCGCCGTAGACCGAGCTGAGCCGTAGCGTACTCAGGGCAACGCCCTTACGCATGCAAACCTCTCTCGCGTAGATTTCCTGGAGCAGCTTCGACCCGAGATAGAATCCGCGACTTACGGGCATCAGCGGGTCATCCTCCCGACGTGCGGCTCCCTTCCCTGGCGAATAAGCATTGCCGCTGGTCGTCTGCACGAGATGCCGTACCCCTGAACGCGCTGCTGCTTCTGCAAGCCTGAGCGTGCCAAAAGCATTGAGGCGCCAGCAGTATTCGGCGCTGGCCGGATCATCGTGATCGGCGGGGATAGAGGCGGCAAGGTGCACCAGCACATCGCAGCCACGGAGGGCATCGTCGGGGATCTCTGCGTCAAGGTCGAACTGGGCCGTTTCGATCCGCGGATGGGCCGGGGCTACGGGGCGACGGCTCAGCAGGCGCAAGATGTGACCCGTTGATGCCAGGCGCTCCACCAAGTGGCGGCCGATGTAACCGCCGCCTCCCGTCAGCGCGATCCGCATGTCCTCAGACCACAGCCGCAATCTGCTCTTCGGGAACGTACATTTCCTGAAGATACCGCAGGATCACGCCTGGGCGGCCCTGCGGCTGTTCGATCCGGGTCTCGTAGAGAAGCTTGCGCAGGCACATCTCCACCTCGTTGAAACCCAGCATCGCGCGCATCGGCGTGGTACCGGAAAAGCGTGCATTGATCTCAAAGACGCGGGCCGTCCCGTCCGCGTCCGTGCGGAACTGGAAGTTGGCCGGCCCGAAGGGGGCGAGTGCCTCGCCAAAGGCCCGGACCTGCTCATCCAGAGCGCTGTAGTTGCCGGCATAGGCGCGATAGGTGTTACCGTCCCTCAGGTCGCGCCGCAGCACGATTGACGCCTGTGTCTTGCCGTCGAAGACCACGACGCCTGCCGTGTATTCGGTCTCGTCACTTCCCACGCACTCCTGAACGACCAAACCCCGCCGGCCTTCCAGCGCACGATCGAGGGCAGCCTTGTCATGGACCACCGACACTCCCGCCGACCGCGCGCCGATCCTTGGCTTCACGACGAGCGGAAATCCGACTTGCTCTATCAGCTTGGACAAAGCGACCGTTTCCTCAGGCAGGGCCGAGGCAGGGGGATTGAACCCCTTGCTCTGCATGAAGCGGAAGGTGTCGAACTTGTCCTCCGCGATGGCGACGACACGCGGATCGCTCACCACCACTTTCGTGCCGAAGGTCGCCTCCAGCGATGCCCGGTGCTCCGCGAAAAAGCTGAGTTCCACGTCCGTGCCGACGAAAATGATGTCCGGGTTTTCCCGCGCCACGACCTCCCAGATCGCATCCCGGTAACCCGGCTGCGACGCCATCGGTATGCGACAGCCCCGGTCTGCCCAATAAAGACCGGAAGAAAGGGGGTTAGGGTCCACGGCGATTATCTCGGCTTTGAGCGAGCTTCCTCGCAGCGCCTTGATGATACCTTGGCCGAGGACCGCGCCGCCGCCTGTGACGAGCGCCTTCAGAGGAACCAGCTGCATAAATGGCTCTTTGTTTGGGAGGACATGGAAGTGGCATGCAGTGCGCGGCAGTGCGCCTTGCGGTCGAAGGCGACGGGGCGGGATGAGAGCGTCAGTTCATCCCTCAGTTCCGCCATCGTCCAGTAAAGCCGCTGATCGGCGCGATCACGGGGTTGCCCGAGCGAGGGCAGGGTATGGATTTCGGCAATCGGGTCGTTGTAGCGGCGGCTGCGGTGCGTGTGTCCGAAGACGCCATAGCGTGCACCGCGCGTGTAGAGCGCGGCGCTCGCTCGCCCCATGGCGGCATCGTCGTTCAGGTAAGTCCAGTCGCCGAACGCAAACGGGTTCGCGTGAGCCGTAAAGATCGGGCCGGTGCGCCAGTCCTGCTGCCAGGGCAACGCGCGTAAGGCATCGGCATCGGTGCGCTGCGCTGTCCAGTCTACGGATTCACGGAGCCACTCCGGCAGGCCGTCGCGGTATGCGCCTTTGCCGTCGGCGAGATCGAGATAAAGTTGGTCGTGGTTGCCCATCAACAGCACGGCACCATCGCGCTGCACGGCCTCGGCAGCCAGTTCGAGCGTCTCTGTTGGTGCGATGCCGTAAGTGAGGAGGTCTCCAAGTATCAGCAACTCGTCGAAACCTTCGGCCCGCGCCGCACAAAGCGCATCTTCGAAGGCGGAGGCGACGGCATGCACGTCGCTGATCATGGCGATCCTCATGCCGCATCCCTTCGCAAGGCTGAGTGCTCGTGCAGAGAGTGGCCGCGATCCGACCTGCGTGCGCCAGCGATCTCACCGTAAAGCGCCAAGTGCTCATCGGCGCAGCGGTCGATGGAAAACCGCTCGGCCGATGCGAGGCTCCCTTTCGAGAGGCTGCTGTAGAGCGCGGGGTCGCTCAGAACGTTCGCGATTGCGCTGGCGAGCGCTTCCGGGTTGCCCCGCGGTACCAGGATGCCGTTTATGCCGGGCGTAACCATCTCGCGATTGCCTGCCACTTCGGTGGCGATGATTGGCAGGGCCGACATGGATGCCTCGATCATGGCGATCGGGAAGCCCTCCCACAGCGACGAATTCACAAAGACATCGGCTTCACGCATGAGCGTGTCCACGTCACTTCGTGCCCCGGTTACGTCCACGATGTCGCTGACGGCGGCCTGCCGGACCATCTCGCGAAGGTCCTCCACCAGAGCGCCGCCCCCGACGATGCGAACCAGCGGCTGCCGCCCCTCCGCTTTCATGAGATTACGGAGGAGTACGGCCGCCTGTACCAAGGTGGCGTAGTCCTTCTGCTCCGAAGGCGTTCCCACCGCCAGAATGACGGGATCCTGGGCGGGGGCAGTTCGCGGGCGCGCAGCCTGGAAACGGCTATTGGCGGCGTTCAGGATCGTGCGCACCGGGCGACGGGCATGGCGACGGGTTTGTGCTTCGCACTGCTGGCTGATCGCCACATACCGGCTGACGATCCTGTCGAATATCCAGTACGCCTGCGGGGGAAAGCTGAGGCGGCTGTTGTGATGGGTGAGCACCACGGGAACTCGTGCACCCGCGAGGCCGAGCATCGGGACGGCGCCAGCGGTGTGGCAGTGGATCACATCCGGACGAATGGCTTGCAGGGCCTTTCGCAGCGTCACTGCGCCGGTCACGAACTTGCGCCTGTTTGCCAGCGCCATGGATCGGGTCCCGACCCCGCTCGCTTCCAGCCTTGCACGCATTTGCTGCTCGACTTCTACGGGATTGCCGACCTGAGCGGCATCGCTGAGCGAGAGGACCGTGGCTTCGTGCCCGCGCGCGGCAAAGGTCGTGGAGAGGTTCTCTACGAGCGTCTCCGCGCCTCCTGCGGTGAAGGTCGTCAGGACGGAGCAGATGCGCACAGCGCTTCCCCCTGAAACTCCATTCTTGGCAACATGCCATGATCTTCTAAGTCCACGCCGGTGGCTGCAAGCAGCGCCCGCCCATGAGCGGTGAGACCTCGGGCGCAGGCTTCCAGCACATGGTCGGCCTCTGTTGGCGACAAGACATCTCCGAAGGCCTGGGCCTTGCCGCTGCGCATCCGCAGACTCTGAGCGTCGGCGCGGTCGTATTCGTGGTCGGGTATCCCTTGCTCCTGCTCGCGTTTGCGCATCCGGTCGAACTGAGCCAACGCGATGGCGCGTTCCAGGGCGCCGTCATCTACGCTCACGCCCAGGAAATGCAGGATGCCAGTGACGGCTTCCTCGGTGTCCGAATGCAGCGCTTCGTAGCTGCGGACCAGATGCCTACGCGTGGTCAGGGCACCCGCCCAGCCGTTCGTAAACGAGATCAGAGCGGGCAAACCATAGGTTGGATCGTCAAGAAAAGCGCCAACAGGACCATCGAAGACCCGCTTGTGACGGGTCGCATGGAAGTATGCGGAGACGATCACATCCCGCGGATCGCGGACCAGGAATATGACAGGCCGATCCAGGAACAGGCGCTCGTCAAAGGGCAGATGGCTTACAAGAATGAGGGGAAGGTTGGGGCGTTTGCCAACGAACCCCTCGACGCCCCGGTGGGGGCTGCGGTCGAAGTTCGGCAGCACGCGGAACGTCGTGGCAAGGTCTGGCTGAAAACCAAGCTCCGCCAGCTCTGCAAGATAGCATGACAGAAGATAGCGCAGCCACGTTCGCCCGCTCTTCGGAAACGACACCAGAACGGCGTCTGCGCGCATGGCAGCAGCGCGCAACTGAGGCTCGTGCCAGTAGCGCCGCCGCGCCGACCGAAGGAGGGTCTTGATGTTCTGGCTCATCATTACCGCATCGCCTTCATGTTCTCGTCGATCAGTTGTTCGATCGTGGTTTCCCAGAGCTTGAGTACGCGGCTGGGCTCGAATGCGGTCATCCGTTTCCGCGCCGCATCACCCAGGCTGGTGCGCAGCTCCTCATTGCCGCACACCTGTACGAGCGCAGCGGCCAGCGCGGCCTCATCGCCGTTGCGGACAAGGACGCCGCTCTTGCCGGGCTCGATCATGTCGCTGGGGCCCCACTCGCAGTCCGTAGAGATGACAGGCAGGCCTGCCGCCATGGCCTCGCTGAGCACCAGCCCCCAGCCTTCGAAGCGTGAGGACAGCACGAAAACGTCGGTCGCGCCGATCCATCCACCCGCCTCGCGCGTGACGCCGGGGAGGAGGATCCGGTCGGTCAAGCCGAGGTGGTCCCTTTGCGCTTCGAGGGAGGCGCGCTCTGGACCTTCGCCCCAAATGATCAGGCGCCACTCCGGGATCTGAGCGGCACACCGGCCAAAAGCCTCTATGAGCCGATCGAAGCCTTTCTGTGGAACGAGCCGGCCCACCGCTCCGATAGTTGGTTGCCCAGCGTTTCGCTGAGCCGCGGCAGGCGGCAGGGTTGATGGATTGGGGATGACGAAGGCTCGTTTTCGCATGCTCGCGGGGAAGTGGCGCATCGCCCCCTCCGTCATCGTCACCAGGCCAACTGCGCGCGCATAAGTGCGCCTCCGTAGCAGTTCCCATATCGGACCTACTGTCTGAAGCGCAGGGTTGTTGCGTTCGGAAACCAGCACCGGAGGGCCGTTGCGTCCCGCTGCAAGCACGCTGAGCACATTGGTCCGCGTCAGAAAACTCACGACCAGATCGGGTGCGACGAACTGAAACGCACTGCGCAAGAGCTTCAGACGCTCGCGATAATAGCCGGCAGCGGCAAGGGGCCCCTGGCGCTTCGATTTGAGGCCGAGGGGCATGACCTGCACGGCGGGATGATGTGCATAGTAGGGCTCTGTATCCCTGTCGTCGAAGGCGAGCAGCGTTACCTTCCAGCCTTTGCCTGCAAAGTGGTTGCACAGCTGACTGACGACATGTTCCGAACCACCTGCGCCAAGGCCCTGCAGGACGAAAGCAATGCTTGGAGTGCGAGAGCGCGCCATCAACATCTGTCGGCTCCTTTCGATGCTAGTGGTGTGAGCGGGCGGGTCACAGTGAGACCTTCAGCTGGACTGCGGCCCTGAGACGCTCGAAGTCCTCCAGCGGGGCGCTGCTGTTGCGGGTCGCTGCCCTGACCAGAAGACCAAAGCTGACCCGGCGGCTGGCGAGATACTCGACTTCTGCGAGGCCGGCGTAAGTGCGCTCACGAACGTCGGTCCCGAAGTAGGCGCTGCGGCGATAGACAAGGCTGCCCTGCCAACGCAGGTTATGGAACAACTCCTGCTGCACACCGAACTGCACGCGCGTATCTTGGCGAGACTGCGCACCGGTGCGGTAGGTGGCGACATCGCCTACAAAACCGTCGAGCGTGAAAGCGATGCGCTGACGGGGCTGGTAGATCAGCCCAGCCTGTGCCGAGAAGCCGGTTCGGGAGTCAAAGCGAGAACTATCAGGGGTGAAACGGTAGACGCCAACAGCTGCCTCACCGCGTATGAACCCGCCGGGATCGACCGAGACTCCAAGACGTCCCGAGTAGGTCGTCGCATCGCGATCCTCGCCGCCGATCTCGGTGAAGCGAAAGTCGCGCCGCGTGACAGCGCCTTCCCCGAAGCCGCGCACGTTACCAGACAGGCGGTAGCTCAGCCGGACGAGACCCGTATAGCGGTTAAGGTCGCGGTTCCGATCGCTGAGGTCGTCATAACGAAGCTGCGCGCCAAGGCCACGAACGCTGATGCCCAGCCTCGACCACTCATGCGCAAGCTCCACCTCGCCTTCAAGGGAGTCGAGTTCACGGGGGCCGAGGCGGGGGTTGGTCCGGCCCTCTGGCTCGCCGCGGTCCTCGACGATATGGCGATAGGCAGCCTTGAGGCCGATCAGATCGACGGCCGTGGGTTTCCACTGCACGCCTGCCTCGACGTCGGCCGCCACGGCGTCTTCACTGGAGTTGTTGAAGAATTTGCGGGCATTCAGCGCAGCCGAGCCGGTCAAGTCGAATGCTCCCGCCTGCCTGCGCCACAGTGCGTAGGGTTGGGCAATGACTTTGATGTCGTCTGTCTCGTCGAACTCCTGGGCGTAGATGTTGCTGTCATACTCCAGCCGGGCCGTTCCCCCCAGGAACAGGTTTCCTCCCGCAACGCTGAGTGGCCGGGGTTCGTACTCCTCGTCCTGAATGCCCAGCACCGAAGCGACGGGCCTGAGCTCCTGCGCCTTCGCTGCTCCTGAGGTGAACGGTAGTACCGTCATCATGCCGATAGCCGCAGTAAGTTGACGTCCCAATCGCTTCACAGCCAGCGCTCATAGACGCGGATGGCATCGCCGGGCTGAAGCATGTCGTTCTCGCTGGCGCGGCCGGTTGTCTGCTTCCCGTCGATGATCCGCGTGATCCCCACTGCGCTTTCCTTCGCCCGAAAAGTGTAGCCGCCGGCCGCGGCTATCGCCGAAAGGACGGACATGCCGGGGCTGAAGGCGTACTCGCCGGGCTTCTGCACTTCTCCCAGGACATAGATCGGGCGGAGCCGCACAGGCTGGACGCTGACGGTTGGGGCGCTCAGCAGGCGCGCGCTGACCAACCGTTGCACCAGGTCTTGCTGCAACTCCGGCACGGTCTTGCCGCTGGCCGGCACGTCTCCCAGGACCGGCAGCGAAAGATTACCTCCTTCGTTGACCACGTAAGTGACGTTGGCACCGTTTCCTTCGGTCAGTTCGGGGATCATCACCCGCAGCTCGTCTCCCACGCCGACGCGGTACGTGTTGACAGGTGAACTGGGCAGCGCCGCAAGCTGTGAAAGTCCATTGCCGCACCCGCCAAGACTCAAAGCCAGCGACAGGGCTGCGACCCATGCTTTGTGCGAGACCATTTCCGCTCTCCTGTTTCCTGCGGTTCGAAACTAGCCGGAAGGGGGCATTGAAACTTGTGCAATTCAGGTCAGCGTCCTGGCGCAAAGGGCCAATGCCGCGGGCTCTGGAGCTCTCGGTCTACCTCCAAAGGAGAAGCTCGAAGAGCATGGCAGGAGAGCCCGGCTAGTCGGCGTCAGGCCGTCACGCGGCCTGACGCCGTGGCGCGCGCCAGGTGGAGAGGTCGCGGCCGATCAGGTTTTCAAGTTCCGCCACGTCGTCGGCGTAGAAGTCGGTCAACCGACTGCGAAGGCTGGGAGAGAGGGGGGGGTAGCGGATCTCCCTCGCGAGAACGCGGCGCATGCCTTCGAACATCGCGTTGCCCCGCAGCGGCCGAACTGCCTCCTTCAATGGAGCGAGGGCAGTTCTAACTCGCAGCGGGAGGAACTGCTCGCTGCTGTCGTTACGCGGAGTGTCGCCGATCTCTTCCGAGTAGTGGACCGGCAGTCCCAAATGGTCGCACACTCTCGATACGGTGCCGATGGGATCCCTCTTCACGTCCTCGAACAGAAGCACCAGCAGTTGTTCACGCGGGAAAAACTTAAGCCAACGCTTCAGGTGCGCGGCGTAGAGGCCGTCTTCGATGAAGCGGGGCTGCTCGCGATTGTTGGGGTGAAGGTATGCCTCCGGCCCGCGGGTCACAGTGCCCCGGCGGAAAAGCATCTTGTAATCGGAATATGCGCGGTCGACCGGGTTGCGTAACTGCACGACCAGCCGCACATCGGGCAGCGTTTCAGCTATGCGCTTCGCTGCAAGTGGATGGGCAAGATAGTCGGCTGACTTCTCGCCTAGCATCTTTCCGGGCGCTGCGCCGGAGAAAAAGCCGCGATAGAAGTCGAGTCCCTGCTCGTGATGCTGGCTGAAGAAGTGCGGCTCCGGCGCAGGAAGGTAGACTCGCGGATGGTGCTGCAATTGATGATGGAGCCATGTGGTGGCGCCCTTGACTGCACCGATGATGATGAACTGCGGCAACCCTGTTGAGTTCATGAAAGGGACTCCGGAGATGTTTCGGAAAGCTCGTTCAGCGTTTCGCGAAGCGCTGCAGCCATGCGCCGCATGTCGTCTTCGTCGAGCAGATGATCGACCGGAAAGGCGATGGTTCTGCGGCCGATCTCGTTAGCGACAGCGAGCGCGCCGTCCCGCTTTGGCGGCGGTGCGCCGAATGCCGCCTCTTGGGACATATCGGGGCATGAGCCGCTGCCCGCAGGGATGCCCCGCGCCACCAAACCCGCGAGGACCGCGTTTTGGGTGAGCCTGTCCGACAGAGCGGATGGGCTGAGGGCGCAATAGAAGCGGTAGCAAGCAGACTCGGCGCCAGGAGGAGTGTCGAAAAGCACTAGACGCTCCTCCTGGGAGAGGAGTTCGGTCAACACGCCTGCATTGCGTCGCCTTTGCTCTAGCCAGCGTGGCAGCTTCTTCAGCTGAAGACGACCGATGGCTGCCTGCATCTCGGTCAGGCGCCAGTTCGTGCCGAAGGTGTCGTGCACATAACGGAAGCCATTGCCGCTGGTGGGTTTCAGCACCTTTTCAGGGTTCTTCCCATGGTCCTTGTAAGCCCAGGCGCGGGCCCAGTGCGTATCGTCGTTAAGGAGCAGCATGCCTCCTTCACCGCCGGTGGACATGATCTTGTCCGTGCAGAAAGAGAATGCGGCCGCATCGCCGAAGCTGCCCAGCGGCCTACTGTCGAATGTCCCCCCATGGGCCTGCGCGCAGTCCTCTATCAACCAGAGGCCGTGCCGGTCTGCGACATCGCGAAGGGCCGTCATGTTGCAGGGACGCCCCCCCAGATGCACGCATAAAATAGCGCGGCTGCGCTGGCTTACCATGCGTTCGACGGAGGCCGGATCGATGGTGAGGCCGTTTGCCTCAATGTCCGCGAAGACGGGAGTGGCGCCGACCGCAACAACGCATGCGGCTGTCGCAAAGAAGCTGCAGGCGGGCACAATGACTTCGTAGCCGGGCCCGACGCCGAATGCCCGCAGCGCGAGTTCCAACGCCAGCGTACCGTTAGCGACCGCGATCCCGTGGCGAACTCCGCAGAAGCGAGCGAACTCCTCTTCGAAGGCGCGTGACTGGTCACCGTGCATGAGCGAGTTGACACGTCCGCTTTGCAGAACTGAGGCGACTGCGGCTATTTCGTCCTCTTCGTACTGCGGCCAGCGACGCGCAGGATCGTCCAGAGGGCTGACCCGGCGAGCTTCCCCAGGGAAGGGCGAGGTGTAAGTCAGGGTGGGAGCGGTGGACATCAGGACGCTAGCCTCTTTCCAGTCCAGCCAGGCATTTGCTGCGGCTCATCGTTGACCGGGGGAACGATGGACGGGACGACATCTGTGGTGGCGGCGTCATCAAGGCGGCGCAGCATCTCGGACCAGCGAGATTTGGAGGAGGACCCGACCATCGCATGCGTCAGCTCGGACAGCGCCTTTGTGTCGCCCAGGTCGATCAGTTCCTGAAGGCGATTGAAGCCCCTGATCAGCATATGCAGCGGAATGGGAGAGGGCATGGCTTCGAAGATGCCGGGAATGGCACTCTCGATCTTCGCTTCACTGCTGTCGAACAGTTCCTCGTAGAGCTTTTCGCCTGGCCGCAGTCCGATGAACTTGATCGGGACGTCTATGTCCGGACGAAGTCCCTGCATTCTGATCAGCCGCTTGGCGATGTCGACGATCCGCAAGGGCTCGCCCATATCAAGAACGAAGATGGTGCCGCGGTCGGCGTCGGTCTGGAGTGCCCGTGCGCTGCTCTGAAGGATCAGGAGCACGGCTTCCTGCACTGTCATGAAGAAGCGCTCGATATCGGGATGCGTGACCGTCAGCGGCTTGCCGGCGGCGAGCTGACGCTGGAACAGCGGGATCAGCGATCCGCTGGACCCCAGCACATTGCCGAAGCGCACGGTCAAGAACCGGGGGCTGTCTGGATCGGAGCTGCCGATCAGGTCCAATGCCTGACAGTAGAGCTCTCCCAAACGCTTGGTTGCGCCCATCAGCCCAACCGGATTGACGGCCTTGTCGGTCGAGACTTGTACCATGGCCTGAACCTCGAACGCACAGGCGGCGTCCGCGACGTTGCGCGTGCCCAGCACGTTCGTGTGCACGCCTGCGCATGGGTTGGCTTCGACCATGGGAACATGCTTCAGCGCAGCCGCGTGGAACACGATCTCGGGACGGCGACGCTCGAACACTTGCCAGAGGGCCGTCCGCTGCCGAATCGAACACAGTTCGGCATGGATGGTGAAGCCGGGGAAGCGCTCGCGAATATCGAGTTCGATTGCGTAAAGCGCATATTCCGAATGATCGAGCAGTACGATCTCCGCGGGGCCATACGTCGCAAGCTGGCGGACAAGCTCGCCACCGATCGTGCCTCCCGCGCCTGTGACCATGATGCGCCGCCCGGCGATCATCTGTTCGACGTAGGTATGTTGGATCGAGATTTCGGGCCTGCCGAGGAGGTCCGCAAGCGGCATGCGCTCGATTTCGACGCCGCTTGTTTGCGATTGCGAGTGTGCCCAGGGCGGACGGAAGCGGGCGACCGTCAGCGACAGAGAATCGGCAACAGTTGCGATGCTGGCTAGCGTCTGCGGAGCAAGCATGTCGCTGCTCTCCTGCACGACGATGCTGCTGGGCCGTCGGCCCGCGTTGTCGAGCCGATTTACGATGTCGACTAGCTGATCGGGGGAGCCCTCGACCCGGACGTTGCCGAGCCGCAGGTTCCGCTCGCGCCCATCGGGAGTGAGCACGCCGACAATCTCCAGCTTGGAGGGGTCGGTATGGACCAGATCGATCATCGCATGAGCCCACTCGAGCTCGCCAAGCAGAAGAACCCGACGCCGCGGCCCGCTCATCCTGCGGTTTCGATGCGAATTGATATGCTCGCGCACGCCGCGCCTGATGAGGCGGACGGAGATCATCGCCGCCATCATCAGCGCGATATGCGTTCCGATGAACGTGAACAGTTCTGCGCGGTAGACCCGTTGCGGGATGATGAAGCTGGCGGTCGCAAGCCAGATGAGAACCTGGGTTGCGAACAGTGTACCGCCCAGATGCAGCACGTTGGCGGGAGTCGTGTAGCGCCAGCTGTGACGGTAGACGCCGCCGATCTGAAGCCCGACCACTGTCAGCAGTGAGAGCGCAAGGCCGAACCACAGGTCGTTGATCGATTGCAGCGTGCGAACGCCGGGCAGCATTGCGCGTGTGACGCGAAGCGTGACGAGGACGGCCATAACGTCGAGCGTGAGGATCGCGCCCAGACGCGCAAACCAGAACGCACGCGGACTGCGCAGCTTCGATTTGCGCTCGAACCGCTCCAGTACCGCCCAGCATCTGTTCGCGAAGCTGAAGGTCTGCTTGCTGCCGGGCAGCCCCGGTTCTCCTGCGGATGCCAGTCCACTGCCCGCCATCGTTCCGTTCCTTCCATCTGGAGCAAACGCCAGCGTTGCTCAGGCTCAAGAAGTACAGGCCGCGCGACTGCAGAAAATCGATCGAAGGACTTATATCCCGATGCCCGTTGCGGGGCGGTCAGGTGCAGGTGAACCAGTCCTTTTGAGAAAACTTGGGCACCGGGTGCGTTCAAGAACTGTCCGGATGGATAGTCTACCGATGCTCACCCCGGCCGTGGCAGCCGATCAGTTATGGCTGGGCCAGAGCGCGGCGCTGATCGCAGCGGTGCGTGTCGAGGCGGCAACGAACTCGGCAGAGGGGAAGATAGCGCAAATGAAGATCGTCATCTTGTCGAGCCTTTCCTGGTCGCTCGTCAACTTTCGCGGCGCGTTGATCCGCCAGATGGTCGCGGCCGGCCACGAGGTCATCGCCTGTGCGCCCGACGGCGAATCTGGAGTGGTGGATACGCTCAAAGAGTGGGGGGTGACGTTCCGGGTGACTCCCATGTCGCGCGCGGGCACGGATGTTTTCGCGGATGTGCGGACGCTATGGAACTACTGGCTGCTGCTGCGCCACGAGCGGCCCGATGTTCTGGTGGCTTACACGCAGAAGCCGATCATCTATGGCGGTATCGCGGCGCGAATGGCGGGTATCGCTTCCTTCTTCCCGATCATGAGCGGCCTTGGCTATGTCTTCAGCAGCGAGGCCGAGGGACGCAAGAGCCTGAGGCGCCTGGTCTCTCGCTTATACCGAGCTGGCGTGCGCAAGGCGCGCTGTGTCTTCGTGTTCAATGGCGATGACCGGCGGGAAATGTTGGACAACGGAATCATCGATCCCGGCCAGATGGTGCAGCAGGTTCCCGGCTCCGGCGTGGACACCAGCCATTACATGGAGCAGCCGCTCCCGGATGGGCCTCTGACGTTTCTGATGATGGGCCGGCTGATGCGCGACAAGGGCGTGTTCGAATTCGTCGAGGCCGCAAGGCAGTTGCGCCGCAGCGTTCCCGAAAGCCGGTTCCTGCTGCTTGGCCGCCCGGAGACCGAGAACCCCACGGGCATACCGGCCGATGCGCTTGCAGCCTGGGAGGCCGAAGGACTGATTGGGCTGCTACCTGAAACGCGCGATGTTCGTCCTGTCCTCGGCCGCGCTCACGTGTTCGTGCTGCCCAGCTACTACCGGGAAGGATTGCCGCGCACGATCCTTGAGGCGCTGTCGAGTGGTCGGCCCGTCATCACGACTGACATGCCGGGATGTCGTGAGCCGATCATTCCCGGCGTCAACGGACTGCTCGTTCCGCCTCGCGACCCTGACGCGCTTGCCAGGGCGATGATCAGCTTTGCCGAGCAGCCAGGGCGCATCGCTGCCATGGGGAAGGCCGCGCGCGACACTGCCGTGCGGACTTACGACGTGGACCTCGTAAATTCCATGCTGCTCCAGACGATGGGGCTGGTGACAGTCCATCCGGACGGCGTCCGGGGCGATGCCGCTGCTTTGACGGCTGCCGCAGCGTAATGCCCGGGGTTGGCGCGCGCTTGACGGCAGGCATGCTGCTCGTCCTGTTTGCTCCGCTGCTGCTGCTTCTGGCCCTGTTGGTTCGGATCGGCCTCGGCAGTCCTGTGCTGTTCCGCCAAATGCGTGCGGGGCGGGGTGGTACCTCCTTCGAGATGATGAAGTTTCGCACCATGACCGATGCGCGTGATCCGGCAGGCGAACTGCTTCCTGATCAGCAGCGCACGCCCCGCCTCGGTCGTCTTCTTCGTCGCCTGCGCCTCGATGAACTGCCCGAACTGGTAAACATCGTGCGGGGCGAGATGGCTTTCGTCGGACCTCGGCCGCTCCTTCCGCATACGGTTGCCGAAATGGGAGAAGAGGGCGTCCATCGCGGCGATGTGGCACCCGGCCTGACCGGCCTCGCACAGGTCAGCGGAAACACTCTGCTTACGCAGGACGAAAAGCTGGCGATTGATCTTGCCTACGTGGAGCGACGCAACTGGCGGCTGGATCTGGCGATCCTGCTGCGGACAGTGTGGGTAATCATAGGCGGTGAGCGCCGGACGGGACAGATATATGCGTGCAATCCTCGTCGGAGCGGTTGATAGCAGCATGGTGGCGCTGGACGCCATGATGCATGCGCCAGGCTGCCAGCTGGCAGCCGTCGTAACGCTCCTGCCCGAACTGGCCGGGCGTCATTCTGACATAGCGGATCTGGCTGGGGCGGCCACCCGGCACGGCGTACCGCTGCTGGAGGTGAAGAACGTCAACCATGAGGACGCTCTTGCTCGTCTCGCGGCCGTGGAGGCGGACTACATCTTCGTCATTGGCTGGTCCCAGATCTGCGGCGAGGCCTTCCGCGCGCTCGCTCCAGGGCGGGTCATTGGCTATCACCCTGCCGCTCTGCCGCGCCTTCGCGGCCGTGGGGTCATCCCCTGGACGATCCTGAATGCAGAGCCGATTACGGCCGGATCCCTGTTCTGGATCGATGACGGCGTGGATACGGGCGAGATTCTTGACCAGGCCTTCTTCCACGTCGCGCCCGAGGAGACGGCTTCCTCGCTCTACAGCAAGCACATGGAAGCGCTGAAGACCATGCTGCAGCGCTCTCTTGCAGCGCTCGCCAATGGCGAGCGTCCCCGCCGCAAACAGGATGAGCGCTGCGCTACATTCTGTGCGCGCAGGACGGATGCCGACGGCGAGATAGACTGGTCTGCTCCAGCCGACGACGTGCTCCGGCTTATCCGCGCGGTGGGCCGTCCCTATCCGGGTGCATTCACGACCTGCCGATCCGGCGAAGTGCGCGTATGGAGTGCAGAACCAGTGCAAGGCGGACGACGTCACCTCGGTGCTGCGGGGCAGGTCGTGGCACGTGATGATACCAGCTTTACCGTTCGCTGCGGAGACGGGAACCTGGTCCGGGCAACAGAATGGACGAGCGAGACGGATCGCCCTCCGATCCTGCATGGCCGTCTCTCGAGACATGCGGCATGACCGCCACCTCGATGAAGCGCGTAGCGGTTGTCGCTCCCCACCCGGACGATGAGGTGTTGGGATGTGGGGGAACGATGGCGCGCCTGATCTCCGAAGGGGTCCACGTGGAAGTCGTGGTGGTGACTCGTGGCCAGCCCCCTCGTTTCACTCCGGAGTTTGTGGATCAGGTCAGGCGCGAGACGCTGGCGGCGCATAGCCTTCTTGGCGTCGCCAATACGCGCTTTCTCGATTTTCCAGCAGCGGAACTGGATCAACTGCCACAAAGCACGCTGAACGCTGCGCTTGAAGAAGCGCTCGCCGCCGTGCGCCCAGACACGGTTTTCATACCCTTCCTTGGAGATATACACGCGGATCATCAGGCCGTGTTCAACGCGGCTCTGGTCCATGCACGGCCCCGCTCCTCAGATGCGCCATCAAGAGTTTTCGCCTATGAGACGTTGTCTGAGACGAACTGGTGGGCCCCCGGTATCACGCCCGGCTTCCTTCCCAATGTTTTCATCGACATCAGTGACACGCTTGAGAAGAAGCTCGCCGCGTTTGCTCTTTTCCAGTCGCAGGTGAAAGCCCCACCGGATGAGCGATCGCCGCAGGTCATACGTGCGTTAGCGCAGTTGCGAGGCGCGACCGTCTTCCGGGACGCGGCCGAGGCGTTCATGCTGGTGCGCCAGATCATCTGACTCGCGGACCGGCATCGCGCCGAACCGCGATATGCTAAGCCAACATTTCGTCGTAGACCGCGCAGATCCGGGACAAGTGCGTTTCGCGGCTGTAGTGGTCCCGCGCGTAGGTCTGTGCACGAACGGCGATGTTCGTAGCAAGGTCTGGTTCGTGGACCAGCCGTGCGCAGGCGGAGGCTAGTGCGTCTGCATCATCGGGATCGGCAAGCAGTCCCAGCCCACCATCCAGAGCCTCGATATTGCCGCCTGACCGCGCCGCCACAACGGGTGTCCCCACCAGCATGGCTTCGACCAGTGTGCGCCCGAATGGCTCGTCCACCGCCGGCACCAGCAGGATATCACAACCTGCGATCCAAAAAGCTCCGGGCTCCCGGTAGCCCATCTGCCCGATCCACGAGCCGGCGTTATGGCTTGTGATCTGATCGCGCAGGCGGTCGGCCATCACCTGCGCACGCGCCTCTCCAAACATCGCGCCGACCAGTGGCCGGTCGAGCGTTTTGCGGAGGCGGGCGAGGGCTTGCACAAACACATCCGGGCGTTTGCGCGGGACGAAGGCGCCCACGTAGCCCACGATCAGTGTTTCTGGCGCGACGTCGAGCGCGTCAACCATGGCGCGGCGTGCCTGCGCTCGATCTATGGCAAGATCGGTGTCGAATGGACTGTGAACCACCCTTGCGCGGTTGCTCGCGGACCAGATCCCACGCCGCGGAAGTGCGAAGCCCGATACGGCGACGACCTGGTGTGCAAGTACGGGGGCTGCAAATCGGAGTCCGAGTGCGTCGGGATTGCCCCGGTTGTGCCATAGGAGTTTGGCTCCGGAGAGCCGGGTTGCAAGCGCCCAGTTGGCACAGCTTCGCCCATCGTTCAGATGGACAATGTCCACCTTTGCTCTGCGCAGGAACTTGCTGCGGCTTCCTGATCCTCGCAGTGCTCTGACGAACTTCGCGGGCGTAAACGCTTCGCCCGGACGGAAAGCTGGTGCGGCCCCGGGATCGGAAGCTTGTTCGAACGCACTGAACAGGTCTGCGACGCGCCCATCAGGAATCTCTGGCACGATCAGCACGCGATAGCGGTCGGGGTCCAGCTGCTCGAGCAGACCAAGGACTGACAAGTGGCTTCCGCCCACCGCGTCACCCGAGAACGGGAAGCAAACGGTACGGCGCGGGGCTGCGCGCAACTCAGGTGCAAGGCTCTGCGGCTCCACCGTCAGGGCAAGGGAGGCGCTCATCCTTCCGCCGCTCCTCTCATACGGCGGCGGTGCAGGTACTCCAGGAACTCGTCCATTTGGGCGACGCCGTCGTCATCCGGGTCCGCCCACGCGTCAGGCTGGTACGGATTGGCGCCGTTCACCTCCTCCCAGCGGTCGTCCATACCGTCCCGATCGATGTCAGGGTAAGGAGACGCCATGTTCGCGCCGCTCTGCGCATCTGCGGGAATGGGGCCTGGCGCCGCTACGATTTTTCCAGATCGCTTCCGTACATTCTGCACGATCCTGCCATCGAAGGAGTCTCGCGGCCATGCACCTGCCTCTGCCAGGACGCGGGTAAATGCCATGGTCGCTGAGAGGGGTTGCAGCGTCAGCGGGCAGGGGGGACTGTCCGCCGCGACCGTCGCGATCTCTGCGCCTACATGGGTGAAGTCGCCTTCGAACGTGTTGTGCGCCTGATAGACTGAAGCATTTCCGGTCGAACCAGGACGATTGAGCGCGATGCCGATGGCCTTCTTGCTGGTGTCCGGACCTGCGATGAAGCTGTTGCCTACGATCGAGACGGGTGATCCGCCGAAGCTCTCCCAGACCTCCGCAAACTCAGACTGCGCATTGTAAAGAACGTTGTTGACCACCTCGACACACGAGCCCGGGGGGAAGTTTATGTCCGGGTTCCGGTCTCCATTGTGCGCACACAAGTTGCCGATGAAGCTGAGCCGCTGTGCTGCCTTCGGATCGCTGGCAAGGAGGGCGCACTTGTCGTGCCGGGGTATGCCTTCGGCAAAGATCGAATTGCTGATCGTGATCCTGTCATTGTCGCCGTAGCCGTTGACGATCTCGTCGCGCGCCCAGCTTCCGCTGACGTGATCCAGGATTACGTTATCGCTGGTCTCGATGGTGAAGGAATCTTCGGAACCGCGGCTCTCGCCCAACCGATCGTTACGAACACGGATGTGCCTGATCACGACGTCATGTGTGTTCTTGATCAGCAGCGGCGTACGGCCCTCGGGACCGCCGGAATGCGCAAGCGTAATGCCCGGCGCGGGTGCGGTCTGTCCGGCAATGGTCAGGTAGGGTGAGCGGATGATGGGCGGCCGCCCAGAGAAACGGATGACGCCAGCAACCCTGAACACGCAGACGCGCGGTGTCTTCTCCTGGATGCAGGCGCGGAGCGACCCTTCGCCTGAATCTGCCAGAGTGGTGACCTCAATGATCTTCCCCCCGCGTCCCCCGCGGCTTCCTGCGCCGAAGCCGACAGCGCCTGGAAAAGCCAGCGGGCCAGCTACTGGCCGCGCGTTGAAAGGATTGACGCCCGGAGTCTCGGCTCCGCTCTCGCTGTTGCAGGCAGCGAGCAGCAGAAGCGCGCCTGCGCCAAGGCCGAGCAGAGGGTCGGGACGGCCGCGGGCACATAGCCGCGCGGGTGCGGAGTGCCTGCTCATGCCGATTGCTCCAGGTAGCCGTATCGTCGCAGCAGCCGGCCGCACAGCCGCGTCACCCAGCGCTGCTGATCTGCGGGCATGACCTGCTTCCAGTTGCCGTCTTCCCGAACGCGGATCGTCCGCTGCATGCGATGGCGGCTGCCAGCCATCTGGTGCCATGGTTCAAGAGCTCCGGACTCCGGAAGCACACGGCTCCCGACCGGCGCCCCCCGAACCAAGGACAGGATTGCGGCGACCGTCTCTTCGGGGGCGGCAACGAAGTCTTCGTAGCGGATGCGCAGGCTTCGGTGCGGTCCCACGTAACCGCAGAGCTTTTCTGCCGCGAGATTGACGCTCATCCAGCGTAGTGCTGCATAAAAGAGCGGCTTGGGGTTGAGATCGCGCTGAAGACCTTTCTCTACGTCCCGTTTGTAGGGCTTTCGCAACGACCAGACGACGCCGCGACCGTCGCGAACCATATGGACGACGTATAGCTCGATACCGGGGATCGCAGCGAGTGCGAGGCCTCGTCCGGGTAGCTTCGAGGAATCCACGACGATGGGACGACCGGTGACATGCGTCACTTCGCGGAACAGCTGAAGCGTCTCGTGCCCGTAGGCAGCCCTTGCATGAGGCCGTAGACGGTCGAGCAGGCGGCCCGGTCCGAGCAGGGCCTCCCGCCAAGGCTGACGCCTGCGATGCGCGGCCATCGCGGGTGTACCCTGACTCTGAAGCCAGCGTTCGACGATGCTACTCCATACTTCGCAATCGGGCACTGCCTTGCCGCAGGCGCAGAATTCGCGATTGTCCCACACGTGCCGCGCCAGTGTGCTCATCTCCCCGGCGCCCATCACGTCGGCAGCTTGACTGAGGGCGATGTCGAGCAAGGTGGTGCCGCTACGGCCGTAGCCTGCGATATAGATCACTTTGATCGGCGACCCTGCTGCGGTGGTGCTGGCAGTTTGCGCCGGTGGCAACTCGGCCTCAGAGGCAAGGTCTGCACGCCCGATATGAGCCATTGAACTAGGTCCGCTACGCTTCGGCTCGACGTCGAACACACTGTTCTCCCGAGTGAGATCCGACGCGAAGATTAGGCGTTTGGCGCTGTGGCTCGCAAAAGAAACGGAGGGGGGTAGGACGGCGATTTCGGGTAGTTGGCTCGGCTGACACCTAGCCATATGGCCGCGCACGGGAGCAGGAATTGCGTGACCAGAACGCGCGGCGCGGCGGGAGAGCTAATCCCTTAGAAATGTCGAATGATGCCGATGGGCTTTTGCCGCGGGCTATTCTCGGGCGCACGTTGGCGTCAGATGGTTACGACGTCACCCTCAGCAGATGCCTCCAATCGTGCGATGTACGATGCGCGGCAACTCGGTCAGCGTTCCCACATCGGCGCGAAGGCGGCCCCGCTTGGCTGGACCCGCATAGGGTCATTTCTCCTGGCCGGTGCCGTGTTCTTCAGTACCTGGAATCTGGCTCGCGTGGGGACGATCAATTTCACGCTGACCGACGCGCTCTTGCTTTGCTCTCTGATGATCCTGCTCGCGCAAGGCCGTGTGACGGCGACGCCGTTCGGCTCCCTGACGCCGTTCTGGGTCGGAGGGCTCCTCATGATGCTGAGCGGCCTTTTTGTCAGCAGTCTTGTTAATGGGGAGCCGCTTCGCTGGCTGAATGTCGCATCGCAGTACGCGATGGCGTACCTGGGCGTCACCATGCTGATGATGAGCCAGGACCCGAATCGGACCCGCCGCCTTTGCGCGGTATTCGTCATGGGCGTCACAGCATCTGAGGCAATCGGCGTAGCCGCGAGCTTCTTCTTTACGCTCGATGACGTGCTGCCTTACTTTGGCGATGGTTTCATCAGCGGCAATGGGCGAGTTGGCGCGATGGCAGGGGAGCCGAACCCCAACGGTGCCTCTGTTGCGTTCGCCATGCCGATGCTGCTCTACTGTCTTCGAGAGCGCATTCTGTCCCCCATCGTCGGCCTATGCTGCGCCGTGATCCTGGTCTGGGGGCTGATGCTGAGCGCATCCTTCACGGGCTTCACAGCGACCAGTCTTGCTGCTCTGGTCACCATCACACTTCTAGGAGTTCGCTACCTGGCGCGTCTGCTGCTTGCGGTGGTGATAGCGGCCAGCATTTTCCTGGCCAGTGGCGCACCTCTCCCTTCAACCTTCCAGGAGAGAGTCGGCTCTGCCGTGGAGAGTGGCGATCTCAATCAGGCAGGCACCTTCGTCAATCGCGCTGAGTTGATGGAGGAAGCGTGGCACTTCGCGGAGGATACGGCCTTCATAGGCATGGGCGTGGATCAGTATCGGCTCGTCAGTGCCCATGATAATCCGGTTCACAACCTCTACTTGCTGATCTGGAACGAGGGCGGGATCATTGCCTTTGCCGGTCTTATCGCCATGCTGAGCATGCTGCTCCTCCTTGCGGTGCAAGGCTTCAGAATCCGCCCCAGGGAAGGTGCAATGGCGATCTCGGTGGTGATCGTCTTTCTGATCTATACCAGTTCGCTTCCGCACATGTATTCAAGAAACTGGGCCGTGCCGATCATGCTTGCGCTCAGCACTATCTACGCACGCCGGGCCGTGAGCTGACCTTCAAACTGCACCGAGCAGGAGTGTGACGTTGCGGGTTCGCTCGTCCGTTGGGGATGCAGCTGCACTCGAAGACTGCCGATGGAGCACGCGGTGAAGAACCTTTGGGAGCCCGAACCGTCGAGCCGCGAGTTCGCCCGGAAGAATGGCCAGCTCATCCAGACCGACGGGGAGGTCTTGCCATAGCCCATGGGAGTAAATCTGGGTGACCATGTCAGGGCGATTGCCGCACAGGGCGCTGAAGTAACGGTGATCATAGTGCGCTGCCTCGATCACACGTTCGCCGGGCGCAACGCGGGCGATGGCGTCGTACCGCTCAAGTAGCTTATTGAGCCGGTTCCCGATCTGCCTGACGAGCGGCACCTCGTTCAGCAGAGCATACAAATCCGATGGTCCCTTGCGCTTGAGCCAGCCTCGTGCGGTTAGCCGCGTGCGGTCGACTCTCGCCCCCAGCCGGCCCCACCGACCCAACGAGTTGCTTGTGAGGTCGCTGAGCGCATCAAACTCGGATACCCCGCTTTGGTACTTGAGCCGTTGCACAGCGATGCGGGAAGGTGGCGGGTCCCGCCCCTCCGGCGTCAGCGCCTCAAGCAGACGATCGGCCAAATCCCAGCACTCCATCAGCGTTGATGGAGAGGACGAAAATCGGTCAGGTCCCTGCGCAAAGTGAGGCGGGCAAGCCTGGATGCCGCCATGCAGATCTCGTTCAAGTTCGATCTTGCGGGCGATGTAGCCGTGAAGACCAAGCTGGAAATAGAACAGGTCTCCAAGATCCGTCGTGATGTCTCCAGAGCCATGGTGATTGCGTGCGATGTCCAGCAGCGGGGCTTCCCAAGGCAACTGCTCATCCCGGCATTCCAGCAAAGGCTCCCACAGGCGGCCCTTCAGATCCGGGCAGCGAACCAGAACCGCCAGGCAGCCGGACATGAACTGTTCGGCCAGCGAGCCGGGGTGCAGCTCACCCTCATCGAGGCGGCCGATCCTTGGGGCGGGTGGCGCATTCATCGCGTTGCCGTTCTAGGGCGACCTGAAGCTTTGGCGAGTTGCAACAAATGGGTAGCGGGCATGAGCAAAAGGCGATGTAGCGCGCCTTGGCTTGGTACCGCCTCAAGTCGCTTCGACCATGCGAAAGCCGCTTGAGGTCTGCCTAGGCGCTCTACTGAGCAGTTCGCGTACTACCTTTGCTCTTTCCGTGTCCCGCAAGAGCCTTTGCCGCAGGACATGGCTTCCATCAGTCTGCCCTGGTCGGCGCTTCCGGCTGGGGGCGCCTTAGCGATAAAGGCGACTGCACGTGGCGAGCACTCCCATCATCCTCCCTTCCCCCTACGTGAGCGGCGGTGCTGCCGACGCTGACGGCGCCCCACGGCAGAGCGGTAGCGCAGGGCAGCCGCTCTCGCCGCATCAGATATGGAATCTCGTCCGCAGGCATGCGGTGCTGATTGCAAGCATCGTCGCAGCCTGCGTGATTGCAGTGCTGATCATGCAGCTGCGGCAGAACGAGCTCTATGAGGCGACCGCAACGGTTCAGGTGGAACTGAACGATTCGAGCGGTGCTAATCAGGCCGATGCTGCGCGCAATCTGCAGCGGGTCGCCAACGAAGCCCGCATATATCGCTCGTCCGCTCTCGCCGAGGAGGTGGTGAAGGACCTCGCGCTTGACACCAACCCGGTGTTCACAGGCGGCCGTACCATGACCATCCAGGGCGCGGCGCGCCTGCTTAGCACCCACACGCGGGTGGTCAGCACGAACGACTCTGACTTCATCGACATCGCCGTTCGCTCGGGAAGCCCACAGCTCGCGCAGCGGATCGCAAACCAGCACGTCGACAGTCTTCAGGAGTTGCGGCGAGAAAGGCGTCAGAACTGGCGCGACAAGCTCCTGCGCGAAATCGCGATCGAGCGCGAGCGCTTGGCGGCCGAACTTGGCGAGGCGGAAAAGGCCGTAGCCGACTTCAGGCGTGACAACCGGATGCTCATCGGCGCAGGCAGCGCTGAAGATTACCAGCAAATCAACCGGCTCGCTTCCGAGGCTGCCAGCGCCGCTGCCTTGCAGTCGGCCAGCGCGGTCCGGTCGGCTGGTGTAAGGAGTGCAGCGCTTGCGAGGACGAGCGCAGGGGCGACGTCTCCGGTGCTTCAGCAGCTGGAGCGGGAGAGGGTAGCCCTGGCTCAGCAGCGCTCGGATCTGTCCGTGGCACTCGGCAGCGCTCATCCCAAGATGCAGCGCCTGGAAGCTCAGATCGCCCAGGTGGATGCCGACATGGCCCGGGTGCGCTCGTCTGTCGTCGCGGCGGAAACCGCCCGTAACGCGGCAGAAACTGCTCGTGAGCAGCGCCTGGCTTCCGGCGAAGCAGGCGCGGATTTCGCTCGCGCAGCATCGCTGCAGGCGCGCGTGCGGCAGCTGACCGATCGCGCTTTTGCAAGCAACCGGGCGAACGTCGATCTCGCCGCGCTTGATCGCCGGGTGGAGGTGGCTCGGCAGGCTTACATTACAACCGCTCAGCGCGCGCAGACCATCCAGGCGGAGCTGGACACGACCGGCATCAACTCCACCATGGTTTCTGCGGCTACAGTGCCGACAGTGCCCGTCTCGCCCACTCCCAAGAAAGCGGTGCTGGCTGCCTTGGTGGGCTCCTTCCTGCTGGCTCTGCTGCTGGTCCTTGCCATTGAGATGTTCGACAATCGTCTGCGCACCTCGGATCAACTCCAGAGACTGTATGGCCTACCCACCTTCGCCATGCTGCCCAAGCTGAAGGACCCGCTACCGGAAGAGATGGAGAGCAATCCCGTCCTGACGGATCCGCAGTCCCTATACGCGGAGGTGGCCCGTGCGCTGGCGCACGAGGTTGCCGATCTGGCGCATGGCGCCGGGCCGCAGAGCATTCTGGTCACCTCGCCTCTCCCTGGGGACGGCAAGTCCAGCGTATCCCTGACGCTCGCGGCAGCTGCCTCAGCGTTGGGAAGGCGTGCCGTTGTTGTAGACCTGGACCTGCGACGGACCGGTACGGGTGTTTTGCGGTCCATCCAGAGCAACAGTGATGCACCGAGCCTGCTGGACTACCTGACCGGCAAGTCAGAGCTACCCGATCTTCTGCCCCCGCCGGATGCCAGCCGGTCCGCGCCGGCCGAGGGTGAGGCTGCGCATCTTCCCGTGGTGCTCAGCACGCCAGTGCGCGTTCCAGATCCTGCAGCCCTGATCCGGGGGTCACAAATCACGCGTCTGCTGAGTGACCTGCGTGAGCAGTTCGACCTCATTGTCATCAATGCGCCTGCGGTGCTTGCGGTCCATGACGCGCGTTTGCTCTCCAGCGCGGCAGACAGCACGCTGATGGTCGTACGCTGGGGTAGCACGACAACGGGGCAGATGAGCGCTGCGATGCAGATGCTTCAGAACCAGGCCACAGGCGCGGTGATCAACCAGGTCGACTACCGTGAGCATGCCCGTCGGCGATATGGCGGCGCCGTTGATTACTACATGGGCGCGGCCAGCTACTATTCTGACCGCGAAGAGCTTCGCCGCGGTTGGTTGCAAGTGTGGCGGGACCGGCTCCATGCGCTTTACGGGCGTGCAGCGGCACGATGACGATCCTGCTGCCGGCTGACGGTTCGAACGGGGCCGGTCAGCACAAGATCAAGATACTTGTCGTAGAGGCGAACGCTGTCAGCAGGTCCTGTACCGCTGCTGCGTTGGAGGACGTCCTCGACGGAGTAATCATGACCGCCAACACGCTGAGCGGTTACGTGGGCAGCAGCGTTCCCGACGTTGTGATTCTCCCCTCTTCGGATCCCCAGGGAGCCGTGCTCGTGCAGAGCCTGAACACCGCGAGTTATCGATGGCCCAAGGCGGCATTGATCGCCCTTGTCGATCTTGGTGGTGTAGAGCCTCTGTTACGTACCCTGGTGGCCGGAGCTCGCGCCATCCTGCCAACCTCGGTGGACGGAGAAGCCATCGCTCTTGCCATAAAGCTCATTCGCTGCGGTATGGTCGTCGTCCCTGGCGACTTGCTGGCCTCGTTGGCGCCCCGTTCGGAGACGGCGGGAGGCGGAGCAATGGCTCGTAGCACGTCGCCAACTATCTCCGACGATGGCGCAGCTGTCCTCACGCAACGGCAAAAGCAAGTGCTTCAGCTGCTGGCAAAAGGTCTTTCGAACAGGGCTATCGCAGAACGGTTAGCCATCAGCGAAAGCACAGTGAAGGTGCATGTCCGGGCGATCATGGCGCAGAGCGGTGTAACGAACCGGACGCAGATCGTGGCTCAGCTTCTGGCCAATGGAACCGGATCGCTCCCAAAATCGTAGGGGGAGTTTGTGTGCTGCCGGTCCAGTTCTGCTTGGCAGCGAACGGCCGTACAAGGGATCCGCCGAGAGCGACTGATCCAATACATTGCCAATCGTATTCCGGTTAGCTTTCTGTCGGCGCGGCGGTCTGCTGGTGTTTGCGCAGGCGCGTGAACAGGCGAGAGCCGAGGCCCACGGCAATGAATGCTCCCAAAGCGACGTGAGCCAGGTTTGCTCCGATCGCGCCAAGACGCGGAACCGTCGTCACCGCGATGACTGTGAAAAGAGCGGTTCCGAACAGCGAGACCTTCAGCACATGCCAACTGTCGTTCATGGCAAGTAGCGCCGAGCGTGAGGGGGCAGCGTAAAGCGTGAGGATCACACTCACCAGCTGGGCCAGCAGGAGAGGGTAGGTGCTCATATACGACTCGCCAGGTCCGGCCCGCAGAACGAACGGGCCGATCACCGCCGCGCCGACAAGCATGAGTATCCCCACCAGCGCCAAAGCCACTTGCGCGTTGTATGTCGCCCGCCGGAAGCCAACAACATTCCCGCGAGCCCACATGCGGGCCACGTCGGGATAGATCACCGCCTGCACCTGCGCGGCAACCTGCATCGCCACTTTCGCAAAGCGTTTGGCCAGGTGATAGATAGCGGCCGCGGGCGCGCCTGCTACCGTGCCGACGAATAGGGAGTCGGCTTCGGTTGTGATGACGCGCAGTGTCAAAGACAGATTGGTCGAACAGGCGAAGCTCAGAAATCCCGGGAACTGGCGATGCAGGCCGCCAAGACGCGCCTTGAAGGGCGAGGGAATGCCGCTGCCTTTCAAGGCGCGCATCCCCAAGGCAAAGATGATGAGCGATCCTGCTGCCTGCGCGACGGTCCATGCGGTGATGAACCCTATCAATCCCGCTCCGATCCCCGCGCAGAGAGCTGCCAGGCCTATGCGCAGCACGTTCGCCACCAATTGTGCATAGGCGAGCAGCCTGAACTGGCCGGCGAGCCTCAGCGCTGCTGTCGGCACTCCGCCGAGGTTGAGCAGCAAGGCAACCGCGTAGATCGCGACAAGTTCGACGTGAAGCGGCTCAATACCGAACAGAGCCTGTCCGATCAGGGCCAGGCCTATCGATGCCAGCGCGGCGAGAGCGGCTGCGCCAATGTCGAGGAGCAATCCGTAGGCGTAAAGGCGCGATTGTCGCTTGGAATCGCTTTCCTGCTCTTCCTGGGCAGCAAAACGGATGAGCGCCTGCCACGATTCAAATCGGAGCACGCGTTCCACCAGCCGGCTGAAGGACAGGACCATCACCATGATCCCATAGCGCTCGGGGCCAAGCACTCGTGCGGCTATCGCGATGCTCACCAGCATCAACGCGGCGCTCAGAAAATTGCCAGAGAGCAAGTGACCGATTGCGATCAGTCGAACACGCTCTGCCTTTCCAGGGTGGCGCAAGGCCATGGCAGCGTTAGCTGCCATGGCACCCCACCGACTGACCATTGTGGCCATGATTGTGTCTGATGTGTCAGGCGTGCGCAGGGATGCCGAGCGAGCGTGCCGGCGCCGTCTGACCTGTCAGATAGGCCGCGTCGAAATCGGCCGCCTCTTCCATGTCTCGGGGCCGCAGACCATGATTGGCGGCCCAGATCGCAGCCTGTGTCCGGTTCTTGACGCTCAGCTTGCGAAGAACGGCTTTGACATGAACCTTAACGGTGGCTTCGCTGATCTCCATGTGGCGGGAAATGACCTTGTTGGGGCATCCCATGATGAGCCATTCCAGGATCTCCAGCTCTCTCTCCGAAAGGTTGCTGGCTGCAGCCGCGGTTCCTCCGATCGGCGCTGTCGTGATCGGCCGCATCTGCAATTCATCCGCGAGCTGGGAAGGCAGAACCTTTTCGCCCATCGCAACCAGTTGCAGATTGCTGATCAGCGGCTCGCAGCAGATCTCCTTGACGATGTAGCCATGAGCGCCGTGACGCAGCGCGACTACCATGCCCTGATAGTCGAACCGGTCCGACAGGATGACCGGATGAGACGATGGATAACGGGCGCGGGCAACGGCAAGAGCTTCAATATCGACCTCGTCCGAACCCGCATCGATCAGGATGATAGCGTTCTCTGATACAGGTACCAGTTGCTCAAGCTCCGCTATATCATGCGTTGAGAAAACCACGTTGAAGGCTTCGCTATTCAGTATCCGTCGCAGTCCTTCACGAATGATGGTGTTACGGCAAAGCAGAATGACATCGGTTGCTCCGGTCGTCATTGACATCCCCTGTCTGTTTCCGGCAGCGAAATGCGCACCGGTTCCATTGCGGATTTAGTTGTGCCCCTGGCACGCGACCCGGATCATTGCTTGATTTCAGTAAGATACCCTATGTCAGGGGGAGCGCCAAGTACTCCGAATGGACTGCTGTCCTGTTTCGAGAAAGCAAAGGTTAATAATGTGTTAGCAAAGATGTTTGCTCTGGAAGGGTGAGTAGAAGCTTTTAGACGATGGCGATTGGCCTAATCACAAAGGATTAGTCCAAAGTGCAGTCCCTCTCATCGCCGCGTCGAGTCGCGGAGGAATGGGAGGCGTCAGGCCGGGTACGCCACCAAGCATTGTTGCTTGCCGGGCATTAACGCGAAATTTCAGACTTCCCCGCTAGGTGCCCGGCAGGAAGCCGGTGGCCACATGCGTTTTGATCTCCTCACCTTGTATTTTCTGGCGATCGGCACGCTTTTGCTCAGCGCAGGCATGACCGCATGGGAGCGGCACGCGCGGCCCGAGCGAGCCAAAGAACTTGGCCTCCTTGCCGTTGGCTACGCTGCTCTTGCGATCGGGTGTACGCTCGCAACGGTGAGGGACTGGTGGCCGCAACCCATCGGAGCCGCGGCGAGCAACATGGTGATGCTCTCCGGCTACCTTGTAATTCTCAATGGTGTTGCTGCGCTGCGAGGACGAAGTCGGCGCGCATTCTCCATGGGGCTCCTTGCTGTGATGGCCTCTCTCTGGATGACCGCTGGTGTGCGATGGTCGGAGGTGCTGTGGAGCTATGTCAGCGCGGCGCCCATCGCCGTAGCTTGCGGGCTAACGGCATGGGAGATTCAGCGGTGCGACAAGCTCCGTCACCTTCGTTCATGGCGTATCGTGGTGGCTTTTGCGGCTGTGCATGGGCTTTTCTATGCGTGCAGAGCAATGGTGCTGCCGTTGCTCGTTTCCGCATGGGGGGCATCGATCCTTACGGTCGCCAGCAAAGTGACGATGTACGAAGGCGTTTTGTACTCCGTGGGCCTTCCGATGGCGCTGCTCGCTCTCATCCGAGAGGAGGCGCACGCCAAACTGGAGAAGGCATCGCGGACGGACTATCTCACCGGCTTGGGTAACCGGCGGTGGTTTTTCGAGGAAGGCGAGCGCGTTTTGGGGCGGGCAAGCGGCGGCAAGCCCTGTTCGCTACTTGCGTTCGACCTGGATCACTTCAAGACGATCAACGACCGTTTCGGGCATGCCGTGGGGGACGAGGTGCTTAAACTGTTTGCCCGCGTGGTGGGGGGCGCAGCAGGGCAGGGGCCGGTTCTCGCGCGTCTGGGCGGTGAGGAGTTCGTCGCGCTGCTGCCCGGAGTGTCCAGAGAACGCGCAGGATCGCTGGGTAGCGACATTGCCGCTCGCTTCGCGACGACCGTGGTCGATCACGTCCAGGGCGTGGGAGTAGCAGCGACCGTCAGTATCGGCCTGGCGGAACTTGGCCGCGACGGAGAGAGTCTGACCGATCTCTTGTCTGCAGCCGATCGCGCTCTTTACCTCGCGAAGGAGAGGGGGCGGAACCGGATCGAATTTGCTCGGCCGCTTACACTGGCTGCAGCCTCGTGACGGCTTCTCGCAAGGGTTGAAGGGCAGGACACGGTTACGCAGCCAGATTTTGGCGCGCCCAGGCAACAATCGCGCTGCCCGGCATGGCACCCGACTTGCGGACGACTTCTTCCCCCTTTCTGATGAGCAAGAGCGTAGGGAGCGGGCGGATCGCGAAACGCGCTGCAATCGCTTGTTCCGCTTCAGTGTCTAGCTTGCCCAGGCGCAGATAAGGCTCAAGTTCACGTGCGGCACCCTCAAACGCAGGTGCCATTTGCCGGCATGGCCCGCACCAGGCGGCCCAGAAATCGACCAGCAGCGGAATGTCGCTGCGGTTGGCATGTGCGTCAAAACTGGATTGCGTCAACGTCAGCGGACGGCCGGTGAAAAGCGCATTTCCACAGCGCCCGCATTTGCCGTGGCTCGCCAGCTTCGGAGCGGGAACGCGATTGCTTGTGTTACAGCTTGGGCAAATGACCAGAAGGGAGGCTCTTGTATCAGGCATCGTTCTCTCAGCGTGTGCACCGATCCTTGTGCGAGGCTGTGCGCCGACGTGAAAGCACGCCTGCACTTCTTATCTCGCAGGACTTCTTCTCAGTCTGCTTCCTGGCTGATGCACTCACAATCGATACTTCGTGCGTGCAAGGACCAGTCTGCGATTTGTTCGTGCTTCTCAAAAGCTTTTTTTGCTTGCGCGATGGCCGCGTCTTCATTCTCGACGCCGGCCACGATGATTTCTTTCTGGCACACGTGGTGATCGTGCCCTGTTGAATCGCACAAGTCGTTGTAGAAGCAGACGCGGTAGCGGCTCATCAGACCCACTCCATGGTGGTTGCGCCGGCGATCTTATCATAGCGCATGCTTCGGCCTCCAGGAAAATGCGCGTTTCACTTGCCCTGTGCGATACCCACCCAGGGGCTGTATATCGGCTGCGTCCGGGACGCTCGCGGCCCTTTACGCTCGCCAGATAGGCGAGTACCGAGCGTGGGATCACCGGAGGCACATGGAAGAGAAGCAGGAAACATCGGGCCGCCGCATGGGCCCTCCCGGGTCGGAAAACTGGCTGGCGATGCTGGACGGCGCGGAAGCCATTCTTCGTGAAGAGGGCCATGCAGCACTGACATCCAGACGGGTGGCAGAGCAAATTGGCGTTAAGCAGCGCCTCGTCTACTATTACTTCCGAACGATGGACGACCTGATCATCGAGACGTTCAGGCGCCTTTCGGAACGCGAACTCGCGCGGTTGAGCAAGGCGCGTGCGTCGCAAAGGCCCGTGCGCGAGATTTGGGACGTGTGCATCCACACGACGGATGCTCGCCTGGTTTCGCAGTTCATGGCGCTCGCGCACCGCATTCCCGGTCTGGCGCAGGAAGTCGTTCATTTCATCGAGGAATCGCGGCGTATACAGGTGGAGGCGCTTGCCGAGGCGCTGGAACGCTCTGGCCAGTCGCCTCGGCTGTCAGCTGCGGGAATTGCGCTCCTGGCCACCAGCGTAGCGCTTGCAATGACCCGTGAGGGGGATCTCGGTATCACCACCGGACACGAAGATGTACGCGCCCTTGTGGGTGAGTTTCTCTCCGAGCTGAACGAAAGCTAACGCCCAGGCGCCTGCATCTCGTTCAGCAAGGCCGTGGAAGCAAAGGTCAGAGCATCAGGCAGCGTTGTCGATGCCCAACTCACTGAGCTTGCGATAGAGAGTCGAACGGCCGATCCCCAAGCGCCGCGCCACCTCCGTCATACGTCCGCGATAGAGGCCGATAGCCAGCCGGATGACGTCTGCCTCGATCTCGTCAAGAGGGCGCAGGTTCCCGTCGGCCGTATAAAGCATGACGCCGGAGCTGCTCTGCGCGGGTGTGGATGAAGCTGGGGATTGCTTGGGGCCAAGGATGTTGAGAAGCTGTGGAAAGTCTTCTGAGGTCAAGGCGTCGCCGTCGCAGAACACGGCGGCCCGGAACAGCACTGCCTGAAGTTGGCGAACATTGCCGGGCCAATCATAGGCCGCGAGCAGAGACAACGCCCCATCGGTAATTCCGAGCTCTCGCAAGCCGGGCTGTTCGCCAATGCGTGCGAGAAAATGGCGGGAGAGCGAGGGGATGTCGCCAATTCGTTCGCGCAAGGGGGGCAGAGTCACGCTTACTGCAGAGAGAGCTTCAAGCAATTCGGGCAGGAACAAGCCTTCATCCGCCAATTCCCGCAACGGAACATTGCTGGCCGCGATCAGCCGCACGTCTACACGGAAACTGTGACGCACACCGATCGGGCGAACATCGCCGCGCGCCAGCGATTCGAGCAGCCGCTCCTGCACTGTCAGCGGCAAACGGTCGATCTCATCGAGGACCAAAGTCGCGCCATCGCAATGCTGTAGCGCGCCGATCTGACGGTCGAAGGCCCCTGGGAAAGCGCCTTTCTCATGCCCGAACAGCACTGATTCGATTGTATTTGCCGGTGTTCCTCCGACGTTCACGATGCGCAGCGGCATCTTTGCACGCGGGGATGCCGCGTGCATGGCGCGCGCCAGCATTTCCTTGCCAGAGCCGCTCTCACCTTCGATCAGAACCGGCCCATGTCCTCGCGCGGCCTTCGCGGCGACTGCCAGCGCCTTCCGGAAAGTGGAGGCAGCGCCGATCATGGATTCAAAATCAGGAGTCGAAGGCATCTTCTCGGTAAGAGGTGCCAACTCGTCCTGTGGCGCTTCCCGCGTGGTTGCGACCCGAAGCGCGTGCATGAGGCGATCGGGTGCGACGGGCTTGATCAGGTAGTCGGTCGCGCCCGCACGCATGGCCTCTACGGCGAGCAGCGGCGAAGTGCTGGCCGTCAGCATCAGTATGGGAATGGCGGGACGGCGCGACTTCAATTCAGCAATTAGCGCGCAGGCATCGTCGCCCGGAACCCACTGATCGAGGATAATCGCGCTGAGTTGCATACCCTGGCGCGTGCCAAGCGTGGCGATGGCCGTCTCAGCGTCGCGCGCAACAATGGTGCGCCAACCTTCGCGGGCGGCAAGTGCCGAGACGAGGCGGCATTGCGCCGGCTCGTCGTCGATCAGCATCAGCAGGCGTGGTTCGAATTCGGACATGTTCGCTTGCGGTGTGCCCTCGCTTTCGCAACGGCCCTCTTCGTACCCGCAGCGGGTAAAGACGGAATTAAGCCAACCACACTCCGCGTCTTTATGGAGAGGACTTGAGCGCGGAGAGGGTCCCGGCTAGAGCCGCAAGCCAGTTTCCGCATCAACAGGGAAGAATACCACGATGGCATCCGGCAAGAACATGAAAGCCGCCAACGACACATACAGCGGCTTCCTCACGCTGGTTAAGGTGGGAACGATCTCCTCGATCATTGCTGCCGTTGCCGTGGTCATGCTGATCGCCTGAGCGCAGGCGTGCCGCTGGGCCGCCGCATTGCCATCCTCAGAGAGCGTGCCGCTGGGGACATACGCGCTGCGGCGGGGCCCGAAATCCTCAAGAAGCTGCTGGCACCTGAAGCCGAGGTGCGTGTGGGATCCGGTGCGGGTCTCACCGCCTTGATCCCCGGCTGCTTTATGGCGGCGATCAGGGGGCTCCCCGGTTGCTGACAGGGCACCGGACGGTGCCCGGTGTTCATGGCAGATTGCAGATCACCAAGCCGTCGCGAACGGAGCCTGAGTCTCGTGGTTATGCTCGCTCCGTACTCCATACGGCAGAACCGCAGGGCCTGCGCTCGGGCAGGCTCCTGAGCGTTTGCAATGGCGTGATGCCGCGCACTACGCGACGTACCCTCCAGCGAGCGAACCAGGCCAGGCAGGAGGCCGTCAACGACATGGTGAACCGGTCGTGACGTTCGGGCTGTCCAGCCCTTCATGGGGCTGGACGGGAGTCGCCGCCTCACGCTAGGCATTGTGCTACGCAACGACCGATGCACAGACCGGAAGGAATTTTAGTGCGCAAGATCGGCCTGATCGGCGGCCTCAGCTGGTACTCGACCAAGACCTATTACGAACACATCCAACATGGCGTCCAAGCGCGGTCCGGCAAGCAGGCAAGCGCGCCGATGGTCATCGATAGCCTGGATTCTACCGCGCTGATGCGCCTTTCGGGAGCCGAGGACTGGGCCCGCGCAGCACAGGAGCTTTCCGCTTCCGCTCGCCGGCTGGAGGCAGCAGGCGCTACTGCGATCCTGATCGGCGCCAATTCCATGCACAAGGTCTATGACGACGTCGCCGCCGCCGTGTCGGTGCCGATCCTGCACATTGCGGAGTGCGTGGCGGAGCGCATGGTCCAGAAGGGTGTGAAGCGCGCGGCCTTGATCGGTACCCGCAACGTGATGCTTGAGAGCTTTTACCGCCAGAAGCTGATCGCCCGCGATATTGAGCTTTTGCCGCCCAATCTGCAGCGCGTGGAGATGCTTGACCGGATTATCTACGAAGAGCTGATGTACGGAAAGGCGACCCGACAGGCAGAGCGTGAACTCAAGACCATTATCACCACTCTGGAACAGGAAGGCGCCGAAGCGATTGTGCTGGGCTGTACCGAACTGGAGATGATCGTGGACGTGGACGCCAACGTGCTGCCGATCTTTGACTGCACGGCCGTCCACGCAGATTGCGCGGTGGAGTGGATACTCGGGTGAATGTGGATACTCGGGTGAACCTCGCACCGTACGCCACCGACTGGACACGTTCGCGAGGGCGTGAGTTCACGCTCGAGAACGCGGTGGCAAGGGGGCCCCGCAGTCCCTACCAGCGGGATCGCGACCGCATCATCCATTCGATCGCGTTTCGTCGGCTTCGGTACAAAACGCAGGTCTTCGTTGCGCCCGATGGCGACCACTATCGCGTTCGGCTGACGCATAGCCTCGAAGTCGCGCAGATTGCACGGGTCATTGCCCGCACTCTCGGCCTGGACGAGGATCTGACCGAAGCACTGGCGCTCGCGCATGATATCGGTCACGCGCCTTTCGGGCATGCGGGTGAAGAAGCGCTGGATGGCGCGCTCCACGATCACGGCGGATTTGACCATAACGCCCAGACCTTGCGCACGCTGATGCGGCTGGAGTCCCCGTATTGTGAGCATGAGGGGCTAAATCTGACTTGGGAAACGCTTGAGGGCCTTGCGAAGCACAACGGCCCGGTAGCGCAGGCTGGCTGGGCTCTTGCTGAACTGAACTCTGCTTTTCCAATGGATCTCGGCACCTGGCCCTCCCTGGAGGCGCAGGTTGCTTCGCTTTCCGATGATATCGCCTATGACAACCACGACATCGACGACGGCTTGCGTGCGGGCTTTCTCGATCTTGAGGAAGTGCTGACGCATCCCTTCGTGGCTGACCACTGGCGGCTGGTCGATAGGCGCTACCCGTCGGCTCCACTGGGCCGCAAGGTTGCCGAACTGATCCGCAGCCAGATCGGCTTTATGGTCAATGACTTGCTTGCTGAAACGCGCAAACGTCTGCAGGGGTTTGGGAGCGTCGATGAGATCCGCGCGGCCGAGCGCCCGATAGCGGCGTTTTCTGACGAACTTGCTGCCCAGGAACGGGCGTTCAAGCGCTTCATGTACGAGAAGCTCTACTACCATCCCGAGCAACTCGAAACAGCTCGCCGAGCAAAAGCGGTCGTGGCCGAACTGTTCAGTGCCTACTCGCAGCAGCCGGTGCTGATGGAAGAGGAGTGGATCGACGGCTTGCCGCGCCACGAGCCGGAGCGCAGCCGCCACATCGCTGACTACATTGCCGGAATGACGGACCGCTTCGCTATCGCGCGTTACGCCGATATTTATGGCACCATGCCAGACGGGTTGAGCAATGTTTAACCCTGTGAGTATCTCGTAAGCAGGCGCATGAGCAGGCTGCCCCACGCCGAGACACGCGTCTGCCTTGTCGGGGCAACCGGTTTGATCGGCAGTCTCGCTCTGGAAGGCGCACACGGGCGAGAGAGTTTGCAGCTGACCGTGATCGCGCGACGGCAACCGATGGGAGCTGGCCCTCCGTCGGTGCGCGTGTTGTGCGGTGAAACGGCGCATTGGTCTGATTTTATTGCCTCTTCCCAAGCCGATGTTCTCGTTTGCGTTTTGGGCACCACCCGAGCGAAGGCTGGTTCGCCGGCAGCGTTTCAGGCGGTCGATCGCGATCTGGTGCTAACCTGCGGCCGCGCTGCTCGCGCCGCGGGCGTGGAGCGGATGATCGTCGTCTCTTCAGTCGGCGCGAACTCCGGTAGCCGTAACCTGTATTTGCGCACCAAGGGAGAGATGGAGGCTGGTCTTGTACAGCTGGGCTTCGGGCGCTTGGACATTTTGCGCCCAGCACAACTGATCGGCCATCGTGATGAAAGGCGCGCGCTCGAAAGCATCGCTCAGGCCGCCGCCAATCTGCTCGACATCTTGATGCGAGGCCCCCTGCGCCGGTACCATTCCATCGCCGCGCAAGACGTCGCGTCCGCGATCCTTGCGCTGGCAGAGCAGAGTGAGCCCGGCTGCTTTATCCATAAGTATGATGATATCCTCAAGGCCGCTCGCTCGCTTTGATACGCGTGGCGGCGGTCACCTCGATATCGATCTGCGCTGCTCTCGGGTTCACGTTGACTTGCTCCCCGTGCTCGCTCAAGGGTCGGTGATCGCTGACAGCGCGGGAGAGACCGGCACGATTCGCTTGCGGATCAGGCTGGCGCCGAAGGAGCAACCGCCCCGGAAACTCTCAGGCAAAAGGACCGCGCGGCGTCTATAGCGTGACTCTGGAAAGTGCTCTGCCTGTCATGGGCTGAGCCGCCGAAGGTGTAACCTCGTGGCGTTCGCGCGGGGGAAAGCTCTCAGGCTTCCGTGACAGAGGGGGCACCTGATTGGTGTGCCAAAGCTGTGCGGAGCTATGTCTTGAGCGAAATAGATACCCCTGGTGACGAGGAAACTGCGATCGAGCCGCAGCTGCTGCCGCTTGATCCCTGGCATCGCACACGTGGTGGCCGAATGGTCGAGTTTGCCGGTTACTGGATGCCGGTTCAGTTCGAAGGCATCATCGCCGAACACCTCTGGACCCGTGAAAGCGCTGGACTGTTTGATGTCAGCCACATGGGACAGCTGGAAGTTTCGGGTGAGGGCGCGGCCGCTGCCCTGGAGACCCTGCTGCCCGGAGACATCTCTGCTCTGAAGCCCGGGCGCTTGCGCTATTCGCTTCTGCTGGACGAGAACGGCGGCATTCTCGATGATCTAATGGTCACGAACCGCGGCGACGCTTTTTACATCGTCGTGAACGGCGCCACGAAGTGGGACGACATCGCTCATCTGCGGGAGTTCCTGCCAGATGCGATCACACTCAACCATCTGGACGAGCATGGTCTCCTCGCGCTGCAGGGCCCGAAGGCTGCCTCCGCACTGGGTCGCCTGGGGCTGACGCCTGCATCCCCGGATGGTCCGGGGCTGGATGAACTGAAGTTCATGCAAGCGGCGAAATTTGAATGGCAGGGGCGGCCGCTCGCCATAAGCCGATCCGGATATACTGGTGAGGACGGCTTCGAAATTTCGGTGCGCGGCGAAGATATAGAGGCTCTTGCCGACGCGCTCTGCGATCAGCCTGAAGTCAAGCCGATTGGCTTGGGGGCACGGGATTCACTGCGGCTCGAGGCTGGCCTGCCGCTCTATGGCCACGACCTCTCGCCAGAAATCGATCCGGTAAGTGCTGGCCTCTCATTCGCTGTGTCAAAGCGTCGGCGAGCGGAGGGCGGCTTCCTCGGAGCCGAACGGATACTCGCGCAGCTTGAAGGCGGCACCGCAACAGCACGCGTGGGGCTGGCTCTGGAGGGCAGAATGGCAGCTCGTGAGGGTGCAACAGTCTGGTCTGGCGACCGTCAGGTCGGGGTTGTCACCTCGGGCGGCTTCTCGCCTACACTCCAGCGGCCGATCGCTATGGCTTATGTCGAGCGTCCGCTTGGTGCCGAAGGAACTGCGCTGGAGCTGGAGATGCGCGGCAAGCGTCTGCCTGCAAGCGTCGTCGCAATGCCGTTTGTCCCCCACCGCTATCACCGCTGAGGATGTCTCACATGACCCGTTACTTTACCCAAGAACATGAGTGGATCGAAGTTGAAGGCGATACCGGCACTGTCGGCATCACTGACTATGCGCAGGGTCAACTCGGCGACATCACTTTCGTGGAACTGCCCGGTGAGGGTAGCGCCGTTGCAAAGGGCGACTCTGTATCCGTCGTGGACTCGGTCAAAGCCGCATCGGACGTTTACACGCCGGTCTCCGGCACCATCGCGGAAGCGAATGCCGCACTGGCCGACGCGCCTGAGCTGGTGAACACCGATGCTGAGACCAGTGGATGGCTGTTCCGCGTAACCCTGAGCGACCCTTCAGAGCTGAGCGCGCTCATGGATGAGGCAGCATACAAGACCTACGTCGAAAGCCTCTAAGCCCTGCGGATCCTCCTGCGAGGGAGGGTCATCCTGAGCCATTTCGGAGCTCCCGCATCATGCGTTATATGCCCCTGACCGAGAACGACCGCGCTGAGATGCTGCGCGTGATCGGTGCTGCTTCGGTCGATGATCTGTTTATCGATGTTCCGGAAGAGGCGCGCCTCTCCGGCCCGATCGAAGGCTTGCCCCTCCACGCCAGCGAGCCGGCTGTGGAGAGGCATATGAGCCGGCTGGCCGCGAAGAACCTGACAGCGGGCAACGCTCCATTCTTCCTGGGGGCTGGAGCATACCGGCATCATGTACCCGCCTCTGTCGATCACCTGATCCAGCGTGGCGAGTTCCTGACCGCCTATACGCCCTATCAGCCTGAGATCGCCCAAGGCACGTTGCAGGTGCTGTTCGAGTTCCAGACGCAGGTTGCGCGCCTGTTTGGCACTGATGTTGCGAATGCCTCAATGTACGATGGCTCTACGGCGTGCTGGGAGGCGATCCTCATGGCGGGCAGGGTGACGCGGCGCGCGCGCGCAGTCCTGTCCGGCGGACTTCATCCGCACTATGCGCAAGTGGTAAAGACCCTCGCAAAGTTCACGAACGACGAGATCGACGTGAGGCTCCCCGAGCTGACCGCTGCGCCAGATGACGCGGCGATCATCCAGGCTATCGATGACAAGACCTCCTGCGTCGTGGTGCAATATCCCGACATCCTTGGCCGCATCCCGGATCTCGCCGCGATCGCTGACGCCGCGCACGCGAAGGGCGCCTTGTTGATCGCGGTGGTGACGGAGCCTGTCGCCCTGGGGCTCATCGAGGCGCCGGGCGAAGCGGGCGCAGACATCGTCGTGGGCGAGGGGCAGTCTCTGGGTGTGGGCCTGCAATTTGGCGGCCCCTACCTCGGCCTTTTCGGTTGCCGTGAGAAGTTCGTCCGGCAGATGCCAGGTCGCCTCTGTGGGCAGACCGTGGACGCGGAGGGCAAGCGCGGCTTCGTGCTGACCCTTTCTACGCGTGAGCAACATATCCGCCGCGAGAAGGCGACCAGCAATATCTGCACCAATGCCGGTCTTTGTGCGCTCGCCTTCAGCATCCACATGACGCTGCTTGGCGGCGAAGGGCTGGGCAGGCTCGCTCGGGTCAATCATGCGCGTGCGCAGAAGATGGTAGCGCGGCTGACCAAGGTTCCCGGTGTCACGTGCCTCAACACCAGTTACTTCAACGAGGCGACTCTTCTGCTGCCAAAAGACGCACGTGAGGCGGTGCGCGCCTTGGCGGATCGCGGCGTACTTGGCGGCGTGTCGCTGGGGCGGCTCTATCCCGGTGTCGATGCGCTTGCGAACGGCTTGCTGGTGACTGCCACCGAAACGGTCACCGACGAGGATATCGAGGTTTTCGCGACCGAGCTTGCAGGAGTGCTGTCATGAACGCGACGAATGCCGCCGGCTGGCGGCCGACCATGGGCGAGGTCGACATGTCGAGCGATACGCCGCGTACCTTCAGCGGCGACTACGGCCTGATGCTGGAAGAGCCGCTTAGCTTCGAACTGGGAGGCAATGGCAAGTGCGGCGTCGATCTGGATGAGCCGGAATGTGCACCGCTCTCCAATTTGCCTCTGCGCAAGGCGGCGCTTGACCTTCCCGGCCTGACCGAGCCCGAGACAGTACGCCACTACACCCGTCTGTCCCGGCAGAACTACGCTATCGACCTCGGACCTTTCCCGCTGGGCTCGTGCACGATGAAGCACAATCCCCGCCTGAACGAGAAGGTTGCGCGGTTTCCCGGCTTTGCCGACGTTCACCCGCTTCAGCCCCAGCAAAGCGTCTCTGGTGCGCTCGAGGTGATTTCCGAACTCGCCGACTGGCTCATCACGCTGACGGGCATGTCGGCTGTCGCGATGTCGCCTAAGGCAGGCGCCCATGGAGAGCTATGCGGCCTTCTTTGTATCCGCGCCGCGATCGAGGCGCGGGGCGAGAGCCGCGATGTCGTTCTGGTGCCTGAGTCCGCGCATGGCACCAACCCTGCCACAGCGGCTTTTGCCGGCTTCAAGGTTGAGAGCATTCCCGCGACCGTGGAAGGACGCGTGGATTTGGAGGCGTTGAAGGAAAAGCTGGGGCCGAACGTCGCCGGGGTCATGATCACAAACCCCAACACGTGTGGCCTGTTTGAGCCCGAGATGAAAGCGATCGCCGATGCGGTGCATGCGGCAGGCGGCTACGTCTACTGCGACGGCGCGAACTTCAATGCGGTGGTTGGCAAGGTTCGTCCCGGGGATCTGGGCGTCGATGCCATGCACATCAATCTGCACAAGACCTTCTCCACGCCTCACGGTGGAGGTGGACCCGGTGCAGGGCCGGTCGTTCTGTCAGAGGCGCTGGCGCCTTATGCGCCGCTGCCGTTCGTCACGCGCGATGCGGAAGGACAGTTGCGTCTGGTCGAGGAGGAGACTGCCGGCGAAGATCACCCGAACAGCTTCGGGCGCATGGTTGCCTTCCACGGCCAGATGGGCATGTTCACGCGCGCTCTGGCATACATCCTGAGCCACGGCGCCGACGGACTGCGTCAGGTGGCCGAGGACGCGGTACTCAACGCCAACTACGTGCTGCGTAGCCTGGAGGACGTGCTGAACGCGCCGTTCGGATCGAGTGGGCCGTGCATGCACGAGGCGCTCTTCAGCGATAAAGGCTTTGCCGAGGGCTTTTCGACGCTGGACGTGGCCAAGGGGCTCATCGACGAGGGTTTCCACCCGATGACCGTCTACTTCCCTCTCGTCGTGCATGGAGCGATGCTTGTGGAGCCCACCGAGACTGAGAGCAAGGCGGGACTGGATCGCTTTATCGGCTCGCTTCGCAGTCTTGCCGAGCGCGCCCGCAGTGGAGACGAGACGTTGCATTCGGCTCCTCACTACGCACCGCGGCGGCGGCTGGACGAGACGCTGGCTGCACGCAAGCCGGTGTTGGTCTGGAAGGGGCAACCAGCTTCGCCCGGTCAGCCTACGCTGACGGAGATCGGTGACCGCTAGCCAAGAGGCGCAAAGCGGCGGCCGCGAGACGTGAGCGAACTTGAAAGTTCTCTCTTCGCGGCCGCGCAGCGGTTAAAGCGCCCGGTCTGCTGCCTCGCCCACGGACTCTACGTCACGGCCCGCGCCCTTGACCGTGTTGCAAGCAGTGGCGCCGAGTGCGATGCTGCCTGCCACGAGTGCGAAAACGACTTTCCTGAGCATGTCCTGATCCTTTCGATAGGGCGCTGCGGTTTCACCTCGCTGCGCCTGCGCACCAAACACGCAATGCAGTACCGTGTTCCCTTCCAGCCTCAAACATCCTCCAGGGACGAGCCGGGCGAAATGGCGCGTGACAGTCGATGCTCGCGCCACGTGATGACCAGACCGGCCGCGACGATTGCCGGGGCACCAAGCCAGGTCGCGGCGGACGGCAAGCGATCCCAGATCAGCCACCCGTAAGCTGTGGCCCACACCAGCGCAGTATAGTCCATCACCACGACCGTTGCGACCTGGCCGAAGCGCAAAGAGAAGGTGATGAGGAGCTGAGCAAGGGTGCCGGAGACTCCAACCCCGATCAGTAGCGCCCACTCGGTTGCATCGTGAGGCGTGATGGACGTAGGCAGGAGAAGCGAGGCGATCAGCGCGCCGTAGAACGCAAACCAGAAAACGCAACATATCGGCGCTTCGGTGCGGGCAAGATCGCGTATCTGGAAGCTTACCAGTGCCACCAGCAGCCCTGCGCCCAGTCCGGCAGCCACACCCCACGGGGAGACCGGTTCATGCCCAGGCTGGCTGATGATGAGCACGCCCACAAAGCCGAGCACGACGGCAGTCCAGCGCCAGACACCAACCGGCTGGCGGAACACCACCGCAGCGATCAACACTGCGAACAACGGTGTGGTGAACCCAAGCGTCGTTGCCTCCGACAGCGGGAGCAACATCGCCGCCGTCACGTTGCAGAACAACCCCGCTGTGCCGGTCGCCGCGCGCCGCGCGTGACTGGCCATGCGGGTCGTGCGCAGCACACCCAGTTGGCCGCGAGCGCCTAGCCAAAAAAGCACCAAAGGCACTGTGACAGCCTGGCGCCAGAACATCACCTCCGTGGCAGCGACACCATATTCCCCGACGTACTTGACCAGCATGAACATGGTCGCGAGTAGCACCATCGCGCAAAGTCGCAGGCTGATCGCAAGCAGGGGGCGGTCGGCACGAGGAGCAGCCTGCGCTGCCCCCGAAGGAGCAACGGGCGCGATGTTGACGGGAGGTGTATTCACTCGGTGCGTTTACCCTTGCCCAGCGTTGAGGCAAGGCGGCTGAATGGATCTGGGCGACAATTGGCTGATCATCGGAGGAGGCATGGCAGCCTCCATCGCGTTGCTATCCTGGTTGGCCGAGGGGCGACGGGTGCGACGCACGAACCTCGATCAGGTCGGATTCATGCCGTGGACAACCGTCTTCTTTCTTGCGCTGATGGCCGCCGTAGTGATGCTGGGGCTTGGGATCAGGCAGTGGTTTGCCCGCTGATTACAGGCAGCCTCTGCCTCCATCCCTGCGACTAGAGGCAGGCCTCAAGATAAGCCTGATCGAAGCCGAACTGCCGAGCCTTTTCGAGTGTGTAGGGGCGCAGGCCGGAGCTGCGATACTCGCCGATGATCTTGCCATCGTCGGCTTCGTCAAGATACTCGAACTTGAACAGCTCCTGGGTGACGATGACGTCACCTTCCATCCCGATCACTTCCGTGATGTTGGTCGTACGCCGCGAACCGTCGCGCAGGCGCTTCACCTGCACGATGAGGTCGACGGATTCGGCGATCTGACGGCTAATCGCCTCCTTGGGAATCTTGATGTCGCCCATCATGATCATGTTTTCCATACGACCCAGGCATTCGCGCGGGCTGTTGGCGTGGAGGGTGCACATTGACCCGTCATGACCGGTGTTCATCGCGGCGAGCAGATCAAAGCACTCCGCGCCGCGGATCTCGCCAAGGATGATCCGGTCCGGCCGCATACGAAGGGCGTTCTTGACGAGATCGCCGATCGTGATGGCTCCCTGGCCCTCCAGGTTCGGAGGACGGGTTTCCAGCGGGAGCCAGTGCGGCTGCTGCAAACGCAATTCCGCCGCGTCCTCGATCGTCAGAACACGCTCGTTGGGATCGATCATTTTCGACAAGGCGTTCAGCATTGTCGTTTTGCCCGAGCCGGTACCACCAGAGATCACGACGTTCATGCGACATGCGCCGGCGATCTTCAGCACGGTTGCCATCTTCTCGCTCATCGAGCCGAAGTCGCGCAACATGTCGATGGTGATCGGTTTTTCGGAGAATTTGCGGATGGAGATGGCAGTGCCGCGCAAGCTGAGTGGCGGCACGATTACGTTGACACGGCTGCCGTCCTTGAGGCGGGCGTCAGCGAGCGGCGTCGTCTGATCGACGCGGCGGCCGACCTGATTGACGATCCGTTGCGCGATCTGGAAGAGATGCTGCTCGTCGCGAAAGCGGATTCCGGCGACCTGCAGCTTGCCCTTCTTCTCGATGTAAGTCTGGTTGGGGCCGTTGACCATGATATCGGAGACGTCAGGGTCATTCAGCAATTCTTCGAGCGGCCCGAACCCCAGCAACTCATCGATCAGAACCTTCTCGAGCGCAAACTGCTCGCGCCGGTTGAAGGTGATCTTCAACTCGGCCAGAACCTCCACGATGATCGGACGAAATTCCTCGGAGAGTTCGTCCTTCGTAAGCGTTGCGGCAGCTTCGGGATCGACCCGCTCCAAGAGGCGGGGGAGCACCTGTTCCTTGATCTTGTGAATCGACGCCTCGAAGCCGTCTTGCTCGGACTGCTCGTGCACGGCGTTGGCGCGGTCGGCGAGGCGCGACATCGCGTCATCACGGGAGTTGGCCGATCCGGACTGCACTTCGTTTGCCGGCATTGGCGGAAACTGCTCCCCGCCAGGTAGTGCCCCAGAGCCAACGCGTTCGGGCGCTCCTCGAAGTGGTTTCGCCACTCCAAAAGCGGGCCTCGTCCCCGAGTTCACTCCGCCGATGCCGCTGCGACGCCCGAATGCTGTCATGAATTCATCAACCCCTTGCGCCCGCACCAGTCGCGGGCGCGATAGTTCCGATCTGCAGGGGGTATTAAGGTTGAAGCTTTGATAACTTCCTAATGCAGCGCCAACTCAATGGCTTGGGCCAGTCTGTGCATCCACGTTAGGAATGGAGCGAAGCGCCTGTCGTGCACGAAAGCCGTGGCCATACTCTGGCCGTAGATCCTTCACGTCCTATCTCAGCTGTGTGAGTGAGATCGACGGCCCTGTCTGCTGGTTGTGCGCACGGCCGTTGGGCGCGAAGATAGAATGGCATCACCCGGTGCCCAAGAGTCGCGGCGGGCGAGAGACCGTGCCTGTACACCCAATCTGCCATCGCACGTTGCACGCTACCTTTGCGAATGCGGAGCTGGCGCGGCATGGGGCTGACGTATCGGGCCTGCGGGCCGAACCTGCCGTAGCCCGGTTCCTCGCCTGGATTGGCGACAAGCACCCAGATTTCCACGCGAGGACTGCGAGGAGGAGAAGGTGATACAGGTGTTCTGCGAGAAGCTCGGCCGCTGAAGTGAGAAAGTGCGCAGACCGAGGGTTAGAGCATTTCCGCGCAATCGCGAAAATGCTCCAGAGAGTTTACGCTTCGACGTGCTCTGCCAGGACGGTCAGGCCGTTTGCGCCCACTTCCGCAAAGCCGCCCTGGATCTGAATGTCTTCAGGCGCACCGGTTTCGGTGCGATATACCCTCAGCGCGCCATCCTTGATCGTGGTCATGAACGGGGCATGGCCCTGGAGCACGCCCATCTCGCCCTCTGTGCCAGGAATGACCACCATGTGGACCTCCTCGGAGCGGACGAGCCGGGCAGGGGTCACGAGTTCGAAGTGCAGTGCCATTGTTGTCTTTCCTCTCCCCTCCCGCATGGAGAGGGGCCGGGGGATGGGCTGGGGCAGCGCGATCCTGTCGCACTTCTGCCCGACCCCTCCCGCGCACGGGAGGGGCTACGCGTGATCTTAGGCCTCTTCGGCGAGCTTCTTCGCCTTCTCGACAGCCTCGTCGATGCCGCCAACCATGTAGAAGGCGTTCTCCGGCAGGTGGTCGTACTCGCCATCGACGACAGCCTTGAACGACTTCACGGTGTCTTCGATCTGGACGAACTTGCCCGGGATGCCGGTGAAGACCTCGGCCACGTGGAACGGCTGGCTGAGGAACTTCTGGATCTTGCGCGCGCGGGCGACGGTGAGCTTATCTTCTTCCGACAGCTCGTCCATGCCCAGGATCGCGATGATGTCCTGCAGCGACTTATACTTCTGCAGGGTCTCCTGAACCTTGCGAGCGGTCTCGTAGTGCTCTGTGCCGACGACGCGGGGTTCAAGAACGCGCGAGGTCGAGTCGAGCGGGTCGACGGCCGGGTAGATGCCCAGCTCCGAAATGGCACGGTTCAGCGTGGTCGTCGCGTCCAAGTGGGCGAACGAAGTTGCCGGTGCCGGGTCGGTCAAGTCGTCCGCAGGGACGTAGATTGCCTGAACCGAAGTGATCGAGCCCTTGTTGGTCGAAGTGATGCGCTCCTGCAGCTGGCCCATGTCGGTCGACAGGGTCGGCTGGTAGCCCACGGCCGAAGGAATACGGCCCAGCAGAGCCGACACTTCTGCGCCTGCCTGCGTAAAGCGGAAGATGTTGTCGACGAAGAAGAGCACGTCCTGGCCCTCTTGGTCGCGGAAGTACTCGGCCATGGTCAGACCCGACAGAGCGACGCGAGCGCGAGCGCCCGGAGGCTCGTTCATCTGGCCGAATACGAGAGCGACCTTGGAGCCGTCCGAAGTCGGGTTGCCCTCAGCGTCCTTGGCGATAACGCCGGCGTCGAGGAACTCGTGATAAAGGTCGTTGCCCTCGCGGGTACGCTCACCCACGCCAGCGAACACCGAGACGCCGCCGTGGCCCTTGGCGATGTTGTTGATCAGCTCCTGGATCAGCACGGTCTTGCCAACGCCAGCGCCGCCGAACAGACCGATCTTGCCGCCCTTGGCGTACGGCGCGAGAAGGTCGATGACCTTGATGCCGGTAACGAGAATCGCCGCTTCGGTCGACTGGTCGATGAAGGCGGGAGCCTCGGCGTGGATCGGTGCGAACATGTCGGAGCCCACAGGGCCGCGCTCGTCGATGGGATCGCCCACGACGTTAAGGATCCGGCCGAGAGTCTTGGGGCCAACCGGCACCGAGATCTGCGCGCCGGAGTTGGTGACGCTCTGCCCGCGGGTCAGGCCATCGGTGCCGTCCATGGCGATGCAGCGCACGGTGTTCTCACCAAGGTGCTGCGCGACTTCGAGCACCAGCTTGTTGCCGTTGTTGTCGGTCGACAGCGCGGTGAGGATCGGCGGCAGTTCGCCCTCGAAGGTCACGTCGACGACGGCGCCGATGACCTGGCTGATCTTGCCGGTAGTGGTCTGGTTTAGCACGGGTGCGGTTGCCATTTTCGTTTCCTTGCCTTCGTGGCTTTAGAGCGCTTCCGCGCCTGCAATAATTTCCACCAGCTCGGTGGTGATCGCGGCCTGACGGCTGCGGTTGTATTGGATGGTCAGCTTCTTGATCAGGTCGCCGGCGTTGCGAGTGGCGTTGTCCATCGCGGTCATCGACGCGCCCTGCTCGGACGCCATGTTCTCCAGCAAAGCGCCGAAGATCTGGGTCTTGAGGTAACGGGGGAGCAGGGCGGCGAGAATTTCTTCCTCGTCCGGCTCGTATTCGACGACGGCATCACTCTTGGCAACAGCGGCCTTGGGAGCAGGCACCGGAATGATCTGCTGTTCGGTCGGCTCCTGCGTCAGCGCATTCTTGAACTTCGAGAAGAACAAGTGCGCAATGTCGAAGCGGCCTTCCTCGTAGAGCTTGACCAGCTCATCGGAGATACGCTCGGCCTCGTTGAAGCCCGGTTCGCGTACGTCGGTCGTGTCGAACATCTGGAGGATTGCGTGGGGGTAGTTGCGGCGGATCACCGCGCGACCCTTGCGCCCCACAAGATAGAACAGCACTGTCTTGCCTTCGGCCTCAAGCCTGCGGGCAGCGGCCAGTGCAGCCTTGACGATGTTCGAGTTGAACGCGCCCGCCAGACCTTTATCCGAGTTGGCGACGACCAGCAGGTGAACGCTGTCACTACCTGTTCCGGCGAGCAGCTTAGGGCTGTTCTCGGTCAAGGTGATCTTGCCGCCAAGCGAGCCCATCACTTCGGCGAGACGCTGCGCGTAAGGACGCGCTGCCTCGGCAGCGGCCTGAGCCTTGCGCAGCTTCGCGGCCGCGACCATCTGCTTGGCCTTGGTGATCTTCTGGGTCGACTTGACCGAGTTGATCCGGCCTTTGAGTTCCTTCAGCGAAGCCACTCAATCATCTCCAAATCGTCCCGGCCAATGCCGAGATCGGATGCCAGTCCCGGGGCTGAGCCCGGGACGACGTACTTCAGGCGAACTGCTTGCCGAACGCTTCGAGCGCGGCTGCCAGTTGCTTGGGGGTTTCACCCTCGAACTTGCCGGTGTCGCGGATCTCGGCGAGCACTTGAGGGTGCTCGGAGTGCAGGTAGCTGAGCATTTCGCTCTCGTACTGCGTCACCTTGTCGACCGGCAGCTTGTCGAGATAGCCGTTGGTACCTGCGTAGATCGAGGCGACCTGCTCTTCCATAGCCAGCGGCGAGAACTGCTTTTGCTTCAGCAGCTCCGTCAGGCGTGCACCGCGATTGAGCAGCTTCTGGGTGGAAGCGTCGAGGTCCGAACCGAACTGTGCGAACGCGGCCATCTCGCGGTACTGCGCCAGTTCCAGCTTGATCGAGCCGGCGACCTTCTTCATCGCCTTGGTCTGCGCCGAACCGCCGACGCGGCTCACCGAGAGGCCGACGTTGATGGCCGGACGCACGCCCTGATAGAACAGGCCGGTTTCAAGGAAGATCTGGCCGTCGGTGATCGAGATCACGTTGGTCGGAATGTATGCCGAAACGTCGCCTGCCTGAGTCTCGATGATCGGCAGTGCAGTCAGCGATCCTGCGCCGAAGTCGTCGTTCATCTTCGCCGCACGCTCAAGCAAACGAGAGTGCAGGTAGAACACGTCGCCCGGGTAAGCTTCGCGGCCCGGAGGACGACGCAGCAGCAGCGACATCTGGCGGTAGGCGACAGCCTGCTTGGAAAGATCGTCGAACACGATGACGGCGTGCATGCCGTTGTCGCGGAAGAACTCACCCATGGCAGCGCCGGTGTAGGGCGCGAGGTACTGCAGCGGCGCGGGTTCCGAAGCGGTCGCGGCGATGACGATGGAGTATTCCATCGCGCCGTTCTCTTCGAGCTGGCGGACGATCTGCGCGACGGTCGAGCGCTTCTGGCCGACGGCGACGTAGATGCAGTAAAGCTTCTTGTTCTCGTCCGTACCCGAGTTCGGGCCCTTCTGGTTGATGAAGGTGTCGATCGCGACGGCGGACTTGCCGGTCTGGCGGTCACCGATGATCAGCTCGCGCTGGCCGCGGCCGACGGGAACGAGGGCGTCAATTGCCTTGAGGCCAGTCTGCACGGGCTCGTGCACCGACTTGCGCGGGATGATGCCGGGAGCCTTGGTCTCAACGCGGCGACGCTCGGTCGACACGATCGGGCCCTTGCCGTCGATCGGGTTGCCCAGAGCATCGACGACGCGACCGAGAAGACCCTTGCCGACGGGTACGTCAACGATGGTGCCGGTCCGCTTGACGCTGTCGCCTTCCTTGATGGAAGCGTCCGAGCCGAAGATCACGACGCCGACGTTATCGGCTTCGAGGTTCAGCGCCATGCCCTGAATGCCGCCGTTGAACTCGACCATTTCACCAGCCTGAACCTTGTCGAGGCCGTGAATGCGAGCGATACCGTCACCCACCGAGAGTACGGTGCCGACTTCGGAGACCTGCGCTTCGGTGCCGAAGCTGGCGATCTGGTCCTTAATGACCTTCGAGATTTCTGCGGCGCGGATGTCCATCGGGTTTTCCTTCTTAGCCCTTCATGGCCTGGGCGAGCGAATTGAGACGAGTGCGGATCGAGCTGTCGATGCGCTTGGAACCGATCGTGACGACCAGTCCTCCAAGCAGCTCAGGGTCCACGCTGGTACGGATCTTGACGTTGCGGCCCTCACGCGCCTCCAGCTTCTGGCGCAGCTGCTCGATCTGGCCGTCGCTGAGAGGGTGGGCTGAGCTGACTTCGGCAGTCGCTTCACCGCGCTGGGCGGCAGCGATCGCATGAAAAGCCCGAATGATCTCTGGCAGTGAGGAGAGGCGGCGATTTGCCGCGAGTACACCAAGAAAGTTCTTGGTGAGATCAGAGAGGCCGAGGATCGGCGCAATTGCATTCATCGCCTGCCCGGCAGCGTCGCGGCTCACCTGCGGATTGCGGATCAGCGCACCGAAGTCTTCGCTTTCACGAATGGCCTGACCGATGCGATCGAGGTCTCCCTCAACCGCGGTTACGGTGCCGTTCTCACTGGCGAGGTCGAACAGAGCCGAAGCGTAACGCCCCTGCAGACTGGCCTTGATTCCGCCGGAATTCTCCACGCGTGTCCTATCCTTGCATCAGGTTCGCCGGGGCGCGCCTGCGAAGGCGCGAAACCGCGCTCCGAAGCCCCCAGACCGGGCGGCGCATAGCGGCGATTCCCCGATGGTGCAAGCTGCCCCGACCCACCTGGGGAAAGATCGCCGCAGAGCCGTCACTTACTTCCGGGTTCATTGTGGAACCGACGCCGCCGAGGTGACCGCCGTTGAACAGTCCGACGATGATTTTGTTTTGAGCGCAAGCGCCGGGATGCTGCCACGGCGAATCGCTGGCATGGTTCCGTTTCGCATGTGGTGAAAGCGCGATGGCGTGCATGTCGGACTGGAGAGCGGAGAAACAGCATGAGTAGCGGGAGCGGGTTGGTTGCTGACTCTACGGCTTGGACGGCGGTGCTTGCACGTGATCGGCGTTTCGACGGACGATTCGTCACGGGCGTGCACTCTACCGGCATCTACTGTCGGCCGTCTTGCCCGGCACGGCACCCGAAAAGGGAGAATGTGCGGTTCTACGCCTCGGCGGACGAGGCAGAGGCTGCCGGCCTTCGCGCGTGCAAACGATGTAGCCCCCGACAGGTCGCGCGGGATGAAGCCGCAGTCGCTCACGCATTGGCTTTGCTGCGCGATAGTGAAGGCTCAATCTCGCTCGCGCAGCTTGCGGAGCAGACGGGGTATTCGGCTACGCACTTTCAGCGGGTGTTCAAGCGTGCCGTTGGCATGAGCCCCGCGGCCTACATGCGTACTGTCAGACTCGAACGCGCGAGGACCGCGCTGAGCGGCGGCGCGCGTGTGACTGAGGCTGTGTACGCATCGGGATATGGCGCGGCCTCGCGATTCTACGAAGCGAGTGAGAGGAAACTCGGCATGGAACCCTCAGCTTGGCGCAAAGGTGGGGCAGGGGTTACGATCCACTGGGCGGTGGTTCCCACTACACTGGGGCAGATGCTCGTCGCTGCCACTGGTAAGGGCATATGCCGCCTTTCGTTCGGCGAGGGACCAGAGGTGCTGGCGAAGCGTTTCCCGCGCGCCGAATTGGTGCAAGCTGACGAGAGCTTTTCCGAGTTGATCGCCGACGTGGTGGCATCGGTCGAGCGCCCCGGCGAATCCCGGGCGATCCCTCTGGATGTGCAAGGAACAGCGTTTCAAGAGGCGGTGTGGCAGGAGCTTCAGCGAATCCCTGCCGGCGAAACGCGGAGCTATGCTCAGATTGCTGCCGCTGTCGGCAAACCGGGAGCCGTCCGCGCAGCCGGGTCCGCCAATGGCGCGAACAATGTAGCCGTTCTCATCCCGTGCCATCGCGTCGTCCGAACGGGTGGAGCGCTTGGTGGCTACGCCTACGGAGTCGACCTGAAGCGCGAACTCCTGCGGCGCGAAAGAAAGTGAGGGAGAGGGCCTGGGTCAGTTTCGCGCCCGGCCGCTGGTTGCAGGTGGAAGGTTCGCCAGGAATGTCTCCGCGCTCTCGAGGTAGGCTTCCCGCTTGCTCTGGTCCATCTTGTCCCATGTGCCGTAAACCCGGTTTATGCGCATATTGCCTTCAAAGAGCTTTCGGTGCCGCACGAGGAAGTGCCAGTAGAGCGAATTGAACGGACAGGCGTCATCGCCCGTCTTTTTCCCAACGTCGTACCGGCAGCCGCTGCAGTAATCCGACATCCTGTTGATGTAGTTGCCGCTCGCAGCATAGGGTTTCGAAGCAAGGCGTCCCTGATCCGCCCATAAAGCCATTCCGCTGACATTCGGAAGTTCCACCCATTCGTAGGCGTCGGCGTAAACGACGAGAAACCAGTCTTGCAGCTCTTGGGGGTGGACGCCTGTAATCAGGGCAAAGTTTCCCAGGACCATGAGGCGCTGGATGTGGTGCGCATGTGCATTCTCGCGGGTGGAACGGATACAGTCTGCCAGGCAGCGCATGTCAGTTTCCCCGGTCCAGTAGAACTCCGGAAGGGGGCGCTGCGCATTCAACGCGTTGGCTTCGCGCAGCTCCGGCATTTCAAACCAGTACATGCCGCGGATATACTCGCGCCAGCCGATGATCTGACGGATAAATCCTTCCGCAGCGTTCAACGGAACCTTTCGCTCGCGGTAAGCTCTCTCAGCGCGTCGGCAGACCTCCAGTGGATCCAGCAAACCAAGGTTTATCGATGTCGATAGCAGCGCATGGAACAGGTCGTCTTGCCCGTGGGCCATGGCGTCCTGATAGGTTCCAAACTCCGGCAGGCGCTCCGCGATAAACTTGTCGAGGGCCTTGGCCGCCTGCTTGGCGGTGACGGGCCAGCGAAAGCGGTCGAGGCTGCCGAAGTGATCTCCGAAACGGCGCTCCACGAGCGCGACCACCTCGCGGGTCACCTTGTCCGGGGGAAACCCGGGAACGGGAGGTGGGGCCATGAACATGTCGGGCCCGGCGCGGTTTTCCTTGTCGTAGTTCCACTGGCCACCCTCAGGCTCGCCGCCATCCATGAGAAGCCCCGTGCGACGCCGCATTTCACGATAGAAGTTTTCCATCAGCAGCCGGTCGCGGCTCTGTGCCCAAGTATAGAACTCCTCTTTGGTGCACAAAAAGCGGTCGTCCGGGAGGATGTCGACGCGGATCTGGAAGGTCTCCTTCCAGGCGCTCATCATCTCTGCGACTCGCCATTCGCCCGCCTCAACCACTCTAATTCGCTCAGCCTGGTGACGTGAGATTGCGCGTTTCACTTCACCAGTGAAGCTGCCGGTATTGCCGTCGTCATCGAGCCGAATGTAGTCGACGCTCCATCCATCGTCCTCCAGAGCCGCAGCGAAGTGGCGCATGGCAGAAAAGACAAGAACCAGCTTCTGCTTGTGATGGCGAACGTAAGTGGCCTCGTCCCACAGCTCCATCATCAGGATAGTGGTGGAAGCCTTCTCACACCCTGCGAGGCTGGCGATGTTTCGGCTAAGCTGATCGCCGAGAATGGGAACAAGAGTTGTCATGCAGGCAGACGCTAACGCTCCCGGTCGGGCGAGGCGCCATGCCCTTTAGGGCGTGAAAAGGGGGAGCGATCTCGTTTTAAGGTGCTGCCCCCCTACAAGCGTCCCAAAAGTGACTAATCCGATTGCCTTCTTCGAACATGAACTTTCGGTCGATGTCTAAGTCGAGGAAATAGTGGAATGTTCAGGCTGCCCACACACGGGCAAGGAGAGGAGGCTCAGATGAAGAAGCTGGTAATAGCAGCGCTTCTGGTGACTGGAGTGGCTGGCCCTTCGGCCTTTGCGCAAGGACGCTATGATGTCTTTGCGACGTGGTCCGAATGTCGGGCTGCAGCCAAACTTGCGGCTCAGGCTGGGGAGACCGTAAGTGATTGTCGTAAGGTCGACGGCGGCTGGACCTATAATCCACGGTCCTGCCAGGACGGCCAGTGCATGCCCGACTGAGAGCATGCCCGACTGAGATGCTGTTCGATAGCGCGCCGGTACCCGAGGCCGGCGTGCTATTGCCCAGAGGTCGGTGCAGCGATGCTATGGCGTCCGCAGGCGGCGGTCTGCCCGGCTAGACCCACGGAGTTGCGAGCTGCACAAGGCGGTCGATCCGCTCCTGGGAGATGTCCCAGGCTTTTGGATCGACCTCACCGAGGATCGCATCGCTCGAGCGACCGTCGCCGGCGATCACAAGTTCCGTACGCGTGAATTTACGCCGGCGAGTTGAGTAGAAGGCGAGCACCTTTGGTTTTGCCGCGTGTCGACCGCCTTCGATGATCACACCAAGGCGATCGTTCGACAGTTGGACGATGGTGCCGACCGGAAACACGCCGATGCTCAGCATGAATGAGAACAGCAGCTCCGCGTCGAAGTGACCGATCCACTGCCGCATGCGGGTGATCGCATCGACCGGCGGCCAGGCTTCCTTGTACGGCCTGCTAGAGGTGACGGCGTCGTAGACGTCGCAAATCGCTCCCATTCGAGCAGCCAAGCTGATCTGTTCGGCCTGAAGCCCATGTGGGTAGCCGGTTCCGTCGATTTTCTCATGGTGATGCTGACAAACGTCCAGGGCGGCGGCCGGGATGCCGTCGATTTCCTGAAGCATCTGAAAGCCCTGCATCGAGTGCGTCTTGACCAGCGCAAACTCATCCGGGGTCAATCGTCCCGGCTTGTTGAGCAAGGCGTCCGGAAGCTTCACCTTGCCGATGTCATGAAGGAGGCCCGCGGTGCCCATCTCTGCCGTCGTCTCGTCATCGAGCCCAATCTGGCGGGCCAGGTTGACCATCAGCGCACAGACGGCGACAGAGTGCAGATATGTGTACTCGTCCTTCGTCTTGAGACGCAGTACCTTGAGAAGGGCGTGTCGGTTCTGCTCGATCGATGCGGTGACATCTTCGACCACGGAGACGACGGCGTCCGACCGCACTCCCTTTCCCAGCCGAGCCTCGTTCAACAGGCCGCGCATTGTCTCTCTGGAACGATTCACGACCTCGGTGGCAGCTGCCATTCTCTCGTCGTGCTGCGCCTCGGCTTCGAGCGCTGCGGCCTCTTGCGCGCCCGTGACCGGCAAAGGCGACAAGTTCCGGCCCTTCGATATGTCGATCAGCAACGTCTCGATTTCGCTGGCGAGAACCGTTTCGACGTCCTTCTCTCGCTCGAGAAGGAAGCCGCGGCGCCAGAATGGGTGCTTGAACCACGAGCCTTCGAAGGCGTGGACGTACATGCCCAGGCGGATCTGATCACGCTGGATGCGCCGGAGCGTCATGCTTGTTTCCTTCGCCAGGCCCTATGCACGCGTCCGAGTTCCGCCGCTCCAGTGGTGAAAACGATAAGAGCATTATAGCCCGATCTCTCACCAATTCGTGACGCGCGGATGAAAAAGAGGGGCGGCCGTCTTCCGCTTCTGCCAATCGCCTCAGCAGCCTTCAGACGAAGCTATATGGATCGATGTCGATGGCGACCCGCACACCTTGGGGGAACTCCAGCGGTTTCAGCCATTCCTGAAGGTAACGCTGCAATTCCGCCGATCGTCTCGCGTTGATGAGCAGGCGGTACCGGTAACGGCCCCGCAGCAGGGCCATCGGAGCAGGAGCTGGCCCCAGGACAAGCATGTCTGGATGTCGGGGGGCGGTGCCGCCAATCGCGCGGGCAGCACTCTGGGCCTCTGCCTGATCCTCGCTCGAGACAATGATCGCCGCCCAGCGGCCAAACGGCGGCGCGCCCGCCTCGCGGCGCGCCTGGGTCTCGGCCTCGTAGAAAGCACTGCGGTCGCCGGAGGCAAGAGCGGAGATCACTGCCGCTTCGGGATGGCGTGTCTGGATCAGCACGTCTCCCGGTTTCTCGCCGCGCCCGGCGCGCCCCGCAACCTGCGCGATCTGCTGATAAGTGCGCTCACCCGCGCGCAAGTCACCGCCTTCGAGGCCAAGATCGGCATCCACTACGCCAACGAGCGTTAACTCCGGGAAATGGTAGCCCTTGGTAACGAGCTGCGTTCCCACGATTACGTCGATGGCACCTTCCTCTGCCTGCGCCACGAAGTTTCCGACTGCTTCTCGCGAGTTCAGGGTGTCGGAAGTGACAACCGCGATCCGTGCCTCGGGAAGCAATTCTCCAACCTCGTCCGCGATGCGCTCCACACCGGGGCCGCACGCAACAAGGCAGTCGGGAGTGCCGCATTCGGGGCAGGCGTCTGGCACCGGAGTTTCGTGGCCGCAGTGGTGGCAGGCGAGCCGGCTCGAGAAGCGGTGTTCCACAAGCCAGGCGGTGCAATTGGGGCATTGAAAGCGATAGCCGCAGTGCCGGCACAGCGTCAGTGGCGCGTAGCCCCGGCGGTTGAGGAAGAGCAACGACTGTTCGCCGCGTCCCAACCGGACCTTCATCTCCTCTACCAGTCGGGGTGCGAGCCAACGGCCACGTTCGGGAACCTCGCTGCGGAGATCGACGATTGCGATCTCGGGAAGCTGTGCGCCACCGAAGCGGTCGGGCAACTCTATACGCTTGTAGACGCCGGCTTCGGCGAGTTGCATCGATTCCAGTGCAGGCGTCGCGCTGGCGAGGATGACCGGCGCTTTCTCAAACCGGGCGCGGATCACCGCCACGTCACGCGCGTTGTAGCGAACTCCGTCGTCTTGCTTGAAAGAGACCTCGTGGGCCTCGTCGACGACGACCAGGCCGAGGTGCGCGTAGGGCAGAAATAGCGCGGATCTCGCTCCTACCACGACTTGGGCCTCGCCCCGGACGATGGCGCGCCAAGCCCGTCGCCGCTCGCTCGCTTTCAACGACGAGTGCCAAAGAATGGGCGGAGCTCCGAACCGCTGCTCGAAGCGGCGCAGGAAGTTCTCCGTCAAAGCAATTTCGGGAAGCAGCACCAGCACTTGGCGGTTCCTTCGCAGAGCCTCGGCTACGGCCTCGAAGTAGGTCTCGGTTTTCCCGGATCCTGTCACGCCGTCGAGGAGAAACGGTGTGAACCCGCCGGACCGCACCGCCTCCACAAAGACCTGCGCGGCTTGCGCCTGTCCGTCGCTGAGCTGAGGTTGTGTGAAGTCTGGCAGGGCCGCGGGGTAGGGGCGGTCGCAGTCGATGACCAGTGACTCCAGCAGCCCGGCGCCGACCATGCCGCGCAACACACCCTCTGATACACCCGCCAGTTCTGCCAGTTCGCGGATCGATCCTTGCTCGCCTTGAAGTGCGTCCAGCGCGGCGGCTCGTTGCGGCGTCAGACGAGCGGGTTCGACGCCTGTCAGCCGGTACTCCGTTGTGGTACCGCCGCCGCGCAGTGCAGCGCTGCTGGCCAATGCCATGCGTGCAACACTGGCCATTGGCGCGCAGTAGTAGTCCGCCGTCCATTCGATGAGCCTGCGCAGCTCCGCCGACAGGGGGGGGACTGGCAAGACCTCAAGCACAGCGCGCAGCTTTGTGTCAGGCACTTCCTTGGTGTTCAGGCGTTCCGCTTCCCAGACGATGCCGATGATCTGGCGAGGCCCGAGGGGCGCGACGACGACCGAGCCGTATTCAAGCGTCAGCCCCTCGGGCTCGCGGTAATCGAGCACGCCGAGGGCGGCGTTGAAGACGAGGAGACGAATGCGCCTGATGGGAGTCGCTGGGTTGGACATCTTTGCGCATATAGGCATTCACGGAAACTCTCGGGAAGGAATTGGGGCGTGCTTGTAGATCGATACGCTGTAAATCTGCGCGCACCGCTAGGACGCCGCGGCGTTTTGGGCGGCGGCCTTGGACTTGCCGGCCTGCTGGTGCTGCCTGCTTGCACGACGACCAGCGGGCTTGGAGAGTATTTCTACGTCGACGCCGTGCGCCGTCTGCTGGAAGCGTCCACCCGCAATGCTTTCGCCCGGCTGACTGCTCCGGAAGGCTTTTGGGACAGCGCCGTGGCGCGGATCGAGCTTCCCGTTCTGTTCGGCAAGCGCGGCTCCGTGATGGAGGGCATCTTGCGCTCGCCGGCATTTCGCGAACGGCTCCAACATCGCTTGAACATTATCGCTGAGGATGGCGCCCGTGCCGCTGCGCCCGTGGTCGCGGACACCGTCCGCACGATCGGCATCGAGAACGCATATGCCCTCATCACGGGTGAGCCGTCAGCCGCGACGACATTCCTGCGCGCGCAGATGGGGGCAGCGCTGGTGAACGCCATGATACCCGAGCTGCAAGATATCATGCGCATCACCTCAGACCCACTCGTCAACCAGGCTCTATCGCTCCTTGCAGGCGTCGATGTCGCGCAGGCGGCTCATGCTCTCGCGCTCGAGGCGGACAACGCCATCTGGTATGAGATTGGCGCGGAGGAGGCCGCCATCCGGCGTGATCCTGGCAAGAGCGGCGACCCAGTGCTGAAAAGAGTCTTCGGAGGCTGACTCTCGCGGAGGAGGATGGGCTGGCGGCTTGCTGCTCCGGCCCCTATAGGACGCCCAAACCGCTCAACAGGAAACTACCATGAAGTTCTTCGTCGACACTGCCGACACCCAGGAAATCGCCGATCTGGCCGAAACGGGCCTTCTCGACGGCGTTACCACCAATCCTTCGCTGATCGCGAAATCCGGCCGTGACTTCATGGAAGTCACCAAGGAAATTTGCGGCCTCGTCAAAGGGCCGGTCAGCGCCGAGGTTGTCGCGCTGGATCATGCAGAGATGATGCGTGAGGCTGAAGTGCTGCGCAAGATTGCGGACAACGTCTGCATCAAGGTGCCGCTGACGATCGATGGCCTCAAGACCTGCCGCAAGCTCAGCGACGATGGGACGATGGTCAATGTGACGCTGTGCTTCTCGGCCAATCAGGCACTGCTGGCTGCGAAGGCGGGTGCAAGCTTCATTTCGCCCTTCGTCGGCCGTCATGATGACAACGGATTCGACGGTCTCGATCTGATTCGCGACATCCGCCTTATCTACGATAACTACGCGTTTGAGACGGAGATCCTCGCCGCCTCCATCCGCCACCCCGTCCATGTGCTGGAATGCGCAAAGATCGGCGCGGACGTGATGACTGCCCCCCCTGCCGTGATCCGCGCGCTGTTCAAGCACGTCCTGACCGACAAGGGCATCGAGGGGTTCCTCGCAGACTGGGCCAAGACCGGGCAGTCGATCTGAGGATGAAGATCGCTCCTCTTTCACCCGGCTCGGCCGTGATGAAACGGGAGCGATCGGGCGTGGCGCTTGTCGAAGCGCCACCGGCTCTCTAGCGTTTTCGAGACATGTCCGACGAATCTCCCGCCGATCGCTTCAAGTCCGTTCTCGCGGGCGCCAGCCGTGCCATCGCGCATGAACCCGAAGTCGAGGTTAACTGGACCGCAGAGACGCCGAGCTCCAGCGGCACGGCCTTCCGCGTGCCGATGCCCGGTCGATCGCTGCCACGCGCCGCTGCGATGCAGGCCCGCGGCTTTGCGGACAGCTTTGCACTGAAGCTCCGCCACCACGATGAGCTCCTGCACCAGCGCCATGCTCCCCTCGAGCCGGCGGCGCGGGCCTGCTATGACGCGGTTGAGCTTGTGCGGTATGAGGCACTCGGCTCCAATCGCTTTGCGGGAATGCGCGACAACCTGGACGCGGCGCTTGACGTTCGCATCGGTGGCGATCCGATCACCCGCGCGGAGAGCGCGGATGAAGTGCCGGTGCAGGCGGCGCTGGCACTGCTCTTGCGCGAACATCTAACGGGTCAGCCGATCCCGGAAGCGGCGCAGGGCGGCGTCGACATGCTCCGGCAGTGGATCGAAGAGCGTGCGGGCGCTGACTTCGATGCGCTGGCAGCTTCAATGGAAGACCAGAAGGCCTTTCAGTCCCTCTCGCTGGACATGCTGCAGCACCTGGAGCTTACACGAACCGAGCGGCTGCCTGAAGAACCCGACAATTCCGACGACATGGATGGCGACGAGGAGACCGAGGAAGAGCAGACCGGCGACGACAAGGGCGAGGAGCAGCAGCCAAGCGAAGTGGCAGCCGAGCCTAACGAGGGGCAGGACGAAGGCGAAAGCGAAGCGGAAGGCGAATCCTCTGACGAGATGGAGGAAGGCCAGGAAGGCGACGAGGGCGAGGAAGGAATGCTCCCCGTTCGTCCCAACCGCCCCTGGACCGACATTCCCGAGACCTTCGACTACAAGGTGTTCACAGAGGCCTTCGATGAGGTCACTGCCGCTAACGACCTGTGTGACGAAGAGGAACTGACACGGCTTCGGGCCTATCTCGATGCGCAGTTGAAGGGGCTGCAAGGCATCGTCACGCGGCTTGCGAACAGGCTCCAGCGCCGTCTGATGGCGCAGCAGAACCGCTCGTGGGACTTCGACCAGGAAGAAGGATTGCTCGACGCGGCACGGCTTGCGCGGGTGGTTGTCTCGCCCGGCCAGTCGCTGTCCTACAAGGTCGAACGCGACGTGGAGTTCAAGGATACCGTCGTCACCCTCCTGATCGACAATTCGGGATCGATGCGTGGACGCCCGATCTCCATCGCGGCGATCAGCGCTGACGTGCTTGCACGCACACTGGAACGGTGCGGCGTCAAGGTGGAGATTCTGGGCTTCACGACGCGAGCCTGGAAGGGCGGACAAAGCCGAGAGGCGTGGCTTGCGAACGGTAAGCCGCAGCACCCCGGTCGCCTCAATGACCTGCGGCACATCGTCTACAAGAAAGCGGACGAACCCTGGCGCCGTGCGCGCAAGAACCTTGGGCTGATGATGCGCGAGGGCTTGTTGAAGGAGAACATCGACGGCGAGGCCCTGCTGTGGGCCCACAGCCGGCTCCTTGCGCGGCCCGAAGATCGGCGCATCCTCATGGTCATCTCGGACGGTGCTCCGGTCGACGACTCGACGCTCAGCGTCAACAGTGCCGGTTATCTTGAAGCGCATCTGCGGCGTGTGATCGAGTGGATCGAACGCCAGAGCCCGGTTCAGCTTGTCGCGATCGGAATCGGGCACGATGTCACCCGCTACTATCGCCGCGCCGTTACGATCATGGATGTCGAGCAACTCGGCGGCACGATGATCGAGCAACTGGCGGACCTGTTCGAGGAGGATTGATGAACGTCGCCGAAGCCGTTGCCACTCGGCGCTCCATCCGGGCGTTCCATGACACTCCCGTTGATCTGGCGACGATCCGAAGAGTCCTGGATCGGGCCCGCATGGCTCCTTCGGGCTGCAACTTTCAGCCGTGGCGCGCAACCGTTCTCACGGGCAAGCCCTTGGCGGCGCTGCAGCAAAAGCTCCTCGCCAGCGAGCCGCAGGATTCCATCGAATACAGTTTTTCCGAGCCGAACCAGTCGCCGCGACACCTTGCAAGGCTCAAGGAACTCGGCGCCTGCATGTACGGATCGCTGGGCATTGCCCGTGAGGATACGGCGTTGCGGGAGCAGGTCTCACGGCAGAACCTGACCTCCTTTGGCGCACCAGTGCTGCTTCTCTGCCACTTCGAACGCTTCATGGGCCCGCCGCAGTGGTCGGACGTGGGTATGTGGCTGCAAACGATCATGCTGCTCTTGCGCGAAGAGGGGCTCGACAGCTGCCCGCAGGAGTGGATGGCGCTCTACGCCCGGCTCATCAAGGCAGAGATTGGCGTGGCGGACGAGGAGCAGATCCTGTTCTGTGGTGTCGCCATCGACCACCGGGACCCCGATGCTCCTGTGAACACGTTCGAGCGGCCTCGGGTGCCGCTTGACGAGCAGGTGCGGTTCGTCGGCTGGGAATGAGCGGACCTACGGCGGCGGTTCAGGCTCGCTAATCCAACCGGCGGGTTCGCGCGCGGCTATGCTTGACTGGAAAGGGGGGCAGCGTAAGTCCCGCCCATGACCGCGCTACGCCTTTATAACAGCCTGACCCGTACTCTCGAGGAGTTCACCCCCGTCCACGAGGGAGAGGCGCGGGTCTACACCTGCGGCCCAACGGTCTACAATTATCCTCACATCGGTAACATGCGAGCTTACGTGTTCGCCGATGTCCTTGGCCGCACGCTTAGCTTCAGCGGCTACAAGCTGACCCACGTCATCAACATCACCGATGTCGGCCACCTGACCGACGACGCCGACGCGGGCGAGGACAAGATGGAGAAGATGGCCCGGCAGCAGGAACAGTCCATCTGGGAGATCGCGAAGCACTACACAGAAGCGTACTGGGACGACATCCGCGCTCTGAACATTCGGCAGCCAGCCAAGTGGTCGATAGCGACTGAGTATGTTCCCCAGATGATCGAGTTCGCGGAGAAGATCGCGCCTCGGCATTGCTACGAACTTGAGAGCGGTTTGTATTTCGATGTGTCGACGGTCGCAGACTATGGCCGGCTCGCTCGTGCGGTGACTGAGGAAGGCGAGGGGCGCATCGAAGCTGTCGAGGGCAAGCGTAACGCAGCGGACTTCGCGATCTGGCGCAAGACTCCTGCCGGCGAAAAGCGGCAGATGGAGTGGGACTCCCCATGGGGGCGAGGAGCACCGGGCTGGCACCTAGAATGCTCCGTCATGTCAGGGGATCTGCTTGGCTTCCCCTTTGACATTCATACGGGCGGCATCGATCACCGCGAGATCCACCATCCCAATGAGATCGCACAGAACCAGGCCTTTTGCTGCACCAACGGCTTGGACGTGCCGACAAATTCGGGTGCGCGCATATGGATGCACAACAACTTCCTCGTCGAGCGTTCGGGCAAGATGAGCAAGTCGAGCGGCGAGTTTCTGCGCCTGCAGCTGCTGATCGACAAAGGATATCACCCGCTCGCCTACCGGTTGATGTGCCTGCAGGCGCATTACCGCAGCGAACTGGAGTTCTCATGGGAGAACCTGGGCGCTGCCCTCACGCGCCTCAAGCGAATGATCATAGCGGCTGAGCGGCTGCGCGAGGTAGAGGCGGCCGACACAATCCATCCCAAGCTGGCGCCGCTGCTGGAGACGTTCGCGACCGCACTCGCAGATGATCTGAACACGCCGGTCGCCTTGACGGCGCTTGAGGACGCACTGGCTGCCAAGAAGATCGATGCCGGCGCCAAGCGCGCTGCGGTAGAGCGCATGGACGCCGTTTTGGGCTTGGACTTGTTCGGCAGGACGCGGGCAGACTTGCGTCTGCGCCCGAAGGCTGCCGAGATGACTGAAGCGGAGATCGAAACCGCACTGCAGAGGCGCAAGGCCGCGCGCGCGGAGAAGGATTTCGCAACCTCCGACGCTCTCCGCGACGAACTTGCTGGCCGCGGCGTTGAGGTAATGGACGGCGACCCACTAGGTTGGGAGTGGAAGCTGGGCTGAACGGAAAAGAGGGAGGAAAGGGCGCATGCCGTTAGCAGTCATCACATCGCTGGCTCGCCCATTGCTGGAAGGACGGCTACCGGCTGAGATATCCCCGTTGTGGTTCACCACGCCCGAAGAGATGGTCCGTCATGCGCCCGATGCGGAGATCGGCTGGTTCGATGCGTTCGGATCGGCCGCAATGCCCGATGCGGTCCGTTCTGCTGCGAACATGCGCTGGTTGAACACGGTTGCAGCGGGAATCAACCACTTGCCGCTGCAGTTGATGGCCGAGCGCGGAACGATGTTGACCAACGGCGCCGGGCTGCATGCTGGCACGATTGCGGAGTATGCCTTGCTCGGCATGCTGACGATCGCCAAGGGGTATCGGCAAGTTGTCCGCGCGCAAGACCGGCATGAATGGCTCCGCGAGCCGCCCGGCAAGGGCGAGCTTGCGGAAACTTCGGCGCTGATCGTTGGCTCCGGCGCCATTGGCGGACGCATCGCGCACTTGCTCCGGGCCTTCGATGTTCAGGTGACGGAGGTCAGGCGAAGCAGCAGCCAGGGCGCACTGCGTCCCGGCGAATGGCAGGCGCGACTTGGCGAGTTCGATTGGGTGATCATGGCAGTCCCTTCGACTCCTGAGACTCGGGGCCTGATCGGCTCGGCAGAATTGCGAGCCATGAAGCGCGGAGCGGCGATTCTTAACTTCGCACGCGGCGAGGTGATCGAAACCGATGCGCTCCTTGCCGCGCTTGATAGCGGGCAACTTGGCGCCGCCTTCCTGGACGTTACCGATCCCGAGCCGCTGCCGGCTGAGCACCCACTGTGGATGTACGATAACGTGCATATCTCGATGCATCTATCCGGCCGCTCACAAGACACGATCTTCCAGAAAGGTGCCGAACGGTTCCTGACGAACTGCCGGCGTTTTCTTGCCGGCGAGCCCTTGCTGCATGCGGTAGATCTTGGCGCCGGATACTGATTGCGGCTTACGTATCGTCGAGCACGAGTATTTCAGCTTCGATGGACAGCCTTTGCTCGTCGAGCAGGCTATGCTCGGCGAACGTAACAGTCGCATCGGCGACGAGCGCTCCGCGTAACGTGAACTCATGGTCGGGCAGGGCTGCGATGAATGCTTCGCCTTGGGCGATGGCCTCCGCGCCCTCGTAAGTAAGCGCGACGACATGCCGTGCGCCGCAGAATGTGGCGCTTGACCAGGGCCGCTCGGAGTGGCGCATGAACTGCGCATCAGGCCCTGCCAGGCTCAGCACTTCCCGGAGCAGACCCAGCCAAGGTCCGCGCGCACCCGCATGACGAAGGGTTGCGATCATTTCCAGATGACGCGCCGGTTCAGCGAGCATGACTTTCCTCCTGATATATGTTCATGAAATGTTCTACTCGCTGCTCCATGCTAGGGCGTGGGGTACGCCCGTTGCGCAGATCGTCGACGAGCCTGGGATCACCGACCGAAAGGCGGCCAAACTTTGTGCGGGGCATACCTGTCGCCCGCAAGAAGCGCTCTATGCGCCGCAACAACATCATGTCCTCCGTTCAGTTCGACTCAGGTGATCACCTTTTGTTCCAGTCCAAATCCTACTTGTCTAGGAAATATCTCTCGTGTACTTTCTCGAATATGGAACTTGATACCTCCCGCCGCCGGTTGCTGGCTCTTGCGGAGGAGCGGCATGTCAGTCTGACGCGGTTGTCGAGGATGATCGGCAAGAACGCGAGCTATCTCCAGCAATTCGTCCGGAAAGGAAGTCCCCGCAAGCTTGAGGAGGGCGATCGCGCTCTGCTCGCTCGGTTCTTTGGTGTCGCGGAAACGGAGCTAGGAGCTCCGCAGGAAAAATACAGTGCGCATCCGTCTCCGGAAGGCGATGTGGTCTGGATCGAGATTCCGCGACTCTGTCTCACTGCTTCGGCTGGACCCGGCGCGGACGTGATCGGCGAAGACGCGATTGGCAGTTTCCGTTTCTCTCAGCGCTGGTTGAGGGATCAGGGGCTCCAGCAGGAGCGGCTTTCCGCCATAACCGTGCGCGGCGACTCGATGGAGCCCACCTTGCGAGACGGCGACGAGATCCTCGTGGACGGAGGCCGTCGTACCCTGCGCGACGGCATTCACGTGGTGCGTTTCGACGGCGCGCTGCTGGTCAAGCGGCTGGACACCAGCAGACCGGGGCGAGTCTCTCTGCTCAGCGACAACACGGCTTATCCACCCATCGAATGCCCGCCAGACCAACTGGACCTGGTGGGGCGGGTGGTGTGGAAGAGTGGACGCCTTTGAGGAAGGTCAGTCACGCGCTCCCGGTTGCAATCATCATCGTCTCCCGCCATTTCCGCGGGGATGAATGAAAGCCCAAAATCCGCACAGGAGCCGCCGATGCGCGTGGCTATTCTGCCTGTCACGCCGTTGCAGCAAAACTGTACGCTCATCTGGTGTACCAAGACGATGCGGGGTGCATTCGTGGATCCCGGCGGCGACCTGGACCAGTTGAAGGCCGCGCTCGCCAAGACAGGGGTCAAGCTGGAGAAAGTGCTCGTGACACACGGGCACCTCGATCACTGCGGGATGGCTGGCGAATTGGCCAAGGAGCTGCATGTTCCAATCGAGGGGCCGCAGGAAGAGGATCGCTTCTGGATCGCTCAGCTTGATCAGGACGGCCCACGCTGGAACATGGAAGCGCACAGTTTTGAGCCGGATCGGTGGCTGCTCAATGGAGATCAGGTGACGGTTGGCGACCTCACGCTGGATGTCTACCACTGCCCGGGGCACACGCCGGGTCATGTCGTGTTCCATCACGCCCCGTCCCGGTTCGCGATCGTCGGCGACGTTCTGTTCCAGGGATCGATCGGCCGTACAGACTTTCCCAAGGGCGATCTTGAAACCCTGGTGAATTCTATCACGGAGCGCCTCTGGCCTCTCGGCGATGAGACCACCTTTGTGCCGGGACACGGTCCCATCAGCACCTTTGGCGAGGAGCGGCGGAGCAATCCGTTCGTGAGCGACGCCGCTCTGGCCAGGGCAACCGCGTAGCTCGCTTAGACTGGTGCGCATAAAGGAGATGCTGGCCTGCCATGCCAGCGTCTCCTCTTGCGATTGCGCATCCCGGCGTCGTCACGTTCTCTCAGGGGAGGCGTGCAATTAGCCCCGGCCCTCGCGTTCGCGTCTCACATCACTTGCAAGGCGATCAGCACTGCGACGACAGCCAGGCCGATCTCGGAGAGGAGGGTGACCACCATTCCGACCGCACGGTAAGGATTCGCACTCGTTCGATCCATGCCGAAGCCATGCGCCACCCGTGCAAGCATGAAGACCGAGCCCACGATGGCCAGCCAGCTGTGACCCTTGCCGGTCATCTCAATCACGGCGACGAGTATAAGAAACAGCGGCGTGTGTTCGATAAAGTTCGATTGGGCGCGCATCCGCTGCAGGAGCAGGGCATTGCCCCCGTCCCCGTGGATCAAGCGTTCGGCCATGCGGACCCGCACTATTCGGACGAAAAGCCACAGATTGATGAAAACCGCGGCCGCGGCCAGGCTCAACGTCGTCTGCAGGATCATGCTTGCCCTCTCGTACTGAATGTCAGGTATAAGCATGCGTCAGGCGACTACGGCTTGCAACTCGCGCCAGATCGGGTATAGGCGCGCCTTCGCAAGCCGCCGGCCCTTGTTGGTCTCGGCGGCCTTTTTAACAGCAACGCAAGTTTTCAGGAACAGGTGCCGAAATGGCTGTCCCTAAGAGAAAAACATCCCCCTCCCGTCGGGGCATGCGCCGCAGCCATGACGCGCTCACGGTTGAGGCTTTCAGCGAATGCAAGAACTGTGGCGAGCTGAAGCGCCCGCACCACTTGTGCACGGCTTGCGGCCACTACAACGGCCGTGAAATCGTCGCGGTTGAAGCCTAAGTCTGACGCTCTGAGGTCTGGAGACTGTCGATGAGCTTGCCGCGTATCGCCGTTGACGCGATGGGCGGTGACGAGGGCGTGCGCGTGATGGTGGAAGGCGCGGCACTTGCGCGTCGCCGTCACGAGCGTTTCAAGTTTCTGCTGGTGGGCGACGAGCCGCGGATCAAAGCCGCGCTTGAGAGCCATCCGAACTTGCGCGCGTCGTCTGAGATTCTTCACACCGAAGACGTGATCAGTGGTGAGGACAAACCCAGCCAGGCTTTGCGCCGGGCCAAGGGTACCTCCATGGGCATGGCCATCAATGCGGTGAAGGCAGGTGATGCCGGAGCCGCTGTGAGTGCTGGGAACACCGGCGCGTTGATGGCGATTGCTAAGCTCACGCTGCGGACGATGCCAGGCATTGATCGCCCGGCTCTCGCTGCATTGCTGCCAACGCTTGGCGACAATGACGTGGTGATGCTGGACCTGGGGGCAAACACCGAGTGCGATACGCGCAATCTTGTGCAGTTCGCGATCATGGGTGCTGCCTACTCGAGAGTGGTCACAGCGCGCGAGGCGCCTCGCGTGCGCCTGCTGAACATCGGCACGGAAGAGACCAAAGGCACTGACGAGCTTCGCGACGCCGCTAACGTCCTGAAGGCTGCCGCGAGCGATCTTGCGATTTCTTTCGACGGCTTCACTGAAGCCGACAAGGTTTGCCGCGGCGATGTTGACGTTGTCGTGACGGATGGTTTCTCAGGAAACATCGCGCTCAAGGCCGTTGAAGGCACTGCCCGGTTCGTGGGCGATCTCTTGCGGCGCAGTTTCGCGAGTTCACTGCGTTCGAAGATCGGATTTCTGATCTCTCGTCCGGCTACGGAACTGCTGAAGCACCACCTGGACCCTAACAACCACAACGGCGCGGTCTTTCTCGGGCTTAACGGCATCGTTGTGAAAAGTCATGGCAGTGCGAACGCTGCTGGTGTCGCCAATGCTGTGGCGGTCACTGCCCGCCTTCTGGAGGAAAACGTGACCGAGCGGATCACCGCCGACCTTGCCCGTGTGGGTGCCGATTCCCTGCGTGTGATGCGTGGGCAGGAGGAACGCGCCTGATGCGTCGCTCGGTTGTACTCGGCACCGGCTCGGCACTGCCCCGCACCGTAGTCACCAATGCGGAGCTTGCTGCGCGGGTGGACACTACTGACGAATGGATTGTCGAGCGCACGGGCATTCGCCAGCGCTACATTGCGGAGAGTGACGAGACCACAGCCAGCCTTGCTACCGATGCAGCGCGCAAGGCGATCTCTGCGGCGGGTCTTGAGGCCAAGGATGTGGATCTCATCGTCCTCGCCACGGCGACTCCGGACCAAACCTTTCCGGCCACGGCAACCACTGTTCAGCACAACCTCGGGTGCCATGGTGGCATCGCATTCGATGTGGCCGCGGTGTGCTCCGGCTTTCTTTACGCGGTGGGCGTTGCCGACTCGATGCTGCGGAGCGGCATGGCGCAGCGCGCACTGGTGATCGGTTCGGAGACTTTCAGCCGCATTCTGGATTGGGAAGATCGCACCACATGCGTCCTGTTCGGGGACGGGGCGGGCGCGGTTATCCTCGAGGCGCAGGAGGTTGAGGGCGAGGCGCCAAGAGGTGTGATCGCAACCAAGCTGCATGCCGACGGCAATCACAACCAGCTTCTCTACGTCGATGGCGGCGCCTCTACGACCGGCACGGTCGGCAAGTTGCGGATGAAGGGGCGTGAAGTATTCCGTCACGCCGTAGTGAATCTCGCCGATGTTCTGCGCGAAGTGCTTGATGATGCAGGCCTGAGCACCGCCGATATCGACTGGCTCGTCCCGCACCAGGCAAACGCCCGCATCCTGGATGCGACCGCGCGGAAGCTCAGTATGCCTGCTGACAAGGTCGTGATCACCGTCGATCAGCATGCCAATACCTCGGCTGCCTCCGTTCCCCTGGCGCTCGATGTTGCCGTGCGCGATGGGCGAATTCAGCAGGGGGATCTCGTCATGCTGGAAGCGATGGGCGGTGGATTCACTTGGGGTGCCAGCCTGTTAAGGATGTAGTCGCTGGCATTCCTCTGCTCGACTTCTGCACGTTAGTTCACATTTGTTGATTTCTTCGCCGTATAACCTATGACGGCCGCGGGGAATTTGTGGATAAAGGGTGGGATCGATGCGCTCTACGGAGACGCTTACGCGAGCAGCTATAGCCGAAGCGATACACAAGAAACTTGGCCTTTCTCGTGCCGAGTCTCTTGCCATGGTTGAGGCGATTCTTACGCACATGTGCGAGGCCCTGGCAGACGGACAGAACGTCAAGATTTCAGGTTTCGGGACCTTTCTTCTACGCGACAAAGGTGAGCGGATCGGGCGCAACCCGAAGACGGGCGTTGAAGTGCCGATCACTCCGCGTAGAGTGCTGACGTTCCGCGCCAGTCAGATGCTGAAGGATCGCATTGCAGGAGGCTGACGCGGCGGGAGGTGAAACGATGACGCCGGAGTTCGACGACGGCAAGGCACCAGAAGCGCTGCGCACCATTGGTGAAGTGGCGAAGGCGCTCGACATTCGGCAGCATGTGCTGCGCTACTGGGAGGAGCAGTTTCCGATGCTCCGGCCCGTGAAGCGCAGCGGCGGGCGCCGCTACTACCGTCCCGAGGATGTTGCCTTAATCGCGAGGATCGACCGCCTCGTGCATCGCGAAGGCTTTACTCTGCGCGGTGCACGCCAGGCGATCGAGGCGGACAATTCGGCGTCGTACGCCAATCGTTCTGCTGCGCCTCAGTCACCGCTTCACACCGAACTCAGAGCGATTCGCGATGAACTTGCCGCGGCACTTGCCCGCTGCTGACGTTTTGCGTTGAAATGAATCTGCGTTGCTGCGGGCGAGGCTCAATCCTCTATCTGGGGTCCTAGCTTTGCATCCAGATCGCGCGGGCGCATGAGATGCTTCAGCCGCCCGCAGTTGTCGGAGAGCTGGGACCAGGCGTCGATCTCAAGTTCCAGGACTGCGAATGCAGCGGTCGGAAACTTCTCTTCCACTTCATCGCGCAACGGGCTGCTCCCGTCGTCGGGAACGAGATCAAAGATAAGATCTTCCAGGCCCGGGTTGTGTCCGACCATCAGGATAGAGGCGGGATCGCTGTCCTGTTCGCGCAGGAGATCCGCCAGCGTCGGTGAACTGGCGAGATAGATGCGACGATCCCAGTTGAGAGGCGGCATCTGCCCGGCTGCACGGGCGGCCAGTTCAATCGTCTGAGTTACGCGCACCGCGGGGGACGCGATGATTCGCTTCCAGCGTACCCCATAATGGCGAATGTGCAGCCCCATCAGGCCCGCGCCCGTACGACCGCGCTCGTTCAGCGGCCGGTCGAAATCACGCAGGCGTGCATCGTTCCAGTCGGATTTGGCATGGCGAAATAGGCCGAGGGTCTTCATGCAAGAGGGGCAGCAGCTTGATCGTTCATCGTCGGCTCCAGACCATGAGCGGAGACGCGTTGCAAGGCCTCGTCCAGCGTGACGCGCCGGATTGGCGTCGCTGGTGGAAATGCCGTCAGCAACCGGGAGGGGAAGGCGGCCGAAAGTACGACGAAATGCCCGCGATCTTCCTTGCTGCGGATCAGGCGTCCGAATGCCTGCGCCAGCCGGGCGCGGATGATCCCGTCGTCATAGGCGCTTGCACCGCCTTTCTGGGCGCCGGCAGCCAACCTGCGTGCACGATGGAGGATAGTGGGCCGGGGCCAGGGAACCTGCTCCATCACCACCAGCCGCAGCGACCGGCCGGGCACATCCACCCCGTCCCGGAGGGCATCGGTGCCCAATAGCGATGCGGAAGGGTCATCTCGGAAGATGTCCACGAGAGTGCCGGTGTCGATCGGGTCGACATGCTGCGCGTATAGCGGCAGGCCTCCCCGCGCGAGGCGGTCGGCAATTCGGCCGTGCACCGCCCGCAGCCTGCGTATGGCAGTAAACAGGCCGAGCGCTCCGCCTCCGGATGCCTCTATAAGTCGACCGTATGCCCCCGCCAGCGCGGGAATGTCGCCGCGGGGGACATCGGTGACGATAAGCACTTCGGCCTGTCCCGCGTAATCGAAGGGGCTCTCGTGGGCAGACAGCTGCGGCATCACGCCGATGTGTGGCGCCCCGCTACGCACTACGGCCAGACGCCAGTCATCATCCTCATTCCCCGTACGGTCGGCCAGCGTTGCGGAGGTCATGACTACGCCATGTGCCGGTTCCAGTACTGTTCGCGCGAATGGCTTCATCGGGTCGAGCCACCGGCGGTGGATGCCGATGTCGAACTCACGCGCTTCGCTCCGGTCGATGGCCAGCCAATCGACGAACTCAGGATCAGCGGGCCCGCCCAGCCTTTCAAGAAGTGCTTCCCAGGCAGCGAGCAGATCCACGCGCCAGCTAAGTGAGTGGCGAGCGCCTTCGAGGCGCTGGCGCCCTTGGCCGTCAAGCCAATCGGGCGGTTCCTCAAGCATGGCCTCCAGCCGTGTCCCGAGGCGGATGAGCGGCTGTCGCAGTTCGGCCAAAGCCGCGCGGGCAGATTGCGCCAGTTCCACGAAAGCGCCCTCCAGCCCGGCGACTTCCGTCTCCAAGCCATACCCTGCTTCGGTGCCGCCAGTCTCGTCGCGAGCATAGACAGTGGCGCGTACGGCGGCGAACAGTTCTTCAAGCGGGCCTGAGGGCACCCCTTCTGCCAGCCTCTGGAGCCAACCATCGGAGGGCAGGGCCTCCGCCGCTGTTCGCGCGGCTTCGACTGCCCGGCCACCCGCCTCGTCATAGCTGGCGACATCTGCAAGACGCGCCGAAAGCCCGCGACGCCTCCCGCGTGATGACTTCTCCGGGCCGATAACCCAACGGCGCAATTCTATCGACTCGGCACCTGTCAGGGCAGCGGCAAAGGTGGAATCGGCAGCGTCAAAGACGTGATGGCCCTCGTCGAAGACGATTCGCATCGGTCGCGCGGCGTGGTCGCGCCCGCGCGCCGCATTCACCATGACCAAAGCATGATTGGCGATCACCAGGTCGGCGCTGGCGCTGGCGCGGGAGGCACGCTCGATAAAGCACTTCCGGTAGTGCGAACAGCCCGCGTAGACGCATTCACCCCGGCGGTCCGTCAGCGCCGTGATGCCGCGCTGACGGAACAAGGTGGCTAGCCAGCCGGGCAAGTCCCCGCCGATCATATCTCCGTCCTGAGTGTATGCTGCCCATCGCGCGACAAGGTGCGCAAGGATCGCAGCCCGACCGGCAAACCCGCCTTGCAGAGCGTCTTCCAGGTTAAGCAGGCAGAGGTAGTTCTCGCGGCCTTTGCGCACCACCACTGGCTGCGATCCATCCGGGCGCCGTTCCGGCCAGGCACGCCGGCTCTCTTTTCGCAGCTGCCGCTGCAGCGCCTTCGTGAAAGTCGAGACCCACACGGTTCCGCCCGAAAGCTCACTCCAGAGCGAAGCGGGTGCCAGGTAGCCGAGCGTCTTGCCGATTCCAGTACCGGCCTGGGAGAGCAGCAGGTGCGGCTCGCCAGACTTGCGGCGTGGTAAGAAGGCGCTTGCGGCACGCACTGCGTAGTCGCGTTGGCTTTCGCGCTGTTCTGCCGACGCTCCTGTCAGCTGCTGCAGGCGGGTGAGCGTGGCGGCCTCTTCGATAGCGATCTGGCGCGGTTGCGGCTGCTCGCCTGCTTCTTCCCATTCAGGCAGCTTGGAAAAGAGCCAGCGCTCTGCCCGTTCGGGCCGCGCGATGTGACCGGCAAGAGGTGCTGCCCAGGCCCACCGCAAACGGGTAAGCGACTGCAGAGCACTCCACGCGCCCTCCCGCTGCGGCCACGCCGGGTCCATGCACGTAGCCAAGAGTACCCCGGCTGCGTTCTGAAGGAGGTGTGGCACCTCGGCATCGTCTGCAGGCTCCGGTAGCCCCAGGGCATGGGCTAGGCCCTTGGGCGTGGGGACGACGAAGCGAGCAGGGTGCACGAAGGCGAAGAGTTCGAGCACATCCAATCCGGAAAGATCCGGGTAGCCGAGCCGTGTGGCCACCAAGGGCGCGTTGATGATGAGATGAGGGGTGTCCGCAGCCGCGGTTACGGCTTCGCCTTTGCCAACGGTGCGGGTGGAACCCGACCGGTCAAGCAGCCATGAGCCTGCGTGGCTGGCATGAAGGGCGGGAAGAGACAGGGGCGGCATGCGCCCACAGGATGGGGAGCGCGGAACGAAATGTAAACACATGCTCGCGCGTTCCACCTTGTGGAGATGCGCGAGCATGCAGACTGGGAAGTGATTTAAGCTCGATCTATGGTCAGACCCGACCGGTCGCGTGCTCGCCGGCTTCGTGGGCTTTGACTGGCTGACCCGTCAGCATCTTGAACTTGCCCTTGAGCGACATGTCAGCAACCCACACTTCTGAGTCCTTGATGTCGAAGCGTAGCATCAGGACATTCGGGTCGTTCTTGCCGTTTGGAAACCAGCTTTCCACAACCGTATTCCAATGCTTGTCGCGAACGGAGGCGTCAGTCTCCTCCACCAGCAGGCCGGTAAGCGAAGCGAAGGTGTCGTGCCCCTTTGTCGCAACGTGGCCATTTGCGGCGCCACCAGCGGCGATGCGGTTGCTCCGGGGAAGGAAGAACCAGATCGCGTGGTGCGCGTCCTTGTCGAGCTGCGCCGTCATCGGCTCGGAGTGTTCGTGAGAGCCTTCCAGCTTCATCATGATGTAAGGGCTGTCTTCGAACGCCTTCCAGAACGTCTCGCGGGTCTCGTGGTCCATGGTCTTCTCCTCGCGGTCAAATTGGGCCGGTCTTAACGGATCAACGCGAGGGGACATGCGGCGTTCCCTGCTCCAAAGGGCAGGGCCATAGGTGTTCAGCCGGCTTGCGCTTCCTTCGCGGCGAGGCGCAGATCCTCCACCAAGCCAGAGAATGCATTGCTCGCCGCATCCCGGTCAGGCAGGCGCAGGATGTACGATGGGTGCCAGGTGACAATTCCGGCGCCGTGATCCAGGGGAACTGGCGAGCCGCGCATCTTGCCAATGGCACCTGTCCGTCCGGTTACGCCCCGCACTGCGGTCGCTCCGAGCATTACGGTGGCGCGGGGGCGAACAAGACCGATCTCCTGATCAAGCCACCATCTGCACGCCTCGATCTCTGGAACGTCGGGTTTCTGGTGAAGCCGTCGCTTGCCGCGCATCACATACTTGAAGTGCTTGACCGTATTCGTGAGATAGACCGCCTCGCGATCAATCCCTGCTTCGCCTAGGGCACGATCGAGTACCCCTCCAGCCGGTCCGACAAATGGACGGTGCGCCTTGTCCTCTTCGTCTCCTGGCTGTTCACCCACGATCATCAGGCGGGCATCGCCCGGTCCTTCTCCAAAGACGCAGCCGTTCGTTCCCTTCCAAAGCGGACAGCGGCGGCATCCCTGGGCCTCTTCTGCGAGAGCATGGAGAGTGGTTGCGCGCTCAGCTGGTGGTACTTGCTGTGCGACCATGTGCGACTCCCTTGCCTGTGCTCCAGCAATCAGCGGTGCAATAAGTTGCGCCTCAGGGAGGTTCTTCCAGTACTTCCGAGGCATCTCTCGAGTCATTGCCCCGACCTTGAGCCGAGCCGGGTTAAAGATGGCGCCGTAATACGCCTTCCAAATCTCTTCGATTTCGTCCTCGCGCGGTGCTGCCGTGCGATCTGCTCCGGGCCCCTCAGTCAGCGTCTCGCCATCCCAGTGGATGGAGATCTCTGGAGTGAGGATGGACCACGCCATGTTGGCGAACCGCCGCAGGAAGAAGCCGGCGTTGGCCCGCACGATATGATGCTCAGGTTCGAACCATGCGACAAAGCGCGTGCTGCCGCCGTTCTCCTCCGTCTCGCGAAAGCGCACGAAGGCGCGCATCTTGTGGAGGTCTCTTCGCACAGACTTCGCCATGAGCTCAACTCGGCGGACCAGCGGGTCCGCGCGATCGTCCAGCAGTCCGGGGTGTTCGGTGACCTGCCAAAGGAGCCGGTAAACCAATGCGAAACGCTCGGGATCGGAGTGCAGCAATGCACTTTGCGCCAGATCCGGAAAACGCCGCGGAACGCGAAGTTCAAGCTGGGGAGGGGAAGGAAGGTCGCGGTCCCCTGCCGCGAATAAGTCGTCCGCGCTTTCGCCGACGTGCCAAGAGATCCGGTCGGGCTCTACGCGGGCAGCCAGGAAGCGACGGGCCGCGTCGCGCCATTCTTCCCAGTCGTCCTCGCTTTGAAGGCGAACGGCGCGCGCCGGCGGCGCGCGCATCGTGTCGCTGGACTGAAGGCTATTCGCGCTCGTCACCTGGCTTTTCTTCTTCTGCCAGCTGAAGCTCCTTGGGCTTGCGATCCTCGAAAACGCGCGCCAGCCGGGCCTCGGCTTCGTCGCTCAACGTCTTCGCAGCTTCCGGGAACATGTCCTCTTCCTCCTCATCGATGTGATGAAGGTACCGGTGGCGCATCTCTCCGAACTTGCTGAGCCACTCTTCAGAGCTGATCTCCAGATCCATGAGTTCGCCGAGATAATCGTCGACCTCCTTGTGCTCGGACACAGAGTGGCGTGCTTCGTCGCGCAATTCCGGACAGGCGAGCATGGTGGCGTACAGCGATTCCTCTTCTGCTGCCGCATGCGCCTGCAGTTCCTTGCGAAGCTCTTCGAACAGCTTGGCTCGCTCATCGCCTTTGCCGGACGTATCGCCCAACTTTGCGAGCATCTTGCGCTGACGGTCGTGATCAGCCTTGAGGTCCTGGAATATCCGGGCATCTGCCATTGTCGATCTCCTTGTTGCAGAGAAAAACCGGCAGGATGGACCGGGGTTGCTGTCGCGAACGATTCTCAAGCCGCGAAAAGCTCCAGTTGCTGTTCGCGAGGGCTGAGTAGTCTTCGCAGGTCGGCACGGTCGGTGAGAGCCGTGGGCCGCCAGTCAGCTGCGATGATGAAGGGGCGCACCTTGGCAATCGACTGCGTGAGGCGCGCCACGTCCTCCAGCCGCAGAGTGCGAAAACGCCGCGTGGACACGATGGTATTCACTGCTTTGACGCCAAGCCCGGGCACCCGAAGTAATCGCTCCTTCTCGGAACGGTTCACATCTACCGGAAAAGCGCTGCGAAACTTCAGCGCCCAGGCGAGCTTGGGGTCAATGTCGAGCGGAAGCATACCGTTTTCTGCCGCATCGCTGATTTCGTGAGGCGCGAAGCCGTAGAACCGCATGAGCCAGTCTGACTGGTAAAGCCGATGTTCGCGCAAGAGTGGCGGTCGCTTCAAAGGGAGCACGGCGCTTGCGTCGGGGATGGGGGAAAACGCCGAATAATAAACGCGGCGCATCTTATAGCCCCGGTAGAGCGAAGCGGCGCGGTCCACGATCTGTGCGTCCGTTGCGCCATCTGCACCGACGATCATTTGCGTTGATTGACCAGCCGGGGCGAAAACCGGGGCAGACTTGTAGCGCCGGCTGGCGTCCTTCGCATCCGCAATCAGGAATTTCATGTCGGACATCGCCCCGGTAATCCGCTTCTCGGACTTGTCTGGTGCCAGCCGTGTGAGCGCGCTTGTCGTAGGCAATTCAATGTTGATGGACACTCGATCGGCCCACAAACCCGCCTGCGCAACAATCTCCGGATCGGCGTCCGGGATGGTCTTGAGGTGGATATATCCTTTGAAGCCGTGGCCTTCTCGCAGCGTTTGCGCAACCTGTACCAGCTGCTCCATCGTATGATCCGGGCTGCGGATGATGCCCGAGGACAAGAACAGCCCTTCGATGTAGTTCCGGCGATAAAATCCAAGTGTAAGATCGACGACTTCTTTAACAGTGAAGGCGGCGCGTCGAACCGACGAACTCTTTCTGTTGATGCAGTAATGGCAATCGAACTGGCAGTAGTTGGTCAGGAGGATTTTCAGCAAGGATATGCACCGCCCATCCGGTGCGTAGGCATGGCAGATGCCCATGCCCTCCGTCGAGCCTATCCCACCTGTCCGGCTATCGCGCTTGGCTGTTCCCGAGGAGGCGCACGAAGCATCATACTTCGCGGCGTCAGCCAGGATTGTCAGCTTTTCCTTCAGAGACAGATGAGCCATGATGTTCGTTATATGTTCGCATGCAGGGGGTGGCGATTGCCCTTTGGTGCAGAGCATTGAACATGCCGTGCAAACTTTGCGGGCATTGATGCGTTTGGGCTGCAAACCTTTGAGTGGAAAGCCAAACACGCATGGTCAAGCTGCGCTTCGTAGACGACAGCGAGCCGGGAGTTACGCGCTGCAGAGTGCGAAGTGGCGCATGGGCTTACTTTTCTCCCGAGGGCACCCGGATTACCGACCGGGATGAGATTGACCGTCTGAATCGCATCGCACTGCCGCCCGCGTATGAGAACTGCTGGTTCTGTCCCGATGCGAACGGCCACCTTCTGGCAATCGGATACGACGCGAAAGGGCGAAAGCAGTACAGGTACCACCCCGACTGGCGCGAAGAGCGGGAGGCGATGAAGTTCGATCTTTGCCCAGCATTTGGCAGAGAACTTCCGATTTTACGAAAGCGAGTTTCTCAGGACTTGGCGTCACGCAAGCTGTCTCGCGACCGCGCGATTGCGTCAGTCGTGGCACTGCTGGACACAGGCGCAATCCGAATTGGCAATGAGCGCTATGCCAAAGTTAATAAGAGCTTCGGCGCGACGACGTTGCGCAGCCGGCATGCGAAGATCGACCGGGGGATGCTGCGCCTGCGCTTCCGTGGCAAGTCCGGCAAGCTCCATGAGATCGATTGTAATGATCCAAAGCTCGTACGGTGTGTGCGTCGAATGCAAGATCTACCGGGCCAGCATCTCTTTCAGTACCTGAACGAGGAGGGCAATTCTACGCCCGTGCACAGCCACGACGTGAACGACTACCTTCACGAGACGATGGGTGACGCATTCACCGCCAAGCACTTCCGCACCTGGGCAGCGAGTGCCTTCGCGTTCGGGCGGCTTTGGGAGGAGCCGCAGATGACGTTGAAAGGGCTGATGAGCGAGGTGTCCGAACGGCTTGGAAATACCCCGGCCATAGCCCGGAAGTCTTATGTTCATCCCGCGGTGGTGGCTTTGGCGAAAGGTGATGGAAACGCACCTCCGCTGCCCGCCTCTCTTCCGCGAAAGACGCAATGGCTGACCCGGGAAGAACGCGGGCTGATCGTCTTCCTTGAGAATACCTCTGCATAATCTCGGAGCCGTAAGCCTGCGCCTTCTGGCTCAGTCGCGCCTGAGGCGTGCAATCGCCGCGCGGATGTCGCGTTCTGTGTAGGGCTTGGTGATGACCGGGACCCCTTCAAACCTGCCGGTCGTAAAGGACCGATCCCCATAGCCGCTGGCGAAGATGAAGGGCACGCCACGACCGTGGAGGAGTTCGGCGACCTCCTCGCTCGTCTCTTTGCCGAGATTGACGTCCAACATCGCGAAGCTCACGTCTTCGCTGGCAATCAGCGCCCGTGCTGTCTTCACCGAACCGACAATCTCGCAATCATCGAAGCCCAGGTCGCGCAAGACGTCCTCGGCTTCCATGGCGATGATGACGTTGTCCTCCACAATGAGTGCCGTCGCGGAGAAGAGCTCCGGCGCACTTTCACGTACCTCTGGCACCGTAGCGAGGGCTTCGTGGGCCGATGGCATCGGCGTGTCGTATGCGGCGATGTGCTCTCCTGGGATCAGGAATGTCGCGCGGAGTCCATCCGGCGGGTAGTCGACGACGGCGGAGCCGCCGAGCTCATGCGGGATAGTACGTTCGATGATGGTCGATCCGAACCCGCGGCGGGTCGGCGTTTTGACCGTTGGGCCACCGGTCTCGCGCCAATCGATCTCAAGGGACTGGTCGTCGCCATGGCTGACATTGATGGCGATGGAGCCGCGCGAATCCGAGAGCGCGCCATACTTGCAGGAATTGGTCATCATCTCGTGGATGACCAACGCCAGCGTCGTGAACGCGCCCGGTGCGATCATTGCGTCGGGACCGTCGATCGTCACGCGGTCTGCACTTTCGCTGGCGTAGGCGTCCGTCTCGGTGCGGATGAGGTTGTACAGTGAAGAGGGTGACCAGTCAGTCTGCGTCACCTGATCGTGTGCGCGGGCAAGCGCGTGGATGCGGCTGCCGATGATCTCGGCAAAATGATCGATCGTCTCGGCGCCGTCCTTGGACTGCATCACCAGCCCGCGGATAAGGTTCAGGATGTTGCGTACCCTGTGATTCAACTCGGCGATCAGCATGTCCTGCTGTTTGTTCGCCTGCTCACGTTCGAGGTTGGCCGCGTCGGCGAGCCGTAGCACGACTTCCAGCAGGGTGACGCGAAGAGACTCCGCGGCAGAGATCTCGTCGGCGGTCCAAGGCCTGGAGAAGCCTCGCCGCTCTTCTTTCCAGAGATCGAAGCTCTTTCGCGGAGTCAGGCGCGCCCCGTTCGGACCAAGCTCGATGGCCTTCTCGGGATTGCCCGCCCAATGGACCTCGCGGTGATGTTCGCGCCGGAAAAGCACGATGTAGTCACGTGGTGTTCGAGATACGGGCAGAGCGAGCAGACCCGCCGCACTCTCGCTAAAGGCGCGAGCGGGTTCATGAACGCTGGCGATACTCTCGGTAGACCACACGGTGCTTGCACCGGCGGTGTTCAGGAACCTTGCCAGCGCCTCGAACTGCACTTGGGTGGGCGTTGATCCTTGTGCCATGAACTGGCCATCGACCCAGCCGAGAATCCCATCGAACGGAATGACTTTCCCGATCGAATCGGCAAAATCGTGAAAGGCTCCCAGAAGGGAATCGCCGCCTGCTACGCGCGCCATGATCTCGTCATGGAGGCGCATCGACTGGTTGCGCTTCTCGAAGGAATAGTCACTTTCTCGCTGATCCAGCAGGTAAGAGAAGAACTCTCCGAACAGTTCGGCCGCAGTTCGAACCGAGTAAGACAGGCGCAAGGGTGAGTAGTGATGGCAGGCCATCAGCCCCCACAGCTTTCCCCGCCGCATGATCGATACGGACATTGAAGCCTTTACGCCCATGTTGCGCAGGTATTCGATGTGGATGGGGGATACCGCGCGCAGACCGCTCATCGAGAGATCAAGCGGCTCGCCACGCGGACTTGTGTAGGGAACCACCGCTACGGTGGGGTCGTCCACATCGCTGATAATTCGCAAGATATTGCGGGAGTAGAGGCGCCTGGCCTGAGCGGGAATATCCGAGGCCGGGAAGTGGAGTCCGTGGAAGCTGTCCACGCTGCCGTTCAGGCTTTCCGCAATAACCTCGCCAGCGCCATTCGGCTCGAACCTGTAGATCATTACGCGGTCGAAGCCGGTGAGGGCGCGCAGATGCCGAGCAGCGCTGGCACACAATTGCTCAGTCGTTTTCGACGTGCGCATGCGGTCGATCATCGGCCGCACGTAGTTCACGTAGTCACGGCGGCGTCCGGTGTCGCTCGGCTCGATCTCCAGGATGAAAGACTGGCCTGACGCATGAAGCGCGATGTCAAAACAGCGTCCGTCGTCCAGCAGTTCGACCGAGAAGATCCGCTCGACCGAGTCGGGGCTCCCCAGGATCTGCAGCCGGGTGCGGATGTCGTGCAGGGCGCTGGGCGCGATAAAGTCAGTCGCAGCGCGACCGAACATCTCCACCGCATCCACGCCGAACAAATCAACGCAGTTGAGCGAGGCGTGATTGATGATCCAGTCGCTCGAGAACGACAGAAGCCAACCAAAACTTTGAATCCGACCGATGATGTGAATCGGTTCAAGATCGCAGGTCGAAAGGTCCACCTGCTGAAACGCGTCTACCATCGCGCTTACCGCACCGGATCCGGTGCGCTTGTGGCAAAGGCTTCACGGAAGGTGTCAAATACCACGACGGCCGCCATGCTTTGACGTTTCGCGCGCGCGTCGTCCGGCATGTCCTCTTTCAACAGGGCTGCTGTGCTCTTCCATATGGAGAGACCTTCTACGTCATCCATGTACGCGGACGGAAGATCGTGAGAACGGCCCCAGTACCCGGCGCGGGCCAGTGTAGTGAGTCCCAGACGTGAGCCGGAGACAACATATCCAGCCGCTTCTGGCGACACTTCACCGCTCGGCGTCACTCCAGGTAAACTGTCGGCATCCACTTCAAGCGCCGCCAGGTCTTCGCGCAGCATGCGGCTGTAATCCGGGTATTGGAGGCCAAGTGTGCCTTCCACGAAGTTTCTGAACTGACCGATGACCGGCGCCATCCCCATGTAGTGGCCGCTCAAAAAGCGGACGTAATCAGCGCGGTCGGAAAGGTCCAGCGACCCGAAAGCTGAGTCGAGAAGCTCGTGCGAAGCCTTCGTCGCCGTGCGAAAATGGGAAAGAAGTGATTGCATGTAAGCGAGTTATCTCCGTGCCCGCATTTAGGTTCGCTCGGGCGCCTTTGTCCAACAAATTGACAGGCAGCGTCCGAAGCGACCGGCCCGTGTGTAGAGGCTTATCCCCGTACGCAGGCAGCAATAGCTTGCGCGGGACCGATTACTGGCCATTTGTATCACGTGCGATGACCAGCGCTACCGGCTGTCGTTCTTCACCACCAGCGGTGCAACCGGTGCCGTCCTCCCCGCGAGACAGGGAGCGTGTCGCTCCGCCGATTACCCTTGTAACAGCGACGCTTGGGCATGAACCGGGAAGGCCTGCCTTACACTTCGTGCGATCGGGCGATGGCGCCTGCGTCCAGCAGCGGAGCGGCGTCGATGGACTGCGCGCCTATGATTTCGCCGAGGCGCTCAAGTGCTGCGAGGATCATGGCGCGCTCCCATGCGGGTAGAGCCTCATAACCCTCGCTGAAACGTGTTTGCAGCAGGTCTGGTGCGCGCTCGATCGTGGCGCGGCCGGCATCCGTTACCTGGAGAATGATCTGACGCTTGTCGCGGCTGCTGCGCTGGCGCGTGACCAGACCCGCGTTCTCCAGTCGATCGACGATGTTGGTAATCGTCGCCTGCCCGAACTGCAGCGAAGCGGAAAGCGCGCTCGGGGTGGTCTCCCCGCGCTGCTCCACTTCCTGGAGTACCAGAAGCTGCGATGGCGTTAGCGCCGTGGCCGTCGCGAGCTTGCGCGTGCCCAGATCGGAAGCCCTCAGAATACGGCGCAGCGCTTTCAGTGCCTCGGTGGTCAGTACGTCGCTCATGTACGCCCTGCTATGCTCCGCCGCAGTCTCTGCCAACGAAATTTATCCTTCGGCTTCCGAAGCATGTTTCGTGATCTTTTTGCTGTTGCGGGTTGCGGAATGACAGAAGAGAGCCATATAAAGCGCCCACACTGTCGGATGCCGCCGAAGTTTGCGGTGCAGATAATTCGGGGAGCGAATAATTATCGAAGTCCCAGGCAATGCAAAGGAGCGCGCGCGCGACCCTGAAGAGGCCGCCCATACGCTCAAGGCCCCGTTCACTTTCAGGTGTCCGCGGGCCGAGGATGGCTACCCGATTGCGAAACTGATCGCAGCCTGCCCTCCACTCGATACCAACTCGGTTTATTGCAACCTGCTGCAGTGCAGCGACTTCGCCGACACCTGTGTCGTGGCTGAGCGCGGCGGCGAGATCGAAGGCTGGATATCCGGCTATCGTCCGCCATCTGCCCCCGAGAAGCTGTTTATCTGGCAAGTCGCCGTGGCTGCTTCTGCGCGTGGGGAAGGGTTGGCAGGCCGTATGCTCGATGAGCTGCTGGTGCGTCCCGCTTTTGCCGGCACGACCATGATGACGACCACGATCACCGAAGACAATGCCGCCTCGTGGCGTCTCTTTGGCGCTTTCGCCCGGCGTCACGGCGCGGGGTTGACCAAGGCGCCGCGCTTTGAGCGGGACGTCCATTTCGGCGGGGCGCATGACACCGAATGGGAGGTGCAGATCGCACCGCTTCCAAACACAATCACGAGCTGAACAGGGAGAATTCCACATGGCTCTTACAGCACGTCCGAGCGCCTCTGCGCCGGACATCAGCATTTATGACCGACGCGAATCGCAGGTTCGCAGCTACTCTCGCTCCATGCCGCGCCAGTTCAATCGCGCTGAAGGCGTGTGGCTGCATGACGGGAACGGCGGGCGTTACCTTGATTTCCTGTCGGGCTGCTCGTCGCTCAATTACGGCCATAATCATCCCGAACTGAAGCAGGTGTTGATCGACTACATCAGCTCGGACGGCATTACTCATGGTCTGGACATGCACACCGATGCCAAGGCCGAGTTCCTGGGCGCTCTTGAGGACGTCATCCTGCGGCCGCGCGGTCTGGACTATCGTGCGATGTTCACCGGTCCTACCGGCACCAACGCTGTAGAGGCGGCCATCAAGCTGGCCCGCAAGGTTACCGGACGTGAACTGATCCTCGCCTTCACCAACGGCTTCCATGGCATGACGCTTGGTGCGCTTGCCTGCACGGGCAATGCCGGGAAGCGTGGCGGGGCGGGCATTCCCCTCAGTCATGTCAGCCACGAGGCATTCGACGGCTACTATGGGCCTGACGTGGACACCGCCGCGCTCCTCGAGCAGCGGCTGTCCGACCCCTCAAGCGGGCTTGATGCTCCTGCTGCGATCCTGGTCGAAACGGTCCAGGGCGAGGGGGGGCTGAACGCCGCTTCGCCAGAGTGGCTGCGCAAGATTGCCGCGATCGCCAAGAAGCACGGCGCGCTCATGATCGTCGATGACATCCAGGCGGGATGCGGCCGGACCGGCAACTTCTTCAGCTTCGAGGGTATGGGTTTCACCCCCGATATCGTGACGATGGCCAAGTCGCTGTCCGGCATGGGCCTGCCTTTTGCGCTCACGCTGATCCGTCCTGAACTCGACGTGTGGTCGCCGGGCGAGCACAACGGCACGTTCCGGGGCAACAACCACGCCTTCGTAACTGCTACTAAGGCGATACGGCACTTCTGGGCGGACGAGGCATTCAAGTCCGATATCGCCCGCCGCGGCGCGCTGCTGGAGAAGCGGCTCGATCGCATGGCGAAGGAGCACGGCCTGTCGACACGCGGCCGCGGCATGATGCGTGGCATTGACGTGGGTTCGGGTGAGATTGCCTCGACGATTACGAGCGCCTGCTTCGACAAGGGCCTCATCATTGAGACCAGCGGAGCGCACGACGAGATCGTCAAGGTTCTCGCGCCGCTCACCATTGAGGACTCTGTTCTCGAAAGCGGCCTCGACATTCTGGAGCATGCGATCCGGGCGGCACTCTCGCCAGCCTACGGCGTCGCTGCGTAACAAGGAGAAATTATCATGATCGTTCGTGATCTCAAGGAAATCCGCTCGTCCGAAAAGAACGTAAAGTCAGACGGCTGGGTCAGCGCCCGCATGCTGCTGAAGGACGACAACATGGGCTTCTCGTTCCATGTCACCACGATGTTTGCCGGTACCGAACTGAAGATGCACTACCAGAACCATCTGGAGTCCGTCCTCATTCTCAAAGGCACCGGGACCATTGAGGACCTGGGTACGGGTGAAATCCACGACCTGAAGTCCGGCGTGATGTACGCGCTCAACGAGCATGATCGGCACATCGTTCGTCCGACGACAGACCTGCTGACCGCTTGCGTCTTCAACCCGCCAGTGTCGGGCCGCGAAGTCCATGACGAGAACGGCGCGTATCCCGCCGATGTCGATCAGGATCGCGAGCCTGCGCTTACTGAATGAAAGATCAACAGGGGCCAAACCATGAATGACAGCTACCCGTCGCGTCAGGCGGCGACCCCCGAGTTGCTGCCGCGCCACGACCCGGTTGCCTATCGCCAGTGGGAGCCGGGAGCACCGCTCAGCGCGGCGCAGGTCGAACAGTTCGACCGCGATGGCTATCTCGTAATCGAGAATGTCTTCTCTGAAGACGAAGTGGCTGCTCTGCAGAGCGAAACAGGCCGGCTACTGGCTGATCCGGCCGGACTGGACGAAGAGACCATCATCACTGAGCCTGCAGCTCAGGAAATTCGGTCCATCTTCGCGATCCACCGGCAGAGCAAGGTGATCGAGCGGCTTTCGTCGGACGAGCGACTGGCAGGCGTTGCCCGCTACCTTCTCGACGACGAGGTCTACATCCATCAGTCGCGGCTGAACTATAAGCCTGGTTTCCAGGGCAAGGAGTTCTACTGGCACTCCGACTTCGAGACCTGGCATACCGAAGATGGAATGCCGCGCATGCGCGCGCTCTCGATGTCCGTGCTGCTGGCAGAGAACACCCCGCACAACGGGCCGCTGATGCTGATCCCTGGTTCGCATCGCGTCTTCGTCTCTTGCGTCGGCCGCACGCCGAGTGATCACTACAAGATGTCGCTCAAGCGACAGGAGTTCGGAGTGCCGGATGCGGACACCCTTGCCGAACTCGCGCACAAGCATGGCATCGAGGCTCCGGTCGGAAAGCCGGGCACAGTGATCGTGTTCGACTGCAACACCATGCATGGGTCCAACGGTAACATCACGCCGTTCCCTCGTGCGAACGCCTTCCTCGTTTACAACGCGGTGTCAAACCACATCGAAGCGCCGTTCGCTGCCGAAGCTCCCCGGCCGGACTTCATCGCTGAGCGCGATTTCTCGCCAGTGCGCATCCAAGCGGGATCATTGGCGGAGATGGCTGCATGAACGGACATAGTGTAGAGAAAATCGGCGGCACATCCATGGCCGCCACGTCGACGGTGTTCGACAATGTGCTGATCGCCGGGCGCAGTGGGTCCGAACTCTATAACCGGATCTTTGTCGTCTCCGCCTATGCGGGCATGACCGACCTGCTTCTGGAGCACAAGAAGACGGGCGCGGCCGGGGTTTACGCCCGCTTCGCGGCCAACGAGTCGAAGGGATGCTGGCGCGAGGCTTTGGAAGCCGTCCGCGACGCGATGCAGGCGCGCAATGCGGAGATGTTCGCTCGTGCAGACAGTCTGGCCGAGGCGAATGCCTTCGTGGATTGCAGAGTTGAGCAACTCAGCGATTGTCTGGCCGATCTGGACCGCTTGCGCGCGCATGGGCGCTTCTGTCTCAAGGAGCAGCTTGTCACAGTGCGTGAAATGCTCGCGGGCTTTGGCGAGGCGCACAGTGCTCACTCTACTGCGCTGCTGCTGCGGGATCGTGGCGTGAACTCGGTTTTCGTCGACCTTACCTTGTGGAGCCAGGACGATCTTGCCTCGCTGGACAAGCGCATTCGCGAGGCGCTTGAGCCGATAGATCTCACCAAGCAGATGCCGATCGTGACCGGTTATGCCGGCTGCGAAGGCGGCATGGTGAAGCGGTACGCGCGCGGCTACTCCGAGATGACTTTCTCTCGCATCGCGGTTCTTACCGGGGCGCGCGAGGCGATCATCCACAAGGAGTTCCACCTCTCCAGTGCGGACCCCAAGCTGGTCGGCGTCGACAAGGCACGCAAGATTGGCCGCACCAACTATGACGTGGCGGACCAACTGGCGAACCTTGGGATGGAGGCAATTCACCCGAGGGCTGGACGGGGCCTCAGGCAGGCTGAAATCCCGCTGCGCGTGCGCAACACTTTCGACCGGCTGGATGGCGGCACGCTGATCTGCGGAGACTATGTCACCAGCAAGCCGCGGGTCGAGATCGTCACCGGCCTGAAAACCGTCTATGCACTCCAGTTCTTCGAACAGGACATGGTGGGCGAGAAGGGCTTCGATGCCGCCATTCTCGAAACGCTTACGCGGCACGGCGCCTGGATCGTCAGCAAGTCGTCCAACGCGAATACGATCACCCATTACCTGTCGACGGACTCGCAGACAGTTGCGAGAGTGATCGCAGAGTTGGAAGACGCGTTCCCGGGCTCGGCCGTCACATCGCAGCCAGTCGCGATGGTCTCGGTGATCGGCAGCGATATCTCGGAGCCTGGGCTTGTCCCTCGCGCCCTGCTCGCGCTCGACAAGGCGGGTGTTGAGATGATCGCCATGCAGCATCAGATCCGGAACGTGGATGTGCAGTTTATCGTTGAGCGCGCGCGCTTCGACGATGCTGTCAGGGCGCTGCACGAAGCGCTGGTCGATACTGGATCCGGTGAATCGGCACGCGCCGCGGCGTGATGCTTGCCACGACGAACCGCGGCACAACCGCTGGTTTCAGGATCATCTGAGAGGCCGGATCGTTAATTGACATGCTGACAGCGATCCTGCCCGTAAGAAGCCTGCTGCTCGCCATCTTTATGCTGATGGCGGGCGGCGGGTTTCTTTCCACTCTTGTCAGCGTCCGCCTTGAGCGCGCGGGAAGCAGTGCCGTTTTCATTGGCCTTGTCGCGACCGCCTACTTCGCGGGGCTGGTGGCTGGGTCTCTGCGTGTGCCTCAGCTTGTGCGCAGAGTTGGTCACATTCGTGCCTTCGCAGCCTTCGTGGCTTTGCTCTCTGCCAGTACGCTGACGTACGCCATTCACCGCGATCCACTGCTGTGGGGTGCTCTGCGCTTCATCGATGGCCTGTGCGTGGCAGGTGTTTTCGTCTGCCTGGAGAGTTGGCTCAACGAGCGAGCAGAGGGAGCCACCCGTGGCTCGGTGCTCGCGGGTTACATGATCGCGCTCTACTCCGGTCAGGCGGTCGGACAGTTCCTGCTGAATTTAAGTGAGACCAAACCTTCGATGCCCTTTCTGGTGGCATCAATCCTGATCTCGTTGTCCGCCATTCCCGTCGTACTCACGCGGATCTCTGCCCCTTTGCCCGACGATGGCGCGGCGCTGCCGGTGCGTGATCTCTATGCCGCTTCACCACTCGGGATAGTCGGAGCCACGATCACGGGGCTGATGCTCGGCGCCTTTTATGCGCTTGGACCTGTTTTCGTCCGCCGCCTGGGGATGGATCTCTCAGCCACGGCCTTGTTCATGAGCGTGGTGATTCTTGGAGGCGTGGCTCTGCAGTGGCCCCTTGGGCGGCTGTCGGATCGCTTCGATCGCCGTAAGGTCATCGTCGGCGTCCTCGCCGGCGCTCTGCTGGCGAGCCTCGGCATCGCTGTGTTAGCAAGCCAAGGCCCTGCGCTGTTTGCCCTTGCCGCACTGTTCGGGGGCTTGAGCTTCGCGCTTTATCCGTTGTGCGTGGCGCACACCAACGACCACCTCGCTCCGGCTCAGAGGGTCGCTGCCACCGGGGGGCTTGTACTCCTCTACTCCGCGGGCGCTGCGGCTGGGCCTATGGCCGGTGCGGCTGCGGTGACGGTGGCGGGCCCGGCAGGGTTGTTCTTCTTCATCGCCCTGTGTGCCGGCGGAACACTGGTCTTCGCGTTCTGGCGACAGTTGCGTGCGCTGCCTGTGCCTCTCGATCAGCAGCAGAATTACCAGGTCCTGCCGCGTACCACGCCGGTTGCGGCAACGCTCGACCCTCGCGCCGACGAAGAATTGGAAGAAAAGCCATGACGTCACACACGGACAATCCGCCGCTTTTCGGGGCCGACGTGCCCATAGGCCATCCCGAAGCCGTTCCAGCGCCGGTGCTCCGCCGCGCGATTGCGGCTTCTGCGCTGGGGAATGCGACGGAGTGGTTCGACTACGGCATCTATGCTTACGGGCTGACCTATATCTCTGCCGCGTTATTCCCCGGCCAGACCGAGAATGCCACTCTGTTCGCATTGGCGACGTTCGCGATCTCGTTCCTGGTTCGCCCGCTCGGTGGTTTGTTCTGGGGGCCGCTGGGTGATCGTTATGGCCGCAAGACGGTGCTGGCCCTCACCATTCTCATGATGTCGGGCGCTACTGTCGGTGTCGGTTTGATTCCCTCTTACGAGACGATCGGATTTTGGGCGCCATTGCTGCTGGTGGTGCTGCGGATGGTGCAGGGCTTCTCGACTGGCGGGGAGTATGGGGGCGCGGCCACTTTCATGGCCGAGTATGCACCTGACGATAAGCGCGGCTTTTGCGGCAGCTTCCTTGAGTTCGGTACGCTTGCGGGGTTCTCGTTCGGTGCGCTGCTCATGCTTGGCTTCTCACTGTTGCTGGGCGACCAGACGATGTACGACTGGGCCTGGCGCGTTCCGTTTCTCGTCGCCGGACCGATGGGCCTGGTCGGTATGTATCTGCGCTCCAAGATGGAGGACACGCCGGTCTTTCGGGAGATCGAGGCCCATCACGAGACGGAGCCGGCCGCTTCAACGGAGCTGAGGCACCTGATCACCCGCTACCGGCGGCCGCTTCTGGCCATGGGCGGAATGGTGGTTGCGCTCAACGTGGTGAATTACACGCTGCTGAGCTACATGCCGACGTACTTGCAGCGCCGGCTTGGCCTGTCCACCGATGCGGCGCTCGTGGTGCCGATCGTGGGTATGCTGTTCATGATGGTGCTGGTGCCATTCGCCGGAGCCCTTTCCGACCGGATTGGGCGCAAGCCGATGTGGTGGTTCTCGCTGATCGGCCTGTTCGTGGGCGCGGTGCCTCTCTATCTCCTCATGGGAAGCGGGATCAGCGGCGCAATCGTCGGGTTCGCGGTGCTTGGTCTGCTTTACGTGCCGCAACTCGCGACCATCTCGGCGACTTTTCCGGCCATGTTCCCCACGCATGTGCGCTTTGCCGGCTTCGCCATTTCCTACAACGTTTCGACGTCGTTGTTCGGAGGCACGGCACCGGCGTTCAACAGCTGGCTTATCGATGCCACGGGCAACCTTCTGATGCCTGCCTACACCATGATGGCGGCCTGTCTCGTCGGCGCGGTCGGGCTTCGTTATACGCGGGAAACAGCAGGCAAGTCGTTGCGGGACATAGAGTAAGGAAAACATCGCCAGCGCTCGGTCAGAGCGCTGGCGCAAGGCGGCGGAACTATCGCGGAGTTCGACGGTATACCTTTGTGTAGCGGTTGCTGAACAAGGGGGAGGCGCATGCCGACGAAGCCGATCGTCCTCATCACCGGCGCCGCCGGCAATCTCGGTCGCTCGCTGGCGCAGGCACTAAGCGGACGGTATTCTATCGTCGGCCTGGATACCCGCACGGGCGACACGGATTATCCGGTCCTTGAGGTGGACCTGTCCGATGCGAAGAGCGTCGACGATGCCTTGGCTCGCTTCAGGCAGGAGCACGGCAACACTATCGCCAGCGTCCTGCATCTGGCCGCATTTTTCGACTTCAGCGGTGAGGACAAGCCGCAATATCGCGCTGTCAACGTCGAGGGCAGCCGCAATCTGGTCAGGAGCTTGCGCGGCTTCGATGTCGAGCAATTCGTCTATTCAGGGACGATGCTTGTCCATGCTCCCGGCCGGCCCGGCGAGCGCATCGACGAGAGCACCCCCATCGAGCCGGGTTGGGCCTATCCCAAGTCCAAGGCCCAGGCAGAGGATGCAATCCGGCAGGAGCGGGGAGAGATGCCCGTGGTGTTCCTGCACCTGGCCGGGGTCTATGACGAGAAAACCTCTGTTCCCACGTTCTCCAACCAGATTGCCCGTATCTACGAGCGCGATTTCCAGAGCCATCTGTACTCGGGTGACACCGACGCGGGACAGGCGATGGTCCACCGTGAGGACATGATTGACGCATTCGTGCGCACCGTGGACCGGCGTGAGCGTTTCACCGGCGAGACTGTGATCCTGGTCGGCGAGGAAGACGCGATCGGTTATGCCGATCTTCAGGACCGCCTGGGGTGTCTGCTTCATGGCGAGGATGACTGGGCCACGATCCGTTTGCCGAGTGCATTGGCCGGAGCGGGTGCTTGGGCGCAGGACAAGGCAGAGCCAGTCGTCCCCGATGCTCTTGACGGAGGAGAGCGTCCGTTCATCCAGCCTTTCATGACTCGCATGGCAAGCGATCACTACGCGCTCGACATTACGCGGGCTCGCACATTGCTTGGCTGGGAACCCAGACACCGCCTCGCGGACAAGCTTCCCGCGATCGTGGCCAACTTAAAGAGCGACCCGGCTGCGTGGTATGCAGCCAACAAGATCAGCCCGCCTGCCTTCGTGGAAGAAGCGGAGGAAATTGGGCGTGAGCCGGAGGCTCTTCGTGCGGAGTACGAGCGGCGCCGGCGCGCGCAGCACGCGGACAGCCGTTGGGCGCATTTCATCAATGCGGCGCTGGGTTTGTGGATACTGGTCCAGCCGGTCATCGTTGAAGTCACGGAGCCACTGCTTTTCTGGTCGGAAGTTGTGCTTGGCGCAGCCCTGATCGTGTTCGCGACGCTATCGCTCTCCTGGCAGCTTACATGGGCTCGCTGGGCGCAGGCCGGGGTGGCTGCTCTGATCATGGCGGTGCCATTTCTCTTCTGGACCGAGAATCCCGCTGCCTTCCTTTCTGACACGCTGGTGGGCGCGTTTGCTTTCGGGCTGGCTGTTGGTACGCGACCGGAGCCGGGGCCCTCGATCCTGGCCAGCATGACAGGGCCCGATGTGCCACCAGGATGGTCTTATAACCCGTCCACCTGGACGCAGCGCATTCCGATTATCTTTTTGGCGCTCATCGGCCTGCTGGTGGCCCGTTATCTCACTGCCTATCAGCTAGGCCACATCAGCTCGGTCTGGGACCCGTTCTTCCCCGGACTGCCGGATGATCCTTCCAAGAACGGAACGGAGGCAATCATCACCTCCTTCGTGTCCGAGGCCTTTCCGATCCCGGATGCGGCTTTGGGGGGCTACACATATGCGCTGGAGGTCGTGACTGGACTCGTCGGCTCCCGAGCGCGCTGGCGCACGATGCCTTGGATGGTGTTCCTCTTCGGGTTGATGATCGCGCCCCTTGGCGTCGTCTCGATCTTCTTTGTCATCATCCAGCCGGTGATGATCGGCACCTGGGCTACGCTCACGCTCGTAGGGGCCGCGGCGATGCTGATCCAGATTCCGTATTCTCTCGATGAGCTGCTGGCCACCCTGCAGTTTGTCCGGCGGCGGGCGAAAGCAGGGCGGCCGTGGCTGCGAGTATTTCTGTTCGGCGATACCGATGAAGGGGCTCGCCCCGAGCGCCGCGACGAATTCGACCGCGGCCCCGGAGAGGTTCTCAAGGGCATGTGGGCAGGGGGCGTGAATTTGCCGTGGAACCTGGTTGTCGCGGGATTAGCGGCGCTTTCGTTGCTGTTTACGCGTCTGACTTTCGACGCCCAAGGCGCAATGGCTGATGCCGATCACATAATCGGTTTTCTCGCGCTGACCGTGATCTCCATCGCCGCCGCGGAAGTGGCGCGCCCGCTGCGCTATCTCCTCATTCCGCTCGGGCTGGCACAGTTCGCCACACCGTTCCTCTTTGAAGCAGGCACTGCCCATACGATCGCAAGCGTTCTGATCGGTGTGGCGCTGATCGGTCTCAGCTTCCCGAGAGGCCGTATCCATGAGAGCTATGGGCACTGGGACAAGCGGATCGTCTGATCTGCGCGGAGAAGCCCACCACAGTGCTGCAGGCGCCGTTAAGATGCCTTCAGCGCTGTGGCCACCAGCGGAGCGACATTCCGCGTGATCGCCTCGATCCCTTTCGCGTTCGGATGGATGCGATCGGCAAGCATCAGGCCGCTATCGGTGATGACGCCTTCAAGGAAGAAGGGATAAAGCGTGGCATCATAGCGTTCTGCCAAGTCGCGGTAGATCGGGTTGAAACGGTCCGCATAGTCGTTTCCGAGGTTCGGAGCGGCGATCATGCCGGTGAGCATGATCGGAATGTCCCGGCTCTTCAGCTCCTCACAAATCGCGGTAAGATTGCGGCGGGTTTCGTCGGGATCGATCCCGCGCAGCATGTCGTTGCCACCCAGATTGACCATGACGAGGTCCGGCTTGCGGTCCAGCCCATCCAAAGCAAAGGCAAGGCGTCTTTGCGCGGCCGCAGTCGTATCACCGGACACGCCCGCGTTGCGAACATCAACAGCTAGTCCCTTGGCGGCAAGCGCCTGCTCCAGCTGCTCCGGAAAGCTCTCCTTCGGATCAAGGCCGTATCCTGCGTAGAGACTGTCACCGAATGCAAGGACCAGGCGCTCGTCGTCTTGAGGGGCGGACGCCGGTACGGCTTGCGTGTCGTTGAGGACTCTCTCTGAGCCGGCGCGATCGGCTGAGACATTCTCTTCGGTGCAGCCGGTGAGACCTTGGACTAGCCCGAATGCACCCGCATATAGAGCAAGCTTTTTAATCACGGGTGTTTCTCCAAAGATGTCGAATGATATGGCCGCGGATATCGCAATCCGCGCACGCGATGTCACCCTGCGCCTCGGTACGGCGGAAGCTCCGACCGAGATTCTGAAGGGCATCGATCTGGAGGTCACTCAAGGAACAAGCGTAGCGATCCTCGGTCCGTCGGGCTCTGGCAAGTCGTCGCTGATGGCGATCCTTTCGGGTCTGGAGCAGGCGAGCGGCGGCACGGTGAGTGTGGCCGGTGTCGCCTATGCGGATCTGGACGAAGATGGTCTCGCCCTGGCTCGGCGCGGCCGCATAGGCATTGTTCTTCAAGCCTTCCACTTGCTCCCGACCATGACTGCGCTTGAGAATGTTGCGGTGCCGATGGAATTAGCTGGAGCGGCCGATGCCTTTGCCCGCGCAGAGGCAGAACTGCGTGCCGTGGGGCTCGGCCACAGGCTTGGGCATTATCCGGTGCAGCTGTCCGGCGGTGAGCAACAGCGCGTCGCCATCGCACGCGCCGTAGCGCCAAGGCCCAATATTGTCTTTGCTGACGAGCCGACGGGCAATCTTGATGGCGCGACCAGCGGCGCGGTCATCGATCTGCTGTTTACGCGGCAGCGCGATGCAGGTGCGACCTTGCTCATCATCACCCACGATCCGGTTTTGGCGCAGCGGTGCGATCGGACGCTTGAGATGCGGGACGGGCGCATCGTTTCGGATACTGCCGCATGAGCGGACGACTGTTACAGGTGCCTGCGCTTGGGTGGCAAGCAAGCTGGCGGATTGCACGACGGGATCTCCTTTCAGGCTTCCGTGGCCTGCGCCTGCTCCTGGTGTGTCTGTTCCTGGGTGTATCCACGCTGGCGACCATCGGCAGCCTGACGTCCTCCATCACGGATGAGCTAGCTGCTCGTGGGCGCATTCTGCTCGGTGGTGACGTCGAGATTTCGATGACGCAACGCCAGGCGACAAAGGACGAGCATGCCGCTCTTACTGCGCAGGGGGAGGTCAGCGATACGATCCGGCTACGGGCGATGGCGCGGCGGGCGGAGCCGATCACCGGCGCCCCCGATGCCGTGCTTACTGAGCTCAAAGGCGTCGATGCCCGGTATCCGCTTTACGGAGAGCTCAAGCTCTCCGAGGGGAACTACCGACACCTTCCAGTCGATGAAGTGCTCGTGGATCGTGCGCTGGCTGAACGTCTGCTTCTAAGGCGGGGCGATGCACTCCGGTATGGCGATGCAAGCTTTCGGGTCGCGGGCTTCATTGCCGAGGAGCCGGATCGGGTGGGTGAGGGCTTCACCCTCGGTCCCGTGGCCATTGTATCCCTAGAGGGCATGGAGCGGACAGGGCTCCTGCGTCCCGGCGCACTTTACGAAACCAAGTACCGCATCCGCCTTGCTCCCGATGCCGATCCCGAGGCTGTCGTGGAGGGGCTGAAATCCCGCTTCGGAGAGGCCGGATGGGAATACAAGGACCGTTCACGCGCCGCGCCCGGCGCAGTCCGGTTCTTCGAGCGTATGGGGCAGTTTCTCTCCCTCATTGGCCTTGCCGCGCTTGTGATCGCCGGCATCGGCGTCAGCAATGGGGTGGCTTCATACCTCACTCTCAAGCGGAACAGCATAGCTACGCTCAAGATCGTGGGTGCCACATCGGCGGACATCGCGCGCATCTACCTGCTGCAGATCGGTGCAGTTGCCCTGCTCGCCGTCATGGCGGGAGTGGCTGTCGGTGCCGTTCTGCCGCTCGTGCTGGTGGCGCTTGTCCGCGAACTCCTGCCCGTTGCTCCTGGCCTCGGACTGCACCCGATACCGCTCGCCACAAGTGCTGCTTACGGTTTGCTGATCGCGTTGGCATTCGCGCTTCCGCCGCTGGCGAGGGCGCGTTCGCAACCTGTTGCGGCCCAGTTCCGTGGCGGGGTCGAGGTTCTGCCGCATATGCCTCCACGCGATTGGTTGCCGGTGGCAGGGGCGGCGGTGCTCGTGATCGCTCTCGCGCTCGCGACGGCGCGGGAGCCTCTCTTCGCGGCGGCGGTACTTGGAGCCGTTGCGGCGGTCCTGCTGGTGCTGCTCGCCATTGGCGCCGGGGTAAAGGCGCTCGCCGCGCGGCTCCCGCGCCCGCGAAGGCCTCTGTTGCGGCTCGCGATGGCGAATCTTCATCGTCCGGGCGCGCAGACAAGTGCACTCGTCATTGCGCTGGGGCTGGCGCTTACGCTGTTCGTCACGCTGGCCGCCATCCAGACGAGCCTGAACGCGGAGATAACCCGAGCCGTACCCGCGCGCGCACCGAACCAGTTCGTGCTCGACATTCCCTCCGACCAGCGTGAACGCTTCGTGGCGCTGGTGCGGGAGCAAGCGCCAGAGGCTGAGTTCAACATCGTCCCTTCGTTGCGCGGTACGATCGCAGCATACGGAGAGCAGCGCGTCGCTGAGTTGGAGCAGTTGCCGGAAGGGGCCTGGTTTCTCCGTGGAGAGCGGGGCGTCACCTATGCTGAAACACTTCCCCAGGGCAGCGAACTCGTAGACGGCGAATGGTGGCCGGAGGGCTATGAGGGGCCGCCCCTTGTCTCTCTCGACCGCGAGGCAGCGGAGACTTTGGATCTCGGCGTTGGAGATACACTGACCGTCAGTGTGCTCGGTCGAGAGATCGAGGCCCGGATAGCCTCACTGCGACAGGTCAACTGGGATTCGATGGGTTTCAACTATGTGCTCGTGTTCTCTCCCAATGCGCTCCAAGGTGCGCCGCACAGCCTGACATCGACCATCGAAATCGATCCCAGCCATGAGGGGGCAGTGTCACGCGCATTGCTCGCGGCCTTTCCGTCCGCATCGATCATCGCAGTCAGCGAAGTGCTGGGTCAGGTCCGTACAATCCTGGATCAGATGGCGACGGCCATCCTCTTGTCCGCCTCCGTCGCTATCCTGGCGGGCATCGCCGTGCTCGTCGGTGCGATTGCGGCTTCGCGGCAAGTCCGCACTTATGACAGCGTCATCCTCAAGACTCTCGGGGCCACGCGTGGGCAGATACTGGGGGCGCAGGCACTTGAATACGGCATACTGGCCGCCGTGCTGTGCATGCTGGCGCTGGGTCTTGGAGTGCTTGCAGGATGGTACGTCATTGTCGGGGTGTTCGAGTTCGGCTGGGCGCCTGAATGGCCGGTTGTACTGGCCACTCTCGCAGGAGGGGCAATCCTCACGCTCGGAATCGGCGTTCTTGGCTCGCTGCCGGTCCTCGGGGTGCGGGTCGCGTCCGCGCTACGGAAACTTTAGAGGTCCGGGAGTCTTCGCTACAGGAACGAAGTAGCGTTCGGGGCATTATGCGCTAGCTTCGCTGCTGCATGCGCGAAGACGGACAGCGAGTATCATTCGATGGGCATTACGGCCACCGGCTATTCTGCGGGTATGCAATGACGGACACCGGAGTGGCCGCACTGAGCGCCAAGGATTTCCATAATCCGGCCATCCTGCTTTCGGGCCCGGTGGACTATCAGATGTATGCTGACTTTCGGGGGAAGCTTGAGACCGCGCCCGAGCAGGGTCTGGTCGTTATCGAACTTACGACACTCGGCGGCGACCCGGAAGTGGCGCGGGTGATGGGCGAGGATGTGCGCTTCCATAGCGACCTCGAGCCGGCACGGCGGTTCGTGTTTTTGGGTAAGGCGGCAGTCTACTCAGCCGGCACGACGTTCATGAGCTTCTTCGCGCGTGAGAACCGCTACCTTACGCGCGGCACCCGGCTCATGATCCACGAGCGGAAGATGAACACGCAGTTGCATGTCGAGGGACCGTTGACGCAGTGCATCGCGGGTCTGGAGGCGACGCTCAATGAGATCAGGGAGTCCATCGCGATACAGAACGAGGGGTTCGAGAACCTGATCCGCGGCTCTGGTGTGACAATGGACGAGGTTCTCAAGCGGGCACCATCGAACTGGTATGTGGAGGCCCGCAAGGCGCTCGATCTCGGGCTGATTTCCGGCGTGATCTGAGGGTGCAGCCCGCACTGGGTGGAGCACCCGCGAGCCGCTCGACGTGCGGCAGAGTTCGTTTTATTTCAATCATATACAAGGCGTTCTTTGGAACTCCAGCGCACGCAGATGGTTTTCGTCTCAGCAGTCTGTGCGAGGAGATGAACGAGCATGCATGTGGTGACGGATGCCGACCGAGAGGCTGCCGAAGAGCTTCGGGTGCTTCTCGCCGACGTCTCTGGATTCTGGCATGTGCCAGGAGACGCGGGCCCTATCTGCGCCGCCTTGGCTCGGCACCGAGTGCGCAGCGAGCTTCGGATGCTGGAGAAGATCAATCACGCGGGCTTGCTCGCCGTTCCCAACGAAAGAATGCAGTTAGAGCGCGGCGCCGCACCGGCTCGCGGCCTGGAAATACGCACTCGAAAGGAACTGCCGAACGCTATTGGCCGATAGGCGCTGAACCTGGGGTTCCAGCCGCCCGCTCACGCTGCCAGCCGGTACTCCGCCAAGAGCTCGCCGAAGCGAGACGGCGGAACTGGCCGGCTGATGAGGTAGCCTTGCGCCATGTCGCAGCCGACGGAACGCAGGAAGTCGAGGCACTCGGCCGTCTCGACGCCTTCTGCGACAACCTTCAAGCCAAGTTCGTGAGCCATGTCGATGGTTGAGCGCACCAAGACGGCATCGCTGCGGTTCTGGTGAGCATGCTCCACGAAGCTCCGGTCGATCTTCAACTCGTCGAGCGTAAGCTTCTTGAGATAGGTGAGCGTCGACTGGCCCGTTCCGTAATCGTCGACCGAGATTGCAATGCCGATTTCCTTCAGAGCAAGCAGAGCCTCGGCAGCCCGGTCGTGACCTGTCATCGTAGCCGACTCTGTTACTTCGAAAATCAGGTTCTGCGGTTCCACGCCTGTATCCTGCAGCACGATCTGGAGTTCATCCATAAAGGCCGGGGATTCGAGCAGGGTGGCTGAAATGTTCACTGCTACGCGGAGTGCCGGGCATCCTGTGTTCCACAGCTTCAGGTCGGCAATTGCCCTGCGCAAGACATAGATGGTGAGGCTGCAGATCCTGTCGCTCTTCTCCACGATGGGAATAAAGTAGTCGGGGCGCAAGGGACCGCGGGTGGAGTGATTCCAGCGAACGAGTGCCTCTGCGCTGGTGATTACCCCGCTCGAGAGATCAAGCTTGGGTTGATAAACAACCGAGACGTCACCTGCGAGCAAAGCGTTGTCCAAGTCGCTGAGCAGCGACAGCTCATCTTCGACAATGGCAGAGTCCGTGTCCTCATGGATGTGGAATGGCTGTCCGCGCGAAAGGGCAAGGTCAGCGGCCAGAAAGGCGTTGTCGATCGTCTCCGCCTCAGAACCCAAGCTCCCTTGGGCATAGCCGATCGCTATCGAGACATCGACCTTGCGGCCGCGTGCCTCAACCGGATTGAGCATAAGCGCCCTGAGTTGTTCGCAACGGATAGGGACGTCGCGAGCCTCAACCGTCGCCTGCCAAGCCAGCACGCGATCCCCGATGCGATAAACTGTTACACCAGAGCCCAGAACGCTGATCCTGTCGCGAACGCGGTTGATGAGCTCACTAACGCCCCGCTGACCCAGTGCTGCCAGCGCCTTGTCGTACTCAGCGATGCGTGCTGTCACGACGCCGTAACTCTCCTGGCCGTGCAGGGTGGCTAACAGAGCATGCCTGTTCGGCAGTCCGGTCTGTTCGTCATGAGTGCGCTTCTCGGCCAGCCAGCGTCGCACGCACAGGGCACTGGCAGCTGCGACAACCGTCGACAGCGCAATGTACGAAGGCACCAGGGAGAACTCGTAGCCCCATTCCGATGCACAAAGGGAAAGCGCAAACAGAGCGGGGGGCGCCACTGCGGCAGCCATTCCAAATCGCTCTACTCTCCGCTCGCGAAGCATCAGCCAACTGACGATGAGCGTGAGCGTCAGAGGAAGGAGCCAACCAGCCTCGATCGGCACGCCCTCGATCAGCGTCAGTGTTGCAAGTGCCTGGATGACAGCTCCCGGGATCACCCCGAACCGGGGCACTGCATAGCGATCGCCCAACTCGATTGCCGTCGCTCCGACAAGCACATGCTTGCCCTTCAACTCGGTTGGGTCGAAGCGCCCGCTAGCGATGTCGATGAAGCTGTGCCGGGGTATGGAAGCTGGATCGATTGCGAAGTCGATTGGGAAGGCTGCGTCCGCCGCGCCTTGGCGCCCGGCGATGAGGGCAGCGAGGGAAGGGCGGGGCATGCCTTCGGTGATCTGCCCAAGTGGCGCCTTCCGAACGGCGCCTCCCGCTTCGGGGCGAATGCTGACGGTCGCAGCCTGCGAATGGGCGCGGAGCATGTCGATCGGCATGGAGTCGATGTAGGATGTCTGGCCGGTGCCGCTCGGCTGACGAAATGTCGGGAGGATGACTCCGCCATTCGCTCTCGCCAGCGCTTGGGCGAACAGCATGTCCTCGCGGGGAATAGATGGCGTCGAGAAGTCGACGTCAAACGCGATCGAACTGGCACCGGCGCGGTGCAGCTCGTCCACCAGCCTGGCGTAGTGCGCCCGCGGCCACGGCCAGTGATCGATTGCCTCAATGGAGCGGGCGTCGATCTCAACCAGATGGAGCTCGCCGCTGCTGGACTGGGACCGGAGCGTATATCGAAGATCGGCGAGAGTATGCTCCAGACTGATGCCCGCACCCGTGATGCCGGCAAGTACGCCCAGCAGACAGGCAACGAGGAGCGTTGATCCGCGCCATCGCCTGACCAAACGCTCCGTCATGCTCTTCATACCGATCTGCATGCCGCTCGCCTAAGGCCCAAAACCTAACATTGCGTCACGAGATGCTGCAATCAGGCTATTTGGGACCTTTCCCGTTCCCACCGGGATTGCCGTCACCGGGACTGGGATTGCCGTTCCCGTTCTCCGGTCCGGGACTGGGGTTGCCGTTTCCGTTGCCCGGACCTGGATTGGGATTGCCGTTTCCATTGCCGGGACCGGGATTGGGGTTGCCGTTTCCGTTGCCCGGACCTGGATTGGGGTTGCCGTTCCCATTGCCGGGACCCGGATTGGGGTTGCCGTTTCCGTTGCCCGGACCTGGATTGGGATTGCCGTTTCCATTGCCGGGTCCGGGATTGGGATTGCCGTTTCCGTTGCCGGGACCTGGATTGGGGTTGCCGTTCCCGTTGCCAGGACCTGGATTGGGATTGCCGTTCCCGTTGCCAGGACCGGGATTGGGATTGCCGTTTCCGTTGCCCGGTCCAGGATTGGGGCTGTTCGGAGTCTCGATTTCGCGTGCGACGGTTGCCACCGAGGCGATACTTGCCGCCACGGTCTGGGGCGGCGCCGCTTGTGGCCCAGCGCCGATCAACCCGCGCGTGGCAGCGGCGATATCGACCGGTTCGGCCTCTATTGCGGCGCCGATCGCCTGATCAGCCCCACCGTCGGATACAAAAACCTCGGAGGAGAACACTGGAGGACCTGCCGAGTCCATCGACGTGCCTAAGCTATCTGAGTTCGATCGCTCCAGACCCTCGCCCAGCGGGCTTGATGTAGCGCTCTGCTCACCGGCGGATTCCGTATCTACGGAGCTGCTCCCGCCCGTATCGGTCGCTGTTGAAGTGGCGCCACGTTGCGGAGAATCTATTGTCCTGGCGCTCTGACCTTGGACATTCAGCCTGAACTGATCGGACGCGGCCACGACAGCTACCATGCCAGGCCTGATGAGCTCGTTCGCGCCTCCATCGCTCGTCGCCACCCCGACGGCCCCTTCGACGACTTGCAGGCTTGCGCCTTCGTTGCTCACGTTGATGGAGAAGGTGGTGCCTTTGACGACGGCGGCGAGGTAGGGGGTCTGGACCCCGAACCGGGGTTTGGGGCTGTGCTTCACCTTAAAGACCGCGCTGCCCCATTCCTCAATGAGCTGAAACAAGCCGGTGGCCTGCGCTGCCTCAGGCACACGAATGCGCGTGTTCGCGCTCATCGTGACGAAGTCCTCTCCGCGCACCATCACAGCGCGAGATGAGGGCCCTGTTACGACGGTGCCGCCGGCGGGAACCGTGGCGCCGCGTGACAGACTGCGCTCTGCCTGGCCCTCGCGTAGGATAACGCGCCCGCTTGCTTCGCTGATGGTCCAGCTTCCGCTTTGAGCGAAGGCGCTGGTTGATGTCAGCAAGGCAGCCGCTGTGCAAAGCCCGTGAACCAGACGCATGAAGTACCCCCTGTTATGCGATTGTGCCGGTACTTGGCCCGATCTTGCCAGCTGGTTATCGGTGAAGGTTAAAATTCTCGAATTTGACGATTTCGTAATGGGTTGCTCGCTAGCCGCCACAATTGGAGGGCATCCCTAATATGAAGAACTCAATCTGGTTCGCTTCAGCGTGTGGTCTGTTTGCTTCGCCGGTATTTGCGCAGAGCGCCCTCGACCGTGTGACGCCAAGGGATGCCTCTGTTGCAATACCGGCCGCGACAGGCGACGCTTCGCAACTGCCGACAGAAGTCGAGAACAAGTCGCGGACCGTACAGCTGCAAGGCGAGCAAATCCTTATAGGCGCCGTTTCCATCTCCGGCCTGGAGAGCCTTCAGCCGAGCGAATTTGCCGACATTATCTCGGACTACGTGGGCAAGACTGCCGGGCCGAATGACCTTGCGGTCCTGACCGATCGCCTGGCTCAGCGTGCGCGCGATCGGGGCTTCGTTTTCGCTACCGCTCAGATCGCACCGCAACGCCTGAGCCTGGGCGTACTCACCGTCTTGCTCGACGAGGGGCGGGTGGATGCTGTCCGCCTGGACGGTAGCCAGAACACTGCGGTCAAAGCGGCTCTCGCAGGGCTCACTGAAGGCCCTGTGAAGCTGGAGCGGCTTGAGCGTGCATTGCTTCTCGCGGACGACATCGACGGCATTCAGATCGGTCGTTCCCGACTCCTTCGGGAGAATGGCCAGCGCGTGCTTGTGGTTGAGGTGACGGAAGACAGGGCCTCGGCGGATGTGAGTCTGCGCAACGATGGTACTCGGCCGATCGGCCGGGAAAAGGTCTACATCTCCGCCGTGCTGTCGCAACTGCTTGATGCAGACGATTCTGTGACCTTTGGTTACGCTGGCACGAGTTTCGAGCCCGGCGAACTGCAGTACGGGCGCGTCCGCTACGAAAAACGACTGAACGCCAGCGGGACAGAGGCCACGGCTTCGTTCTCGTATTCGCTTGTGCGTCCTGGGGCTTATCTGTCCCAATACGATATTGAGGGTCGCGCCTGGAGCGCCAACATCGGTTTGCTGCAACCAGTGCACCGGACGCGGCAGTCCAGTCTCTGGCTGACCGCAAATCTCGAGGTCAATCGGCTCAAGCAAACCGGCTCAGGCAGGCTCTTCCGGCGTGATCGCACCACGGTCCTTCGCCTCGGAGCCTATGGCTATCATAATGCGCTGGGTGGAAGAATCCGCGGGGGCGCCGTCGTCTCCCGGGGCTTGGACCTGTTCGATGCCACCGAAGCGCGCAACCTCCTGGCATCGCGCTACGATGCCGACGGCACATTCACATCCTTGAGTCTCTGGGGGCAGTGGACCGGGGAGTTGGTGCCGCGTGTCAGCCTTCAGGTTTCAGCGAGCGGGCAACTCGCCAGCGAATCCTTGCTGGTCGGGGAGGAACTTGGGCTAGGCGGTGGAGCGTATCTGCGGGGATATGACTGGAGCGAGCGCTTGGGCGACCGCGGCGCGATGGGGTACGCCGAACTTCGCTACGATTTCAATCTGCCGCCGGGTTTCCTCAAGCGCGCTCAGGTCTACGGTTTCGCGGACGCCGGAGAGGTTTCCAATCTCGACGATGGCTTCGGCGGTGGAAGTCTTGCTTCTGCCGGAGGAGGCCTGCGCCTCGGTCTGCGGAACACCTTGAATGTGTCGCTCGAAGTTGCGCAGCCGCTGACCGGACCACGCTACGACACTGGCGATCGGCAACCTCGGGTGAACTTCGGGATAAACGCCAACCTTTGACCGCGCTGTGGTACGAAGAGAACCAAACCCCAGGCACTGCAACATCTGCAAGGTGCCCTCTGTGAGGAGGTGTCAGCGCTTGCGCAGAGCCTCAGGCTTGTGAGCAGCAAGGGCACCGCACTTGTCGCTCTTTACGATGTACTGAGGCTCATCCTTAGAAGCCGAGACCTTGTGGCTCTTGATGTGGGTGTCGGAAGTCTGCTTTTTCTGGACCGTTCCATGCGTGGTGCCCTGGCTGGTGTTCCACTCCACCGCGTCGCCCTTTTTGAGGGTCATCTGATCGCTCCTTGCGTTTGGCAAAACCGGCAAGGACCAAAGCCGTTGGAAGGCTCAGCCGTTCCCGCCGTGCCCGAGTGGGCAGAGCCGGCTTACTGTCGTTGTGGGTTTGCCTGAGGTGCTCTGTGGCGTGTGCGAGTCATGCGCGCAGGCGGATGACCTCGGTGCGGGAACCCCGGTCCGCGATGAAGTGAGACACCTCGGTTCCGACGATAGGCCGGCTGAGGAGAAAACCCTGGATCTGGCGGCAACCCTCTTGCCGCAGAACGGCCAATTGCGAGGCCTCTTCCACGCCTTCCGCCAGCGTCTCAATTCCAAGTGCCTCGGCCAATGTAATGATGGCGCGGATCACCGCATGGCCATTGGTTTCGCGAGCAAGGTCGCGCACGAAGCTCTGGTCGATTTTGAGCTTGTCGAACGGGAACAGTCGCAAGTGGCTTAAAGAGGAGTAGCCAGTGCCGAAATCATCCAGCGCAATACGCACGCCGAGGCCTTGCAGAGCATGAAGGGTCTCAAGCGTCTTCTCAACGTTGGACGCGAGTGCGCTCTCGGTAATCTCTACCTCGAGACGCTGGGCGGGAAGGCCGGAGGCAGCAAGCGCCTTGACGACCATGGACGGCAGCGCAGGACTCAGGAATTGCCGCGATGACAGGTTGACGGCGACCGCCAGGGGTTCGGGCCACGAGGAAGCCTGCGCGCAGGCTTCATGCATAACCCACTCGCCGATTTCGGCTATGAGCCCTGTATCTTCTGCAAGTGGAATGAAGTCGGCCGGTCCGATCAGGCCGAGCCGTGGATGAGGCCAGCGCACCAGTGCTTCGAAGGCCGTCAGCCGCTCTTCCGTGAGACTGTAAAGCGGCTGAAAATGCAGCTCGAAAGCGCCCGCACGGATCGCCTCCCGTAAGTCCGCCTCCAACTGACGGCGATGGCGCGCGCGTTCGTCCAGCGAGGGTTCGAAGAAGTGATGGCCCGCCTTGCCCTGCTGCTTGGCCCGGTAGAGCGCGAGATCCGCATTCTTCAGCAATATCGTCGCGTCCAATCCGTCGTTCGGCCCTACCGCAATGCCGATACTTGCAGCGACTTCCGCTCTGCGACCCGCAAGAATAATATCTTGCGCGAAGCAACTCTGAATCCTTGCGCCGAATTTGGCGACGTCCGCGTCCGCAGCCAAGCCGTGTATCATTGCCGCAAATTCGTCACCGCTAAGCCGCGCGACGAGTGCCTCAGGGAGGCTCGACCGGAGGTGTGCTGAGACGTCGCACAGCAGCTTGTCTCCTGCCGCATGGCCGAGCGTATCGTTCACCATCTTGAAGTCGTCGAGGTCGATGTATGCTACGAGAACCTGCTCGTCCGGCTGGCGACGCTGCAGCGCCTGCTCGAGCTGTTCCACGAAGTACTGCCGGTTAGGCAGGCCGGTCAGACCATCGTGGAGAGCGGCGTGAGCGATACGCTGTTCGCGCGCTTCGATTGCATCCACCATGGCGTTGAAACTCTCGGCAAGGCGACCGAACTCATCGCCCGACCCCACGGGCAACCGGGTCTTACGCCCCTTTGCAATGTGGCGTGTGGCTCGAATCAGGTCGGCCACCGGCCGCGTGATCGTCCGGGCAAGTGCCAGTCCGAAGACGATGACGAGGACGAGTTCAAGCGCGAACAAAGTCGCGATCAGCACTGCCGACGCAATGCCCATTCCGCTGCTGAGCGAGATGTCTATCGTCGCGAAACCCGCGGCGAGGAGAACCAGCAGAGTCGCGACAAGGAAGAAGAACACAACTGCCAGTGCGCCAGCAATCCGACTGCGGAGAGTGCCGAAACCTGTGACAGAGTGCTCGCTCGATGCCATCGAATCCCGATGCCCTCGGGCCTTGCGCTTGGGCAAGGCAGCCATTCGGGAGGGCGTTGTGCGATGCGGCATGACTGAAGGCATAGCGCCATAAAAGTTAACAAGCCTCAATTTTCTCGACACCTCTGATCGCACGTGAGCCCCGTATTTCCTGTCACTGAGAGCCGTGTTAACCGTGAGGCTCAGCTATGATCTAAATGGACCGTGCGTACCCTTTAGCGGGCCAGTCGCGCGCGTTAACCGAGACTGCTCGGCCTTGGATCTAGTTTTCTGATGCTGCAAAGCGCCTCGCCACGGGAACGGTCACGCGGGCAACGCACGAGTCGCTGAAAAGACGCAAGGCGGAAGCGGAAAGGGACACTTTTTTATGACGATCGATCTTCAAGTCAGCATAGACGGCGAGATTGGAGAGGTCCGCTTCGCCAAACCACCGCACAACTTCGCTTGCCCGGAACTGTTGCGCGGCATTGCAGACGCGCTGGAAGCGTTGGATGCAGAGCCGCAGGTACGCTGCACCGTGCTCTCGTCTGTGGGGAAGGCATTCTGTGCCGGTGCCGATCTGGCCGGGGACGAGAGCATCACTGGTGAGCAGGGGATGAACGCGATCGGCGGGCTCTATACGCAGGCCGAGCGCATATTCAGGCGTCGCAAACCAATGATAGCCGCTGTCCAAGGCGCGGCGATCGGAGCGGGTCTCGGACTTGCGCTCACTGCCGATTTTCGCGTCGCAGGTCCTGGGGCAAGGCTCTCCAGCAACTTCGTTCGGTTGGGGTTCCATCCCGGATTTGGGCTGACGCACACGCTGCCGAGGCTCATCGGTGCGCAACGTGCCTCATGGATGATGCTCTCAGCCGAGCGGGTGAAGCCTGCGGATGCGCTTACATGGGGACTGGTGGATCGCCTTGTCGGCGAGGGTGAGGAGCGCGAGGGCGCCCGGCGCATGGCCCGGGAGATAGCGTTCAACGCACCCCTGGCCTTGAGCGCAGTACGCTCCACTCTCACGTCTGGCTTCGCGGATGCAGTCGTCGAAGCGATGCGGCAGGAACATGCTGCGCAGTCCGCCCTGAAGCCCACGCGGGACTACGCTGAAGGGGTGGCCTCCGTGTTCGAGAGGCGTGATCCACAATGGTTAGGCGCTTGAGAATAAGAACATCGAAGCAGCTGCCAAAAAGCTGACGAACCGCTTCCCATGCTCCCTTGCCGTGTCTCGCCTTCAGTTGCAGAATGTCGCCCTGAACAGCGGCGATCATGCCACCTACAAGGAACCTGACCCGCTCACGTTTGTTCAGAAAAACAAGGATAGACAAGCGTTCCAGAGGGTGCGGCATGAAAAGAGGCGGTGAATTGAGAGTCCTGGGTCGGAAGGCAGAGGTTGTCGCCCTTCAGGAGAGAATATCTGTCCTTCACGGCCCAGAGGTCGTGGGGGCCAAGGGCGAACTGCATAACCCGCGGGGGCTTGTCATCGCTCTTGGCTTCAGCGCTAGTTGTTGGGCCGCAATTGGTCTGGCATTTATTCTCTAGCCGACGAGGCGTTCTTGTTGCTCTCGACTTGACCTACTGCCGCTGATCGGTGTTCACAATGGAGTGGTCCTGTGGATACTGGGTCTGAGGTGGACAAGAGCGGTGGTCGGATGAGCGAGGACAGAGTGCTGGCCCTTGAGGGCGTGCACAACTTTCGAGACTACGGCGGCTATTCGACCGCAGGAGGAGGGCGGCTACGTCGTGGGGTGTTGTGGCGCTCTGGCCAGCACCATGGCGCAAGCGAGGCCGACCTGGAGCGGATCGGTTCCCTAGGGCTGGTTGCTGTGTTCGACCTCCGCTCTCATCGGGAGCGTGCGAGCCATCCCTGTCGTCGTCCTGCTTCCTTCGCTGCGCGCGTGGTCCATGCGCCCGACCCTGCAGAGCACAGCGCGCCGCATATTGCCGCCGCACGAGTGACCCGGCAGCGCACGGCGGAGAGTACGCGCGAAGGCCTTTTGCAAAACTACACGAAAATTGCTTTTCGTCCGGAGTTGCAGGCGATGATGGCGCAGCTGATCACTGCCGTTGCGTCGGGAGAGGGGCCGACACTTGTAAACTGCATGGCGGGCAAGGACCGGACCGGGCTTGCCGTCGCGATGGTGCAGTTTGCTGCAGGAGTTCATCGCGACGATGTTTTGGAAGACTATCTGCTGACCAATACGGCGGGCGACGTGGAGGCGCGCATTGCAGCGGGAGCTGCAACGATCCGCACGATGGCTGGCGAAATCGATGAGGCGGCGCTTCGGGTCCTCATGGGAGTTGAGGCCGAATACCTCGAAACTGCGCTGTTAGCCATCGAGGCGGAGTACGGTTCGCTAGACAGCTATATGAGCGACGCTCTGGGAGCCGGACCCGCGGTTTGCGCAAAGCTGCGCGACGCCGTGGTTGCTTGAACGGAGCACTGCCGAATGGCGCGGTTCTCCCGCAGCCTTCTCAGAGGAATTCAGTTATGTCCTGCATGAAGCGATCGAACTGATCGTGGTGCAGCCAATGACCTGCGTTCTCATACTCTTTTAGTACAGCATTGCTGAAGTAATCGAGACGGCCATCGCCGGCAGGGCTCGCGGCGAAGCTGTTCTTGCCCCAAAGAAGCAGGACCGGGCAGGTGATCACTGACCAGAGTTTCGCCTTTTCGTCGAACGCCATGTCCGCCGCTGTCCACACGTTCAGGTAGTTGTCGAACTTCCAGCTCCAGGTGCCATCCTCATTGCGCGTGGCGCCATGGATGGTGAGATGTCGCGCCTGTTCGTCGGTCAGAAACGCGTTCTCCGTCTTCATCCGTTCGTAGGCATCCCGCAACGTTGGGTAGCGCCGGGGCGTACGTCCGGCCGCGGCGCGCTTTTCATCGATCCAGCGCCGCAATCGTGCGGACGTGCTGCCACCCTCCAACTGCTGCTGGAGTTCTCGTGAGGGGCCAAGTCCCTCAATGTTGACCAGCTTTCGGACTTTCTCGGGATAGAGCCCGGTAAACCGGGTCGCGATGTTGCCGCCCAGCGAGTGCGCAACAATGGTGACCTGTTCGTAACCGAGGGTGTGGACGAGTTGTGCGAAGTCATAGACGAAGGCGTCCATGCCGTAGTGGCCTTCCGGCGACCATTCACTGTCGCCATGGCCGCGCAGATCCGGGGCGATGATGTGCCAGTCGTGGCGCAATTCCTGTGCAACCCAGTCCCAGCTGCGGCAATGGTCGCGCCCGCCATGCTGCAGGATGAGTGGTGGTGCGTCCGGGTTCCCCCAGTCGACATAATTGAGGCGCAGCCGCTGTGAGACAAAGCGGTTCGAAGTGGGTCCGGGAAAGCTCTCCATAAGCGCGGATGGTGACGGCGAGAGGCTCACAGGTCAATCGGGCCGCTGACCGATAGCAGAAACGACGCCCCCGACGATGTGGGTGCCTGCCGTGGAGCGCGCTCCCACAGACTGGCTTTCCGGGGATGAAGCTATTCCTTCATGCTGCCGAGCTTGGCAAAAGGGGGCGAGGGTCTCTATCTCGCCCGCCGGAGGTATTACATGGCTACGCACACCACCCGCATGCTCATCATCGGCTCCGGCCCTGCCGGACTGTCCGCCGCCATCTACGGTGCGCGCGCGGGCTTGCAGCCGATCGTCGTGCAAGGGCTTCAGCCGGGCGGGCAGCTAACCATCACCACGGATGTTGAGAACTACCCAGGTTTTCGGGACGTGATCCAAGGGCCGTGGCTGATGCAGGAGATGGAGGCGCAGGCCGTCCATGTCGGAACTCGGATGATGTGGGATACGATCGTCTCGGTCGAGCTTGAAGGCCCGAAATTCCGCGCCATCGGCGACGGCGGTGATGTTTACGAAGGCGATACACTGGTGATCGCTACCGGCGCGCAGGCAAAGTGGTTGGGCGTCCCAGGTGAAATGGAGCTTTCGGGGAAGGGTGTTTCAGCGTGCGCGACTTGTGACGGCTTTTTCTACCGGGGCAAGAAAGTCGTCGTGATCGGCGGTGGCAATACAGCCGTCGAAGAGGCGCTGTACCTCACCAATCATTCCCAGGACGTAACCCTGATCCACCGTCGTGATTCCCTGCGTGCCGAGAAGATCCTGCAGGATCGCCTCTTTGCGCATCCGAATGTGACGGTTGTCTGGAACAAGCGAGTTGAACGCTTCGTCGCCGATGCGGAGAGCGGGGAACTGCGCGCGGTGGTTTTGATCGACACCGAGAGCGGGGAAGAGAGCGAGATCACCACCGACGGGGCTTTCGTCGCGATCGGCCATGCGCCCGCGACATCCTTGTTCGAGGGCAAGCTCGATACCGATGAGAGCGGATACCTTATCGTCGAGCCCGGCACTCCCAAGACCAAGGTCCCCGGCGTCTTTGCGTGCGGGGATGTGATGGACCACACCTATCGGCAGGCCGTAACGGCTGCCGGAACGGGTTGTATGGCTGCGCTTGATGCTGAGCGATACCTTGCCGCAAGGGGCTTCGCGGAAGCTGCCGAGGCTGTCGTGGCGGAGTAGTACGGCTGCATACATCCTCCGATCGCTCCTGTTGGGACCTGCGGAACCAGGGAGCGGCGCCTGAGTTGCTCGCTAACAAGGGAACGCTGGTACGAGGAGAGACGACACATGGCGGATCGGGATGACCATGGATTGCCCAAGCGAGACAGGAAGGTGTGGCTGTTGCCTGCCATCCTCATCGCACTGCTCATAATCCTGGCCGTGTACGGTCTGGCCGGTGGCCTGGGTGAGGCGGTTGGTGTGGAAGAGGCGGCACCAGGAGACACGAACGCCAGCACGAATCCGGCCAGTGAAGTAGGGGACTGAGGCGTCCGTCAGGAGAGGCGCCGCAGCTCCTCAAGTGTGTTGGCGATCAGCCATTCGCGTGCGTGGGGCTCGACGAAGCTGTGAGTGGCATTCGGACACACATGGATGCGGCCATCATCGTCGTCCCAGCGCGCCATGAAAGCCTGGCCGGTCCGGTCGCGGGCTGCGACCAGGAAGCGCACGCGGCCCTTGAACCTCGCCAGACCTGTGGCAAGTTCCTGCGTCAGGCTTCCCGAAGCGGAGACCGGCTTTGCCGCGGAAACGAGGCTGCTGAGCAGGGGGGCAATGGCAACCTTCCCCGTGAACAGTCGCTTGATAGCGCCCAAGTCCTTCAAGCGGTTGCGGTAGTGGCTGCGGACGGTTGCCGGCGGCGAATCTTCGGGTGAATTGTTATCGAAAGTCCAAGGGTTGGAGAGGATCAATCCATCGCATCCTGCTCCGCTTGCAAGCATCAGCGCACTCGCCGCGTCACAATTGCCCATGCCGATGACCCGGCCTAGCTGCGGTTGCTCTCGGCGGAACGCAGTAAGGGCGGCGATGATGTCAGGACCGCTTGTTTGAAAGCCGCCGTTGAACCCCTCGCTATCCCCGCAGCCACGGCGGTCGAAACGCAGGACAGGGTAGCCCTCGGCGGCGATTCGCGCAGCAAGCTGGGCTTGTCCGGCCCATGCTCCCGACCGAATCTCGTTGCCGCCCGAGACCAGCAAGAGCCCGGTTTCGCGGGATTGAGCTGTCGTACTGCCATCGAGAGTGCCGGCGAGGCGGTCGGCGCCGCACGGAAAACTGATGTGGCGCCGCGTCGTCATGAGAGTGCGACCAGGACCGCGGCGGCAAGAGCATCCGCTTGCTCCGCGCTTTCGCCGGGTTCGGCGCGCAGCCAGAGTCCGGAACCGCCAACGGTCTCCTGTGCAATCTCGACCCCGTCCTCGCGCGGTGTGAGCGGTTCGAACTGCCGGATGAATTCAGCGCTAAGCTGATAGCCTGCCAGTTCGATGCCGATTGCGAGCCCCAAAGCCATCAGCCCGTCACGCGTTTCCTCGCGCCCAATCTCGCGTGAGGCGAGCATACGCGCACGCAGCATCTGTCGAAGCTGCGCGGATGCTTTCACCGGAGCGTAAAGGAGGACCTGCTGCATAGAGGGCGTGAACAAGCAGCCGCCTCGCATCCCGAGGACGGCAGTGGCGCCGAAGTGATGCGAAGCTGCGGCCATGGCATCGGCCCAATCATGCGGCTCCTGCACCGTCAGCGATTGCAAACTCTCGTTAGTGCCCGGCAAGTCCGGTAGGAAGGCGTCTATGCCGGCACCGTCCAGACGGCGCATGACCTCGACCGTGAAGCGCCGCAAGCGGTTCGCCTCATCGAAGAGGGCAGGTACGATCAGAAGCCGCTTTGCACGGCCGCGATCGAAGGTAAGCGCGTACTCTTCGGCAATGGCGCCGCCAGGCAGAGGGCAGGGCCAAAGGAGAGGGGTCACTCCTGCGTCTATGCCTCTTCGCGCTTCGCTTTCGCGAAAGCGAGAAGGCCGCCGTAGGTCTCTAGCATTTCACCATCGATCTCATCATCATCGATCACGATGTCGAGGCGGTCTTCCAGTTCGGTGAGAAGTCCCGCCACGGCCATCGAGTCCAACTCTGGCAAATGGCCGAAAAGGCCGGTGTCCTCAGTAAATTCGGAGGCCTGGTTCTGCTTGAGGCCGAGAACATCCGTGAGAATTCGGCGCAGCAGCAGATCGGTGTCATCGGACATAGGGGCCTCGGCGGTAGGCAAATGAAATAGGCAGCCGGGCTCTAGCCCCGCTTCGCACGTGCGGCAAGCGAGGCTGCTGCGTGCCGGATCAGAATGGGCCAGTTTCGAGGCGACCGAGGACGTATCAGGTCGAGCCGACAGCGTGGGCGCACCTGTTCCATCCAGTCCCGCTTGTAGGCGTCGTCACCGGTGCCAAAGTCGACCATGTCCACTTTATCGACGTCGATGACGTGGCGGAACAACGCAGCGCTCAACACCGATCCGGGTGAGAGTGCCTTGGCGCTTTCGCGGTGAGCCAGCTTGTGGATGAAGGCGGTTCCTCCTTCGACCGTCCACATCTGTGCAGCCACGGCGCGCCCATCGAGATCATTCGCCACGGCAAGCCTGAGGCGCCCGGCAGCGCCTTCGGCTCTGGCGAAGGCGCGAAGGAAGGCGGGAGAGCCTTCTTCAGGCTTCCAACTCTCGGCGTAGATATCCTCGTAGGCGGACCAGAGTGCGTCGTCGAAATATGGGAGAACCTGTGTGCGGACCTTGCCGGACTTGCGCTTGAGGGTCGTGCGAAGCCGCCCGGGGCGCCCGGCCAGAAACGCCTCGAAGTCGCGTCCTTCAAGCGCGAGAACGTGATTGACGTCGCACTGTGCGCATAACGCGATCCAGCCGTCCGAGCGAAAGCTGCGCGCGATCAGGTCGGCGTCTGCTTCAGGAAGTCCATGAAGGGTGATGCGGCTGGTTCTACCCGCAAGACTGTCAGCCATCGCGAGGAGTAGAGCGGCGGAGTCTGCACCGGGGGAGAGGATCGGACGAAATCGAAACGTATACCAGTTAGACAATTGCGTGAGATGCACTCCTCCCCCGGCCAGAGGGAGGACGACTGTGTCGGAGCTATCACGAGCCACCACGAGCAGAGGCTTAAGGGCACAATGCTGCGCGAGCAGGCTCCACCATTCGAGCCTGTCGAAAGGAGCCGTTTGCACTTTGTCAGAAAGCAACCATGACAGCGCACCGTCGGATTGCACTTCCTTAAGATCGTCGTGATAATTGACGCTGATCACTCGACCCCGCCCTGGAGTTGCCTTCAATGTCTGCGCAGAGCCCGATCCGAACGCTCGACCATCTCGCCGAGCGAGGAAGGGCTGAAGCGCCTGCACTGGTGCTGCGAGAGGGCACGATTAGCTTCGAGACATTAAGAACGCGTGTCGCCACGCTGGCTGGCTGGTTGTCCGAACAGGTGCATGAAAAGGGTGCGCGTGTTGCGACTTGGGCTGCCAAGGGGGAGTTGACCTGCCTGATGCCGCTCGCAGCCGCGCGCGCGGGGCTGGTCCATGTGCCGATCAACCCGGTCCTGAAGCGCACGCAAGTGGCGCACATCCTGGCTGACAGTGGCGCGCGTCTGCTGATCGCCACTCCCGCTCGGCTAAGGACGCTGGAGGATGGCGACGTTCCGCCGGGCTGCACGATTGCGGAGGATGTGTCTGCCCTTGAGCAAGCCGTAGATCTCGGGCGCAGTCTTCCGCCTTCGAATGCGGATCCTCACGAGCTTGCCGCGATCCTTTATACCAGCGGATCAACGGGGCGCCCGAAGGGAGTGATGCTCAGCCACGCCAATATGTGGCTCGGCGCGGAGAGTGTCGCGGCCTATTTGGACCTGCGTGATGAAGACCGGACGCTGGCGGTCCTGCCACTTTCTTTTGATTACGGGCAGAATCAACTCCTGAGTACCTGGTTCGCGGGCGGTTGTGTTGTTCCGCTCGACTATCTGGTTGCCCGTGACGTGATGAAGGCTGTTGAGAAGCATGCGGTCACCACGTTGGCCGCGGTACCTCCCCTTTGGGTTCAGCTTAGCGAGTTGGATTGGCGAGTTGACACTGCGGCCCGGCTAAGGCGGCTGACCAACAGCGGTGGAGCGTTGACGTCAGATCTCGTGCGGCGCTTGCGCTCGTTGTTTCCTGAAGCTCGTCTGTTTCCCATGTACGGACTGACGGAGGCGTTCCGCTCAACGTATCTGGAACCGTCCCTCGTGGACGCACATCCCACTTCGATGGGAAGGGCGATTCCGCATGCGGAGATTCTGGTCATCAATGATCGCGGGGACATTGCCGCCGACGGCGAGGAGGGCGAACTGGTTCATTGCGGGCCCTTGGTGGCGAAAGGTTATTGGCAGGACGCGGAGCGCACGGCAGAGCGCTTCCGGCCAGCGCCAACTGCGTCGCAGTACGGCGGCATTGCTGTGTGGTCGGGCGACCGGGTGAAGCGCGATGCCGATGGTTTACTGTACTTCGTCGGACGGCGCGATGCGATGATCAAGAGCGCGGGGAATCGTATCAGCCCACAAGAGATTGAAGAGGTGGCTCTGGCCACCGGACTGGTCGCCGAGGCGGCGGCTCTTGGTGTTCCAGACGAGCGGTTGGGGCAGGCGGTCCATCTCGCCGTCCGCGTCGCTCCTGAAGCGCAAGATGTCAGTTCCGAGCTGCCCCGGCGCCTCTCGCAGGACCTGCCGAACTTCATGCAGCCCCGCTCGATCCACTGGCTTGAGGTGATGCCGATTGGACCGAACGGCAAGATCGACCGCGTCGCGCTCTTGGCGCAGGTGTCGGCGGAGCTTGTCGCATGAAGCCGCTTGGGCCGATCCCACAGGGGTTTTCCTCAAGCGGCGGTATCCTTTCCTTGGGCGGACGTCCTGTGACGGATTGGGTGGAGCAAGCAGGCGAAACGCCGCTGTTCCTTTACTCCGCCGACATGATCCGCGCGCGTGTCGCCCAGCTGCGCGAGGCTATGCCGCAGCGGCTGGCGCTGCACTATGCGGTGAAGGCCAACCCGTTCGCGCCGGTGCTGAAGCTGTTCTCGGATCTGGTTGACGGGTTCGACATTGCCTCGGGCGGAGAGCTGGCGATGGTGCAGAACGCCGGGATTGATGCCGCCCGGGTAAGCTTCGCCGGCCCTGGCAAGCGCGACCGCGAACTGGAAGCGGCAGTTGCCGCGGGTGTGACGTTGAACTGCGAGAGCGAGGCCGAGGCGAGGCGCGCGCTGTCGATCGGAGAGGTTCTCGGACGCGCCCCGCGCCTCGCAATTCGCGTCAACCCGGATTTCGACCTGAAGGGGTCGGGCATGAAGATGGGGGGTGGGGCCAAGCCATTCGGGCTCGACGCAGAGCGGGTGCCGGCGCTGACGCGGGAGATTGTGAAAGCGGGGGCCGAATGGCGCGGCTACCACATCTTCGCAGGCAGCCAGGCTCTCGATGCGGAGGCTATCGCCGATACGCAGGCTCAGGCCCTGGAGCTCGCGGCACGCTTGGCGCGTGAAAGCGGGGAGCCGCTTCCGCACTGCAATCTCGGCGGCGGGATCGGCATTCCATACTTCCCCGGAGATGCACCCGCCGATCTCGCTCTGATCGGCCAGCGATTGGAAGAGCGGTTCGCGGCGCTTCCCGAAGAGTTGCAGGGCACCGAGTTCTGCATAGAGCTGGGGCGCTATCTTGTCGGCGAGGCAGGGGTTTATGTCACCCGTGTTGTGGATCGCAAAGTGAGCCATGGCGAGGTGTTTCTGGTTACGGATGGCGGCCTGCATCATCAGCTCGCAGCATCAGGCAACTTTGGCACAGTCGTCCGCCGCAACTATCCCGCCGCCATCGCGACGCGGTACGACGCGCCGGTCGAGGAGGAGGCGAGCATCGTTGGATGTCTTTGCACGCCGCTGGACCGGCTTGCCGATAAGGCCGGCTTGCCACGCGCCGACGTTGGTGACCTGGTAGCGGTATTCTGCGCCGGGGCTTACGGAGCGAGTGCAAGCCCCGCATCATTCCTGGGGCAGGGGCCTGCCGCCGAGTTGCTGGTATAGCTTCGAGGCGGAATTACTCACTCGGCCATAGTATTATACGGCGACTGCTCTTTACTCCTGCCGTTGCCGCTGTGCCGATCCGGGACTGGGCTGCAGATCGGCAATTGCCCTAACACTATATTCACCCTTTTTCTCGATAGCGGAGGCTCAGATCAGCCAGACCTCGGCAGCGCCTGAGGCGTCTTGCCGAGATGTCTGGATCAACAGGGATGTGTCATGCTGAACCTACGCCTCGTTCGTCTCCTGGCCGGCAGCGCGACTGTCAGCTTGGTCCTGACAGGATGTGCAGGCAATCCGGGGCCGCAGCTTCCGCCCGCGTCTTTCGTTGCGATGCAAGAGGGGCCGGGTGAAGAGTACGTCATCGGACCCCTGGATGAACTTACGATCTTCGTGTGGCGCAATCCCGAACTCGGAGCGAAGGTTCAAGTCCGCCCTGATGGCCGTATCACGACGCCACTGATCACGGACATGCCGGCGGTCGGTAAGACGCCGACGATGCTGGCGGAGGATATCCGCCTCCAGCTCTCGCAATTCATCCAGGAGCCGCTGGTCTCCGTCATTATCGACAAGTTCGCAGGCACTTTCAGCCAGCAGGTGCGGGTCGTGGGCGCGACAGAGAAGCCCGCGTCGATACCCTATCGCGCCAACATGACGTTGTTGGACGCCATGATCGCGGTGGGCGGGCTCTCGGAGTATGCGGCCGGCAACAAGGCGCGCCTCATCCGCTTCGACAAGACGACCGGCAAGCAGCGCGAATACGCGTTGCGCCTGGGTGATCTGCTGAAGGAAGGCGACAGCAAGGCCAACGTTATGCTGAGCCCCGGCGACGTCATCATCATCCCCGAAAGCATGTTCTGAGCATGCGGCAAAGCAGGGGCAAGGGGGCGAACCGGTGAACTCGATCTACGAAGAAGCGCTGGCTGCAATCCACAGCGTCTGGCAACGGCGCTGGCTCGCGCTTGCAGTGGCCTGGGCCATCTGTCTGCTGGGCTGGCTGGTCGTGGCGCTGATCCCGAACAGCTATGAATCGCAGGCGCGGATCTTCATTCAGCTTGATGATGCCCTCGCGGAGCAGGTCGGCATCGGTGTGGCCGATCGCAAGCGCGACATAGAGCGGATCCGCCAAACCCTGACGAGCGCAGTCAATCTGGAGAAGGTGATCCGCTCGACACAGCTGGGAGATACCATCGAATCGCCCAAAGCGATGGAGGCCGCGGTTCTGCGGCTGGCCGGCAACATCAAAGTGGTGAGCGAGCAGGACAACCTGTTCAACATTCAGGCGGTCTCGAACGAAGGCTCATTCTCCGACGCAGAGAACGCCAAGGTCGCACAGCAGATCGCGCAGAAGCTCATCGACATCTTTCGTGAGGAGAACCTTGCCGGCAACCGCGGTGAGATGACCGAGACGCTTGAGTTCGTGAACGCTCAGCTCGCGCAGCGCGAGAAGGAACTGGAAGCAGCGGAACAGCGCCGGAGCGTCTTCGAGCAGGCGCATCCGGAGATGATCCACGGGGGCGCGGCGAATGCCCAGCGGATGGAGGCTACCCGCGCCGAACTGCGGGGCGTAGAGGCGGACCTCGCAGCCGCGCAGAGCGCGCTGGCCGCTGTCGACGGACAAATTGCAGGCACTCCGCGCACGATGCCCGGAGCTGCGGGAAGCGCCTCGGCGGCGCTTGCTCGTGCAGAGGCCGATCTTGGCGCGATGCGCGCACGCGGCCTAACCGAAAACCATCCGGACGTGATCGCCGCCCGCAATCAGGTGGCCGCTCTGAAGTCCCCGGCGGCGCAGGAGGCGGCTGGCGGTGGCGGCGTCCCCAATCCCGCCTATAGCTCGCTCCAGTCCATCCGTGCGGATCGGCAGGCGACCGCTCAGGCTCTCGCAACACGCAAGGCGGCCTTGCAGACCGATCTCGCGCAGCTGACTGCTCTGACACTCAACAATCCGGAAGCGGCGGCCGAGGCGCAACGTATCAACCGCGACTACGATGTGCTCCGTCAGCAGTATGACAAACTCCTGCAGGATCGAGAGGAATTGCGGCTGCGCGGAGAGATCAAGACGGAGCGGGAGGCCGTGAAGTTCGAGATCGTCGATCCCCCCACGACACCCCGCGCGCCCGTGGCGCCTAACAGACCTCTCCTTCTGCTCGGCGTGCTGCTGGTAGGGCTTGGCGGCGGGGCAGGCGCTGCATTCGGCATCAGCAAGCTGCGTTCGACTTTTGCGACAACCGCTTCGCTGGAGCGGACGACCGGGCTCCCTGTGCTGGGCGCGATTTCCCAGAACTTGACCGACACCGCGCGGCAGCTTCGTCGCAAGCAATTGAAGCTCTGGTTCGGCGGCACCGCCGCTCTGGGAGCGCTCTTCATGCTGCTGCTGGCCGTCGAGTTTATCCAGCGCGGCATGGTGGCATGAGGACGGATTTGGCATGACTGAACACACCAAGATCCCTCTTCCGCAAAGCGGACCGCAAGGCGAAGATGACGATGCACCTTCGGCGTCGCTGATCGAGCGGGCCGCAGAGCGCTTCGACTTCCGCCGCTTCGTTGCGCCAGCCGTGCCGGTGCCGCCGGAGTCCGCCACAAGGCGGGCGACGGAGCGCCTTTCTCACGAGAGGAAGGAAGCCAAGGCTTCGGCTCTGAACAGCTACGGTGACGAGCCTTTGCCGGATCGGAGCCACATCGCTCCCGTACGTCCTGCCTCGTTCTCGGCCGAACAGGCTCCGATTGATCGCGAGCTTCTGCGCGCAAATGGCTTCATCGATCCGGAAGGCTCGGTCACCGCGCTTCTCGAAGAGTTCCGGATCGTCAAACGCCAGTTGCTTCTTCGCGCCTCCCAACTGATGCGGCAGGAGCCAACGGCAAAGAACCAGCGCGTGCTGATCAGTTCCCCTCATCCGGGGGAAGGCAAGACATACTGTGCCGTCAATCTTGCACTCTCGATTGCCGCGGAGAGGGACAGCGATGTCCTGCTCGTGGATGCGGACTTCGCCAAGCCGTCGATCCTTTCGGCTCTCGGCCTGCCGAGCGGTCCTGGCCTGATGGACGCGCTGATGGATGAGACCCTTGATGTGGCGGATCTGGTGCTGGGGACCGACATACCCGGGCTCTGGGTGCTACCGGCCGGCAACACCAGTACGAGTGATAGTGAATATCTCTCTTCGGTGCGCACCGAGCGCGTCTTGGAACGGCTCACGCAGAATGCTCCCAAGCGAACGGTCATATTCGATTCTCCGCCTGCCTTGGCGGCATCGCCGGCAGCCGAGCTTGCGAAGCATGTCGGTCAGGTTGTGGTGATCGTCAGGGCAGACAGCACCGGACAGGGGGCGCTGGAGGATGCAGTCTCCCTTCTTTCTTCCTGCCCCAACATGGAATTGCTGCTGAACGCCGCTCAATTCAGCCCGAGCGGTCGGCGCTTCGGTTCCTACTATGGGTATTCCGAATGATCTCCACTCCTGGCATGCGGGCGACTGCAGCATCCCTGATTGCGCTCGGCTCTTGCTTTCCCGTTGCCGCAACAGCGCAGTCCATTGCCTATGGCGATGTGGCAGCCGCTCCAGGGGAAGCTGCTTCCGGAGGGGTAGATGGTCAATCCATGAACTCCGGCAGGTCGCAGCGAGGGCCGGGCGGGGCGCGGGGCGGGCGCCGTGCGGTGATCATCCCTTATGCAGAGCTCAACCAGATTGTGGACGCCCAGCTGTCTCCGGGCGACGATATCCTCACTTACACGCAAGTGGCCGTTGGAGCGGACGCATCGCTGTCGGGCCGTAATAACGCGGTGAGTGCGTCCGTGCGGTACGCACATCATTTCGGCTGGGGCAAGCAGGCGGGCGATGGAGATACGATCAGCGGACTGGTGAACGGCTACGCCACTGTCGCGCGGGGTCTCACCATTGAGGGGGGCGCACTTGCCACCCGCGCCAGCGGAGATGCCGGAGGGCGCACGTTCGGCGGTGGAAGCGTGGGCGAAGGGACCAGCACGGTCTATTCCGCTTATGCCGGGCCTTCGTTCGCAACACGTGCGGGCGATGTTGCTGTCTCCGCGAACTATCGAGCGGGCTATACCAAAGTAGACCAGGAGATCGGCGCCGTCGCGCCGGGCGTCGGCTCGGTGGATGTCTTCGATGAGAGCGTGGTGCAGCTTGCCGATGTCTCTGCGGCTGTCGCGCCGGGTGTCGCAGCCCCGGTTGGCGTGGGCGTGGCGGCGAGCGTTTATCAGGAGGATGTCTCCAACCTCGACCAGCGCGTGCGCGACATGCAGGTTCGCGCGATCGTCACGCTTCCAGTCAACAGGACTGTGCAGGTGACGGGGGCCGTCGGCTACGAGAACGTGGAGCTTTCCAGCAGAGACGCTCTTCGTGATGCCAACGGTGCGCCGATCGTTGCAGGCAACGGCCGCTATGTGACGGACGAGAGCTCTCCTCGCCAGATTGCGTACGATGTTGACGGGCTGATCTGGGACGTCGGCGTGATGTGGCGACCCAGCCGCCGCACCTCGCTGGCCGCACACGTGGGCCGCCGCTACGGATCGACCAGCTTCGGAGGCACGTTCGCTTATGCGCCAAACGACCGCAGCACGCTCAGCATAACGGTCTATGACAACGTCGCGGGCTTTGGTGGGCAGATCACTCGGCTGCTCGACGATTTGCCGGAGGATTTCGAGGCAGTTCGCGATCCGATCACGGGCGAATTGCGCGGCTGTGTTTCATCGCTGTCCGGCAACGGGTGTCTTGCAGGAGCGCTCGGCTCAGTCCGCTCGGCAACGTTCCGTGCTCGCGGCGTGGCGGCAAATTACACGCTTCAGCTGAACACGCTCTCAGCCGGACTGGGCGCGGGCTATGACCGCCGCAACTTCCTGGCCGCTCGCAACACTGTCCTCGCTTCTGCGAACGGCGTTGTCGATGAGAACTACTGGCTTACGGCATTCCTCGGCGGGCGTCTGGATCAGCAGTCCGGCTGGGCCGCGAACGGTTATGCGCAGTGGCTCTCCAGCGAGGACCTCTTGTTTGACGACGTCACCGCCATCGGCGCCAGCGCGAGCTATTATAGAATCCTGACGGCTCGCCTGCGGGCGACTGCAGCGCTAGGTATCGATGGGTTGCTGCAGGACGAGCCGCTGGTGGACATCTGGAACGCGTCTGCCCTGCTGGGCGTGCGCTACAGCTTCTGATTGCCCGAAGGAGACAACTCATGTTCGATCAATTCTACGGGCTTGAAGCGAGGCCCTTCCAGCTTACCCCTGATCCGGCCTACTATTTCGAGAGCATCACGCACCGGAAGGCGCTCTCGTACCTGGGCTATGGTCTGGCGCAGGGAGAGGGCTTCGTCGTGATCACCGGCGAGGTGGGCGCGGGCAAGTCGACGCTGGTCGCGCACCTCATGTCGACCATCGATTCCGCGCGCCTGACCGCCGGCCATGTGGTGACGAGTTCTCTCGGTGGCGAAGAGATCATCCACGTCGTTGCACGCACTTTCGGCCTGGAAGTGGCGGGGCACGACAAGGCGACGGCACTCGGCGCCATCGAGCACTTTTTCCACGAGGAAGCCCGGAGCGGCAGGCGCTGCCTGCTCATCGTTGACGAGGCGCAGAACCTCTCGATCGAAGCGCTCGAAGAGCTGCGCATGCTCTCGAACTTCCAACTGGGCGCCCACCCGCTGCTGCAGACTTTGCTGCTGGGGCAGCCAGAGTTTCGCGCGATGCTCCTCGAACATCCCGAACTGGAGCAACTGCGCCAGCGCGTGATCGCGGCGCACCACCTGGAGCCGATGCAGGCGAAGGAAGTGCAGCCGTACATCGAGCATCGGCTGAAGCGTGCAGGGTGGCAGGGCAACCCCAGCTTCGATGCACGTCTCTTTGCAGAGATCTACGCTGCAACTGGCGGCATCCCCCGCCGTATCAACCAGACATTGAACCGATTGCTGCTGCTAGGAGCGGTGGAAGAGCGCTCGCACATCGATGGAGCCATGCTCGCCCAGATCCTTGGTGAGCTCAATGATGATGGGTCGATCGCAATCGTCTCCCCCCAGGCACCTTCCGAGAGGGCAGATTTTGCACGCAAGCCAAAGCCGCAGGAAGCGGCGCCAGAGCAGGATGCTTCGGGACAGCGTTCCATCGATCCCGTTGTGCTGGACACAATGTTGGCGGAGCGTGACGCGCAGATTCAGGAGCTGCAGCAGGCGGTGATCGAGCTCGCAAACGCGGCAGATGAGCGCCACGATGCTCAACAAGCGGCCATTGCTGAGTTGGTGGCGGACATCAGCCGGCAGATCGCGGAACTCGAAAGTCGGCTTTCGGAGCAGGATCGCACGGTTCGGCATGCTTTGACGATGATCATCGAGTGGATCGAGAGCGACGAAGCTCTGCGAGCCGCAGCCTGACGTCAGCCGGAATACGCAAGAGATGCACCCGCTCGCGCCGATCAACGGGCTTTCCGTCGATGTCGAGGACTGGTTCCAGGTCGGCGCCTTCGAGACGGTGATCGATCGTGAGAGCTGGAGCGGGCTTGCCGATCGGGTGGAGCGCAACTGCGACGCCATTCTCTCCCTTTTCGACGAGGCAGGCGTAAAGGCCACGTTCTTCACTCTTGGGTGGGTGGCGCAGCGACATCCCTGGCTTATCCGCCGGATCGTGGAGCAGGGGCACGAGATGGCCAGCCATGGCTGGGATCATGCTCGCGTGTTTCGCATGGATCGCGCGGCGTTCGCGCACGACCTTGCAATCAGCCGCAAGGCTATCGAGGACGCAGCAGGTGTCGCGATCTCAGGCTATCGCGCTCCGAGCTTCTCGATCGATGCACGTACCCCGTGGGCTCACACGGAACTGGCGGCTCAGGGCTATGCATATTCCTCCAGCGTCGCTCCCGTCGCGCACGATCACTACGGCTGGCGGGGAGCGCCCCGGTTTGCTTTCCACCCTGTGCCGGGAAGCGGGCTGGTCGAGATCCCCGTAACCACCGCGCTCTTCGCCGGGCGGCGGCTGGCGGCCGGAGGAGGGGGCTTTTTCCGTGTCCTGCCCTATGCGTTCACCCGCTGGGCGATCCGGCAAGTGAATGCGGAAGATCGGCCCGCCGTCTTCTACTTCCACCCTTGGGAAATCGATCCCGATCAGCCGCGCGTCATGCACGCGCCCCTTCGTTCCCGCCTCCGCCATTACACCAATCTTCACGGCATGGCAGACAAGCTGCGGCAGCTCGTCGGTGAGTTCAGGTGGGGGCGCATGGATGCTCTGGCCGCGCGCGAGACCCCGCGCACATCTGCGCTGGCAGCATGAACGCGCCGTTCGCCCCTTGTCGCACGACAATAGGTCTTGCAGATCTCGCAGACTCTGAGCTCTGTGCCGCTCTTGAATGCTTCGTTGCAGCGCACCCGCAGGGCACGCCGTTCCACCGACCCGCGTGGATCAAGGCGGTTGAGCAAGGAACTGGCAATGCCGCGCTGGCTCTGGTTGCGCAGCGTGGTGGAAGCATCGTCGGCTTGCTGCCTCTTAACGAGATCCACTCTCCCATTTTCGGGCGCCTGCTCGTCTCCACCGGCTTTGCCGTCGATGGAGGGGCGCTCGTGTCTGATGGTGAGCAAGGCAGGGCTCTGCTTGCTGCGGCTGAGACGCTCGCGCAGAGCCGATCCTGCCCGACAATCGAGCTCAGGGGCGGCAAGTTCGCCGAGATCTATCCGGATTGGGTTCTGCGCACCGAATCTCACTGCGGGTTTGTCGCGCAATTGGCTGTTGACGACGAGGCGCAGCTTCTCGCTATCCCTCGCAAGCAGCGGGCGGAGGTGCGCAAGAGCTTGGCGGGTGACCTGGCGGTTACCGTAGGATCGAGCGCGGACGACCGTGAAGCACACTATGCCGTCTATGCGGAGAGTGTACGCAACCTTGGGACCCCCGTTTTTCCTCGTTCGTTGTTCGAGGCCGTGCTGGACGCTTTCGGCGATGAAGCAGACATTCTGACCGTGCGCCATCAGGGGCAACCCGTCGCCAGCGTGCTTTCGCTCTATTGGAGGGGGGCTGTGATGCCCTACTGGGGCGGCGGTAGTCGGGAAGCCCGGCGGCTGCGGGCCAATGACCGGATGTATTTCGAGTTGATGACCCATGCCCGTCGCCGTGGGTGCACCCGCTTTGACTTTGGCCGCTCGAAGACAAATAGCGGAGCCTATCACTTCAAGCGCAACTGGGGCTTCAAGCCAGAGCCGCTCAGCTACGCCGTCTGGACGGCGCCGGGCGCTGTAAAACGGGACGCCGATCCGACCAGCGCCAAACACGCCCTGCAGATTGCCCTGTGGCAGCGCCTGCCGCTTCGCGTAGCGAACAGCTTAGGCCCGTGGATCGCACGAGGGTTGGGCTGAGATGTCGGAGATCCTCTTCCTCGCCCATCGCATTCCGTTTCCGCCCGACCGAGGCGACAAGATCCGCTCGTATCACATCTTGCGGCACCTTGCGCGCGAGGCGCCGGTCCACGTCGCCACCTTTGCGGATGACGTGATGGATGGAGCTGCGGAGGATGACCTTCGCCATCTGGCCGCCAGCTACTGTCTGGTATCTCGGACAAAGCCGCTGCCCATCGCAGGGATCGAGGCGATCGCTACGAGGCGGCCGATCAGCTTCACAGCATTCCGCTCCAGGAGGATGCGACGGTACGTAGAGGACTTGCTTGCCCGGCGACCGACCAGTCTGATCTACGTCTTCTCCGGTCAAATGGGACAATATGTGCCCACGCACTACAGCGGTCGCGTCGTCGCGGATTTCGTGGACGTGGACTCCGCCAAATTTGAGGCGTACGCCTTGCGGGATGGCGGGCCTAAGGGCTGGGCCGAGAAGCGCGAAGCCACGCTTCTGCGGGTCGAAGAGGCACGGCTCGCCCGCCGTGCCGAGACAAGTCTCTTGATCAGCGAGGAGGAAGCCGCGCTCTTTCGCTCGCGCCTCCCGCAAGAAGGCCGCGAGCAGGTCCAAGTTCGCAAGCTGGCCAACGGCATCGACAGCACTGCCTTCGATCGGCGGTGCGTCGCCCAGGAACCGCAGATGCAATCGATGGCGTTTCCGCGTCTCGTTTTTACCGGGCAGATGGACTACGCTCCGAACGTCGACGCGTGCCTCCGGGCCGCAGAGCGTATCCTGCCTCTGGTACGTCGAGAGTTCCCGCAAGCGACCTTCCATGTGGTCGGTCGCAGTCCTGTAGACCGGTTGAGAGCCCTGTCGGGTCGCAATGGGGTTCACGTCTGGGGGCGTGTGCCGGATGTGCGCCCCTGGCTCGCTGCGGCTGACCTCGCGCTGGTACCGCTTGAGATCGGTCGGGGCGTGCAGAACAAGGTGTTGGAAGCCATGGCCATGGCTCTTCCCGTTGTGCTGACGCCGGAGGCAGCAACCGGCATCGGAGGCGTGGACGGTCGCGACTTCATGCTGGCCGCAACCGATGAACAGCTTGCAGAAGCCTGCACCGCGCTCCTGCGAAACCCTGTGCAGGCAAGCGCCATAGCTGAGGCGGCCCGGGCATACGTGGTTGCTCATGCCAGCTGGGAGGCCGCTCTCGGCACGCTTTCCGAGTTGACCCAGGTGGCAAGGCCGAAAGTGCGCCATGCCGCTTGAAGCATTTGCCACCACCGCCCGGATATCGCCGGGTTGGCGGGGCCTCTCGCCGCCTTGGCGTACGGCTATCCTGCGCCTCGTGGGTGCCGCCTTCGTGCTGTTCGCCCTGTTTGCGCGAGACTGGGCCGACATGGCCTCTCACTGGTGGAACATCTCCACCTACAATCACATCCTACTGGTGCCCCTGATCCTTACCTGGCTGGTTTGGCAAAGGGGTGCTGAACTCGCGAAGCTGCAACCGTCGGTCTGGTGGCCGGGACTCATACCCGTGACGCTGGCAGCATTCATCTGGGTGCTCGGTGCCTTTTCCGGCCTCAATTTGGCGAGGCAGGCAGGCGTCGTCGGAATGCTCGCGGCAAGCGTTCCGTTGCTGGCCGGGCCTCATGTCACCAAGGGGCTGCTTTTTCCCTTGTTCTATATGGTGTTTCTTGTTCCTTGCGGCGAGGAACTCGTCACCATCCTGCAGACGGTCACCGCCAAGATTACCATCACCCTCGTGCACGCGAGCGGCATTCCCGCCGCTGTGGACGGTGTATTCATCGACACGCCTGCGGGGCTGTTCGAGGTTGCCGAAGCCTGTTCGGGCGTCAAGTTCCTGATCGCAATGGTCGCCTTCGGCACGCTGATGGCGCACGTTTGCTTCGTAAGCTGGAAGCGTCGCGCTGCCTTGCTCGCTGCATGTGTGGCCGTTCCCATTCTCGCGAATGGCGTGCGTGCGTGGGGGACGATCTACGCGGCTCAGTTCGTGGGTGTCGAGCGAGCGGCCGGGATCGATCACATCATCTACGGATGGGTGTTTTTTGGTGTGGTCCTCGGTCTGATCATCGCACTGTCATGGCGCTTTTTCGACCGCCCGGCCGATGACGCATTTATCGATGCGAGCCGCATCGCCGCGGACCCGCTGCTCTGCCGCCTGCGCCGGTATCGGATGAGAGCCGTACCGGCCTGCGCCGCATTTCTGGCAATTGTCTTCGGGGTTCAGGGTTGGGCTCTTGCCGCCAACCGGCTCTCGGCTCCGGTGCCAGAAGAGTTATCGTTGCCCGCTGTGCCAGGCTGGACGCGGGTGGACTACAGGCCGAAGATCTGGTGGGAGCCACGGGCCGAGGGCGCAGCCCATCGATTGCTCGGAAGCTATGCGGACGAAAAAGGGCGCCGCGTTGAAGTGTTCTTTGCCATGTACGCGGCCCAGACGGAGGGCCAGGAGGCGGGTGGCTTCGGGCAGGGCGCATTGACGCCGGGCACTGCGTGGGCCTGGCAGTCTCCCGGAGCAAGCGTGCAGGCAGGACATGGCGAACACTTGCTGGCCGAAGGCCGAGTTGGCCGCGCTGCGCTGACCTGGTACCGTTCCGGTGATCTCCTGACAGGAAGCAACACGCGCCTCAAGCTGGCGGCCATGGCAGATCGGCTGACTCTGCGGGAGCGGCCAACGATGCTGCTCATCATTTCAGCCGAGGATCTCGGCGCGCACGCAGGGGAATCGATCACTCGTGCATTCGTGGACGCGGTCGGGCCGGTGGATGCCTGGATGGATCGTCTAGGCGGCCTGGACTAGGCACGGCTGATGTGTGGCATCGCGGGCATCTTTCACTTGGAAACAGCCAAGCCGGTTGATCCCGCACGGATCGAGCGGATGTGCGATGCCATCGCGCATCGTGGGCCGGACGGGCAGGGCGTCTGGACAGCCCCCGGAGTGGGCCTGGGCCATCGCCGTCTGTCGATCATCGACGTCGGTGGTTCTCCGCAACCAATGGCATCTTCAGACGGGCGTGCGATGCTCGTCTTCAACGGGGAGATATACAACTACCGTGAATTACGCGCCGAGCTGCGCCGACTGGGAGCGGTCTTCCACACCGATGGTGACAGCGAAGTCATACTAGCGGCATGGCAGCAGTGGGGCGCGGACTGTGTTTCGCACCTGCACGGCATGTTTGCTTTTGCGATTTACGATCTTCACGCTCGTACGCTGTTCCTGGCTCGCGACCGGCTCGGGGTAAAGCCGCTCTTCCTCGCTTCGTTGAGCGACGGCAGCATCGCCTTCGCATCGGAGCTGAAGGCGCTGATGGCGCATCCGCTTCTGCGCCGGGACATCGATCCGCTTGCGATAGAAGATTTCCTTACCTGGGGTTACGTTCCGGATACTCGTTCGATCCTGAAAAACGTCTCGAAGTTACCGGCCGGGCACTCACTGCTCCTGCAATGCGGGAAGCCGCTGCCCAAGCCACAGCAGTGGTGGGACGTCTCATTCGCTGACCGTCGCAAAGGCAGCGTGAAGGATTTAGAAGCCGAGTTGCTTCACCTGCTGCGCCAGGCGGTGACGTCGCGCATGCTTGCGGACGTGCCCCTAGGGGCTTTCCTCTCAGGTGGTGTGGATAGCTCAAGCGTTGTCGCGCTCATGGCCGAGGCGAGCGCTGACCGCGTGAGGACGTGCTCCATTGGCTTCGACGTCGCTCACCTCGACGAAAGCGGGTATGCACGCGCGGTAGCCAATCGTTTTGGAACCGACCACCGCGAGCGGCTTGTCTCGCCAGATGACTTCGGAGCTGTTGATGCGCTCGCATCCATCTTCGACGAGCCATTCGCCGATGCGTCTGCGCTCCCTACCTGGCGCGTGTGCCAACTGGCGCGTGAAACCGTAACCGTGGCGCTTTCCGGCGATGGAGCGGACGAGGCGTTTGCGGGGTACCGCCGCCACGTCTTTCATCACCGGGAAGACCAGGTGCGCACGATCCTTCCAGCGGCCTTGCGAGGGCCGGTGTTCGGTACCCTGGGTGCGCTCTATCCGAAGGCCGATTGGGCGCCGCAGCCGCTGCGAGCGAAGACAACCTTTCTCTCGCTCGCCGGAGACAGCGCGGAGGGCTATGCGCGTGCGCTTAGCGTAACGCCGACGGAGCAGCGGGAAGCGCTCTATTTGCCGGATTTCCGGCGTCTGCGGGGCGACTATCGCGCAGAAAGCCTCATCGCCGATACCATGCGTGCTGCCCCGGGCCGATCCGGGCTCGACCGGGCGCAGTACGCTGATCTGAAGGTATGGCTTCCGGGCGATATCCTGACCAAGGTCGACCGGGTCAGCATGGCAGCCGGTCTCGAGGCGCGGGAGCCGTTGCTTGACCACAGGTTGATCGAGTTTGCGGCGAGCCTGCCGGAGTCGGTCCGACTGCGCGGTCGGCAAGGTAAGTGGCTCATGAAGCGTTCCATGCAGCGCTACTTGCCCGACGATGTGCTGTACAGGCCAAAGCAGGGCTTCGTCACGCCCATCGACGCTTGGTTCCGCGGACCTCTTGCCGGCGCCGCCCGGGGAATTGGGGCCAGCACCTCGCTTGCCAGAACCGGCTGGTTTGACACCACTTGCCTCTCCGAGATGGCTGAAGCGCATATACGCGGAGCGGCGAACAACGCCCGGCTGCTCTGGCAATTGCTGATGCTGGACCGCTCCTTGGCTAACCTCGGCCTCGATTAAGCGGCACACCCGGCAGGGCGCGCACTCGCGTCTCAGCTCCCGTGCAAAGCAGGCATTAACTAAACCCAATATTAGGACATTGACCCTAATCCGGGAGCGTACACGTCAACTCAGGGCGTCAATGACAATTCTTGGTCGCACATCTTGCTTGATCCATGTGGAGGGAGCGCGGTTCTTCTGCTTCGGCGGTCCGCGAGCTGTCGACGTGTGTGCCGGTGCGATGTGCCTGGATAATCGCTCGTGACCGACTTGATCGCTCGCCTCCGCGCAGCTTGGCGCAACCGCCGGTCGCGCATCGTTGCATCTGCACTCCTGATTGGGGCGGTCTGCGGTGTCCTCGACGTAGCGATGCCGCTGGAGGATCTTTTCATCGCGGCCCGCACCAAGCTGCGTTACGAGAAGGCCGACGGCTCGATTGTTGTGGTCAAGATCGATGATCGCACCTTGAGTGTGCTGCACGACAACGACGTATCGCCGGCTCTCGACGCAAGGCTCATCGAGAAGCTGATGCGGGCCGGTGCCACCGAGATCTACTTCGGGCGCACGTACCCTTTTTCTCGTAACTCGACCGGTGCACGAGAACTTATCAGGACTCTCGAGAAGTATAGTGGCCGAGTCTACTTTGGTGCTGCGAGCAGGGCGGATGACAGGAATAGCAAGATCCTGAATGTACTGCCCGATGACGTGTTCAGATCGCACGCTGGTATGGTCTCGCTCGCCGCACTCAGCCACCCGCTGAACCTCAGTTTCAGCTTCCCATTCTCGTCGCCCAGCCCGACCGGCCCGACGCCATCCTTGGCGGCTGCAATGGCCAATGTGGGGGGGGAAGGCGAGCGGATGTTCCGCGCTAACTTCGCGATAGATCACAAGACCATTCCGACGATGAGCTACATCGATGTGATCAATGGTAACTTCGATAAGCGCGAGATTTCGGGCAAGAAGGTCGTGCTGGGGATCACGTCGTCAATGACCGAATTTCGGCCTCTTCCACTCGGCGACTTTGCACCAGGTGTCTATTTCCATGTCATAGCAGCGCAAACTTTGCGGATGAGTGTTCCTCTCGATCTGGGTTGGATTCCGCCGTACCTGATCGTTGCCGTCCTGATAGCTACCGGCATCGGTCGGGGGCGCTCTTTCACGCCCTATCGATTGATTGGCTATGCGATTATAGTCGGCGCAGTTCCGGCAATTCTCGATTATTTCTCAATTGCGGTCGAGGTGATCCCGGCTGCGGTGATGGCGGTCTACGCTACACTGCGCGCTCGTACTTTGGACAAGATGAAGGACGCCAGCGAAACAAATGCTGCATCGGGCCTTCCGAGCTTCCAAGCACTACGAGGGATAAAAGATCCGGTTCCCGGCCTGCTCGTTGCGCTCAAGATACGCAACTACAGTGGAATCATTCGTAGCTTCAGTGAATCGGTAGAGGCGGAGCTAGCAGGCGAAATTCAACGCCGCATTCGCATAAGTGAGAAAGACGTCACCGTTTACCACGAAGGGGGGATGTTTGTCTGGATCTCCGGTATAACTGATATCGTCGATCTCTTTGAAAATCTTGAAGGGCTACATCGGATCGCGCAGAATGGTATCGCTCTTGGGAAGACGGAGGTGGATGTCGGATTTAATTGCGGCATCGACGCCGAACCGCAGAACACACTTGCTAATCGACTGGCAAACGCGATGCAGTCTGCAGAGGAGGCGGTTCGTTCTGATGAGCTTGTCTGTCACAGGGATGGCAAGAGCGGAGAAGTGCAATGGGAAATTTCGCTCCTAACTTCGCTGGATCGCGCAATCGACAACGGTGAGGTCTGGGTCGCATTCCAACCGAAGGTCGATATAAGCAGTAACAGGTTGGTCGGCGCCGAAGCACTCGCACGCTGGACCCATCCTGAGCGGGGCGCGATTAGTCCTGACAAGTTTATCAGTATTGCAGAAGAGTATCACCGGATCGAGAGAATCACACGTTTCGTACTTAACCACGCGGTATCCTGTGCCTCCTCACTTGCCCGGCAAGATCACGAATTCTCGGTATCAGTTAACATCTCGGCGCAACTTCTGCGTAACCCCTCCCTTTTTGACATGGTATCCGAAACCTTGATGAGGCACAGCCTTCCTGCTGATCGCCTGATACTCGAGATAACCGAAACAGATAGGCTGGATCGCTCGAAGAAAAGCCTGGAAATGATGGAGAGCCTGGTGAAAAGCGGCGTCAGGATTTCCATCGATGATTTCGGGACGGGTAACGCGACCATCGATTACTTGCGTTATTTGCCAGCATCTGAAGTGAAAATAGATAAGCTGTTCATTCGCGAAATTGAGACCAATCCTGATGATCGCCAGCTTGTACAATCGATCATTGAGATGGCTCATTCGCTACGCCGTAAGGTAGTTGCAGAAGGTGTCGAGACCAAGGGAGCGTTGCAACTTCTTGGCCAACTCCATTGCGATCAGGCTCAGGGATACTACGTAGGTAAGCCCGTCCCGTTTTCGGACATAATCACGCAATTCGAAGGACAGCCCGTCTATTCGCGAGGTTAAAGAATCATTGATGTGATCTTAACTTCTGGGTAACCATGCTTGCACCGCGGCTTCCGCGAGATGTTTGACATGGGGAACAGAGATGTGGACTTGGTGGTGGGTTAACCTCTGATCGATTGCGGGAATTTGCATCAGGTGAAGCTTGAGTAAATTTCAGAGAATCGATTTATGCTGTTGAAGCCCGAGAACGGGGTTCAGTCGATAAATCTGGCGAGATCATTGCCAGGAAAGCGCTGGGGGTAAGCCCGCAGCGCTTTCTTCGTTTCGAGCCTGAGTTGCTTCCTCTGTAAAGCCGCGCAATTTCTTCGCGCTTCAGTCGGAGCGTCTAATCTTCGCCGTGGCCGAGCGCGAGGTAATCGGCGCTTTGCATCTCGTTAAGGCGGCTGACCGTCCGCTCGAACTCGAAGCGACCGCTCCCGGACTGGTAGAGGTCTTCCGGCGCGGCATCAGCGGCCGCGATCAGCTTCACCTTGTTCTCATAGAGCGCATCGATGAGAGTGACGAAGCGGGCGGCCTCGTTGCGGTTTTCGGGGCCCAGCTTTGGAACGCCCACAATGATGACGGTGTGGTAAGCATGAGCGATGGCCAGATAATCGGCCGCGCCGCGTGGCTCGCCGCATAGGCGTTTGAAGCTGAAGACAGCCACGCCCTTGAGGCTCTTTGGCACGTGAAGGGTACGCCCGCCACCCAGCTCGAGATCTGCGGAGGGCACGTGCTCTGCGTCCTCCGGCGCATAATCGGTCAGGCGAAAGAATGCCTCTCGCGTCTGAGCCGTAGCCTCGTCACCCAACGGCGTATGCCAGGTTGCCATGCCGCCAAGCCGCTGCAGACGGTAGTCCGTTGGTCCATCCAGGGTCATTACGTCGAGATCACTCTCGATCAGTGCAATGAAGGGCAGGAAGTGCTCGCGATTCAGGCCGTCTTTGTACAGTTGCGAAGGTGCGCGGTTCGACGTGGTGACAATCGTCACACCTTCTTCACGGACGAGGGCGGTAAAAAGCCTGCTCATGATCATCGCGTCTGCGGAGTTGTTCACCACCATCTCATCAAACGCGAGACAGCGTAAACTGCCACCTATGGTGCGCGCGACGGGCAGGATGGGATCGCCAGACTCCTTCTTGCGTTCGTCACGCAGGAGAGCGTGCACCTCAAGCATGAACGCATGGAAATGGACCCGACGCTTTTCCGTGATGCACAGCGTCTCATGGAACAAGTCCATCAGCATTGACTTACCGCGCCCTACGCCGCCCCACATGTATAGTCCACGCGGGGAAGGAGCTTTGCGGCCGATCAGACGCCCGAATAGACCTACAGAGGACTCGCCTTTTTCAAGTTCCCGCTGCAACTGCTCGAGCCGTTCCGCGGCAGCCGCCTGATCGGGGTCGGCGCGCAGCTCACCGCTTGCAATCAGGGCCTCGTAGCGGTTGAGAATGCCTGTCATCGCCGCTTCTTCAGCGCCGCGTGGGCTTGCGGATCGTACCCATAAAGCTGGCGACCAGACTATGGCCCTGCTCAACAGTGCCGCGCAGGAAAACGAGGCGGCCCGTTTCCTTCATGACTTCCCCAACCATATCGAGAGGCTCGCCAATGGCGCCACTGCCCACAAATTGGCAGTTGAGATCCAGCGTGACCGACCCTGCCGCTTCGATGCCGAGCACTGTGCAAACCGTCGCGAACATTCCAATATCGATCAGCGATAGCGTGACAGCACCATGCACATTGCTGTGCAGGTTGCTATGGCGCGTCTCGGTCGTGAGCATGCGCACACGGGCAGCGCGTTCGCCTTCCGGACGAACGATAAGCTTCCCCATGACCAGCGGATTGAAACGGGTCGGATCCGCAAGATCCCAGGTCAGCCAGCCCGGATGTTCAGGGTCGGGCTGGTGAATGAAAGCAGAGGTGGGGTTCACCTTAGACCTGGCGTTCCGCCTGCATTTTCTTGATCTCTGCGATGGCGCGAGCCGGGGAGAGACCCTTGGGGCACACGTTCGCGCAGTTCATGATCGTGTGGCAGCGATAGAGGCGGAAGGGATCTTCCAACTCGTCCAGACGCTCACCCGTCATTTCGTCGCGGCTGTCGGCCAGCCAGCGATAGGCCTGAAGCAAGATCGCCGGGCCGAGGAACTTATCGGAGTTCCACCAGTAGCTGGGGCACGAAGTCGAGCAGCAAGCGCACAGGATGCACTCATACAGGCCGTCGAGCTTCTCGCGCTGCTCGGGACTCTGAAGACGCTCCTTGCCGGAAGGTGTGGTCGAAACCGTCTGCAGCCAGGGGCGGATCGAGGCATATTGCGCATAGAAGTGGGTGAAATCGGGAACGAGGTCCTTGATCACTTCCATGTGCGGCAGCGGGGTGATGCGGATGTCGCCCTTGAGATCCTCGATCGCAGTGGTGCAAGCGAGGCCGTTACGGCCGTTCAGGTTCATCGAGCAAGACCCGCAGATCCCTTCCCGGCAGGACCGGCGGAAGGTGAGCGTAGGATCCATCTCGCTCTTCATCTTGATCAGAGCGTCCAGCACCATCGGGCCGCAGGTATCGAGATCGATCTCGAACGTGTCGTAGCGCGGGTTCTCGCCACTGTCGGGATCGTAGCGGTAGACTGTGAACTTCTTTACGCGAGCAGCGCCTTCAGCCTTATGGACTTTGCCCTGCTTCCTGATCTTGCTGTTCGCCGGGAGGGTGAAGGTCGCCATCGATGAATCCTGTTTCCGTTCCGCACTGCAGCAGTCGCCGCGTACCATCTGCCTCTAGCAATTCGCGCAGCCGGGGCAAGAGCCCCGCGGGGAAATCTGAACGTCGCAGCGGAGCAAGAAGACGTGTGGACCTGCTCTTTGGCCGCCGAGACCCTGCTCAAAGCATAGCGCGGCGCTTCTACAGCAAGCAGGTAGTCCGCAGGAATCGCTCACCTCACCGCATGTCAGCGGTCTCGGTTCTGCCGGAGGAACAATCGTCTATCGTGGGTTAATACGAGCGGCAGAATGCTCTGGTTTGTACAACGACGAGGAGTGTCGATGAGCAAGCTTCAGGGTGAACGCCAGCATTTCTGGGACGGGCTTCGCGCACTTCTTATGCTGCTTGGCATCCCCTACCATGTCGCACTCACATATCGCCCCGGCAAAGACTTCATTGTCCATTCGGGCGAAGGGGTTTGGGGATTTGCCGAGGTGTCGCAGGTGATACACCTCTTTCGAATGCCCGCTTTCTTCCTTGTGGCGGGCTACTTTGCCTCACATCTTCTAAGGCGGAGAGACCCTGGGGAATGGCTGAAAGGGCGATATACACGCCTCGGTATTCCGTTCCTGACCTGCATCGTTACCCTGGTTCCGGCCATGAACCTGGCTTGCGAATTGTCGAACATGCCGTGGCCGCAAGCAATTGCTTCATGGCGGCACAATTCGCTCACTTCCGGAGGATACTGGGTACGGCATTTGTGGTTCATCATCGTACTGTTGTACTTCTGCACTGCCGCAGCCGCTTGGGCTGCATGGAGCTCAAGAACGGGACCCGCAGCTGAACTGCGTGTGGAGAATTGCTGGTCCTCCCGCCACTTTGTTGTCGCCGCGAGTGCTGTTCTGTTTGGTGTTGCTGCGTGGGAGAGCCTGGCTCTCGAGGCGTTCTACGTCGCAGGACTCGCCACCATGGTGCCGCAGCAGATCCTGCGCCTGGATGAGGTAATCATCTACGCTCCATGGTTCATACTCGGTTTTGTCGTCGCTCGCTCGCCAGCCAGTCTGGTCCGCATCTGCCGCTTCTCAGCCGCTGTGGCTGCGCTTGCCGTACTCGCTACTGTGACATGGTTGAGCGTGCACGATCAGGTGTCACCGATGGCAGAGCGGTTCATCGGCACGATTGCTGCGGCGGCAATCACCCAGGTATTCATTGCCACTGCGCGACGCTTTCTCGACCGACCGATGCCGCTTGTACGACGCCTTACAGATGCATCTTTCGTCATTTACCTCCTGCACCTGCCGTTAATCACGCTGTTCGTGTGGCTGGCGCAGCCGCTTAACCTTCCAACAGAGGTGAAGGCTGTAGGCGTCATGGGCCTTTCGCTTGGTGTCTCCTACCTATTCTGGCTTGGCACCCGCCGTTTGCCGCGCGCGGCGCCGCTGTTCGACGGCATCATGCCTCCTGCGTCATCGCGCCTGGTGCAAAGCCGGACTTGAGCTGAGGAGCTGAAGTCTCGCCTTTCAAGCGCGAAAAGCAAAACACCCTCCGGGGAGACCGGAGGGTGTTCGTGCTTCAATCCTTGGTATGACAGCCGTCAGTTGCCGAAAGTCCGCTGCCACCAGCCGCGGCGGGGCTTCCCACTCGTCTGCTCGCTAGCCGCATCTTCGTTGGCGGCGACCGGCTGGGCCGATGGCTCCGGAGCCGGGGCAGACTCAGATGCCGGCTGTTCGCTGGTTGAGGCGACAGTCTCCGAAGTGGCCGCTGCCGGAGCGGCGGCCTTCGCGCGGCGCGTACGCTTCGGCTTCGGAGGAGCAGCCTCCTCGTTCGCAACGCTCTCCGTGGCTTCTGCCGGAGCTTCGCTGGCGCTGTCGGTTTTTTTGCGACGAACGCGCTTGGGCTTTGGCGCCGGCTCGGCGTCGGATCCGACCGCTGTAGCATCGGCTGTCTGCTCACTTGTGGCAGCATCCGGCTTCTTGCGCCGCGTCCGCTTTTTGGGAGCCGCCTCGGCAGGCGCTTCCGTCGACTGCTCGGGAGCTGCAGGCTCCGGCGCCACTTCAGCAACAGGCGTCGGAATATCAGCAGACGCGCTTATCGCCTCATCGGCCTCGCCAGAGTGATCCGCGTCTTGGCGATCAGCCGCAACGTCCGCCGAGTCGGCACCGCCGTCTGCTGTCTCACCGTTTTCGCTGCCGCCGCGTCCGCGCCTACGCCGACCGCCGCGGCGGCGACGCTTCTTCGGCGCTTCGCCGTCCTCGCGAGCCTCTCCGGACTCGGCTTCTGGCAGGTCCGAACCTTCAGCAGGCACGTTCTCGTCAGCGGCGTCTTCGCTTTGCTCCTCTTCGGAAGCGCTTTCGCTTTCCGCATCGGTCTGGTCTTCTTCGCGTTGGTCGCGGTTCCGACCGCGCCGCCGCTTACGCCGCTTACGCCGGCCATCGCCTTCGCCTTCCGGACGCTGCTCTTCGCTAGCGAACTCTTCTTCTTCGTCCTCTTCAATCGGGAGATCGTCCTCAATCTCCTCTGCGATCGGATCGAAGCGCGGAACGAAGTCGTTACGAGGGCCGGAAGAGATGACGCGCATTTTGGCGCCCTCGTTCTCACCTTCAGGGATGACCTCGACCGTCACGCCGTAGCGAGCCTCAATGTCTGCAAGATCCGTGCGCTTAGCATTGAGCAGATAAACGGCCGCTTCGGTGCTGGCGAAAAGTGAGACGACGATGCCGCGGCCCTTCGCCGCTTCGTCCTCAATCAGGCGCAGCGCAGAAAGCCCAGCTGAGCTGGCGGTGCGAACCAGGCCGGTGCCGTCACAATGCGGGCAAGAGCGGGTGGTCGATTCCAGCACGCCGGTGCGCAGACGCTGACGGCTCATTTCCATCAGACCGAAGCTGGAGATGCGTCCAACCTGAATGCGGGCGCGATCGTTCTTCAACGCCTCCTTCATGGCCTTCTCGACCTTACGGACGTTCGATCCGTATTCCATGTCGATGAAGTCAATCACGACGAGGCCGGCCATGTCGCGCAGTCGCAGTTGCCGGGCAATCTCGTGCGCTGCTTCGAGGTTGGTGTTCAGCGCAGTCGCCTCGATACCATACTCCTTGGTGGAGCGGCCCGAGTTGATGTCGATAGAGACCAACGCCTCAGTGGGGTTGATAACGATGTAGCCACCCGATTTCAGCTGCACGACCGGATCGTACATCGCGGTAAGCTGGTCTTCCGCGCCATAGCGCTGGAAGAGCGGAACCGGATCGGAGTAGGGCTTCACCTTGCGCCCATGGCTGGGCATCAGCAGTTTCATGAAGTCCTTGGCCGCGCGATACCCTTCCTCGCCTTCGACAACGACTTCCTCGATATCGCGATTGTAGATGTCGCGGATCGCCCGCTTGATAAGGTCGCTGTCAGAGTGGATCAGCGTAGGCGCGCTGGAGCCCAGCGTCTTCTCGCGCAGCTCATCCCAAAGGCGGGCAAGATAGTCGAAGTCGCGCTTGATCTCGGTCTTGGTACGCTGAAGGCCGGCCGTGCGTACGATGCAACCCATCGAGCGAGGCAGTTCCAGCTCGTTGATGATCGACTTCAGTCGCTTGCGGTCGCTGGCCGAGCTGATCTTGCGGCTGATGCCACCGCCGTGGCTGGAATTCGGCATAAGCACGCAATAGCGGCCCGCCAGGCTGAGGTAGGTGGTGAGGGCGGCGCCCTTGTTGCCGCGCTCTTCCTTCACGACCTGGACCAGAAGCACCTGCCGGCGCTGGATCACGTCCTGGATTTTATAGCGGCGACGCAGAGCCATCCGCTTGGCGCGCAGCTCGTCCGCCTCCTTCGAGCGGCCACCGCTGCGCCCATGGCGTCGCCCGCGACCACGACGTTGAGCCCGGTCCTCGCCGGAGCCCTCTTCGTCGTCGGCACCGTCTTCGTCGCTGCCGTCTTCCTCGCCGCCCTCGATCGTGGCGACCTCGTCCTTCTCCGAGGTGTCGACCTCGGTCAGGCCGCCTTCGAACTCGTCGTGCTCACCCGAATCTTCTTCCTCGTCGTCACCCTCGCTGGCACGCAGCGCGGCTTCTTCCTCGGCGTGAGCAGCCTCCTCGGCAAGGAGTGCCTCACGGTCTTCCTTGGGGATCTGATAATAGTCGGGGTGGATTTCGCTGAAAGCCAGGAACCCATGACGGTTGCCACCGAAATCGACGAAGGCGGCCTGCAATGAAGGCTCTACCCGCGTAACTTTCGCGAGGTAGATATTGCCCTTTATCTGCTTGCGGTCGGCCGACTCAAAGTCGAATTCCTCAATGCGATTTCCCTTGAGTACCGCCACCCGCGTTTCTTCCGGGTGGCGCGCATCGATCAGCATGCGCGTTGCCATTATGTATTCTCCAGACGCGCTGCGCCTCTGCCTGTTCGGCAAAGGCGGCGCGATATTGTTCGATAGTGCCGCGGCTGCGGGCGCGAGGCCCGTGCGTCGAGCCGATGCTCGAGCGTTCCGGCGCGGTAAGGTGAAGCATCCCAGGGCGCAGTGCCCCGTAAGCGGATATCGTGTCTGCGAACATGTGAGTGCACGGCGAGATCGGTCGCGCTGCATATGCCGTCTGGACCTGCCATGCCCAAGCGGGCATCGGCTGGCAGGACGGCAGTTGCATTCTCATCGTTCGCGTCAACCTGTTTGAAGCCGAAAAGATTTTCGGTCGTGACGACCGAGAACTGGCGAGAACCGGCGCTCTCCGAAGGGCACGTAGGCTCCTGTTTCGAATGGCGCGGGTCGAAGCGTCAGGCCTCGGGTCGCAATGGCGTAGCACCCATGGTCCTGCGGAGCAAGGTCCGGGCCGCTGAAGCCTGCAACTCTACTGCGGTATGCTTACCGAATTCTTGCGGACGATCTTGCGTTCAGCATTGCCCTGTGAGCGCGGGCGACTTACTCTGCGATACGATGTTTCGCGGCCTTCAGTTCGCCTTGCTGTTGACCATCCCCTTGGCGATTTTTGCCGCGGTGGTCGTCCCAAGGGTCGCCATGACTCCGCGTGGCGGAGCATACGGGTACGTGGTGAGGTTGCAATTGCCTGCTGCCGACAGGCCCATTGATTTGCCAGAGATTGCAGGGCCGCAGGATGCGAGCCGACCGTTGGTCGTCATTGATCCGGGGCATGGCGGGTTCGATCCAGGCGCTGGCGGGGGAGAGGTCAGAGAGAAAGCGGTAGCACTCTCGATCGCACTGCTTGTTCGGGAGCATTTGTTAGAGGGGGGCGGCATCCGGGTCGCGATGACTCGGCAAGACGATCGTTTCCTTCCGCTGACCGAGCGCCCGGCAATAGCCCGCCAGCTCGGTGCGGACCTGTTCGTCTCGATCCATGCCGACAGCGCCGAGGCTGAAAGTGCGAGAGGTGCCAGCGTCTACGTGCTATCGGAAAAGGGGTCGAGTGACGCTGCTGCACGGTTTGCCGCACGCGAGAACAGCGCGGACCGGGTAAATGGGGTCAGCCTTTCGGAGGCCAGTGACACAGTTGGCAGCATCCTGCTCGATCTTTCGCAACGCGAGGCACAGGCGGGTTCGGCGGAGGCGGCGCGGATCGTCTTGCGCGAGATACGCGGCAAGGTTCCGCTCCACTATGACGATCTTGCATCGGCAAGCCTGGCGGTTCTGAAGGCGCCCGACATCCCGTCGATCCTTATCGAGACCGGCTACATCAGTAATGCGGAAGACGCGAAATACCTGAACTCGACAGAGGGTCAGGAGACCATCGCTGCCGCTGCGGCGCGCGCCATCCGCGTATTTTTCGCAAGAAGAACACGGGCCTGACCTTCTCGGCTAGCGTTGCGCTGAACTTGAGTGCTAGAGGGCAGGCGCAATGAGCGAGCAGGCAGAACCGGAAGCCACGGACTTCACTTACCGTATCCGCCGTGAAGCGGGCGGTGTCCTTCGCGCCCTTCGATCAAGTTGGCGCAACAAGCCATGGTTCCGGCGGCTGGGCTATCTGGCTTTGGCACTGGCAATCGCCTTCGGTGTGTTCTGGCTGATCCTGACCCGCGATCTGCCGTCGACCGACAAGTTGCTCGATTACCAGCCGCCGCTTCCGACGATGGTACGGGGCATCGATGGCGAGATCGTGCACAGCTACGCGCGCGAGAGGCGGGTACAATTGCGGTTCGTTGACTTGCCCGAGCCGTTGATCAACGCGTTTCTCTCGGCCGAGGACAAGAGCTTCTGGAGCCACGGAGGGGTGGATCTGACCGGTCTCTTCGCGGCAGCGGTCGATTACATCTCCAAGCTTGGGTCGGGGGACCGTGCACGAGGCGGGTCCACCATTACACAGCAGGTCGCGAAGAACATCCTGATCGGCGACGAGTATTCGATTACGCGTAAACTCAAGGAGATGGTACTCGCCCGGCGGATCGAGTCAGTACTCAGCAAGCAGCAAATTCTGGAACTCTACCTCAACGAAATACCTCTGGGGCGGCAGAGCTTCGGCATTCAGGCTGCCGCGCGTGCTTACTTCGATAAGGACGTCGATCAGCTGGATCTGCACGAGGCCGCCTTCCTTGCGATCCTGCCCAAGGCTCCGGAGCGGTATGGACGTGCGAAGTATGAGGACATGGCCATCGCGCGCCGCAATTACGTGCTGGATCAGATGGTGGCCAACGGCTGGGCGAACCGGGCAGAGGCAGATGCTGCCAAGTCGCTTCCGCTCGGGCTGAAGCCGCGCCGGGCCGAACGCTATGATCCCGCATTGGGTTACTTCGTAGAGGAAGTGCGTCGCAACCTGATCGAGCGCTTCGGCGAGACGTCGGAGGATGGACCGCTCAGCGTCTATGGTGGCGGGCTTTGGGTGCGCACCTCGGTCGACGCGGAAATGCAGCGGGCCGTGCGCGAGGCTTTACGGGCAGGCTTGCTGCGGTATCACGGCAACCGTGGCTGGGCCGGTCCGATCGCGCACATCGACGATATGGAGACTTGGCAGACGCAATTGATCGTGTCGAATCTCACCATAGACTACAAGGATTGGCGGATCGGCGTTGTTGTTTCCCGGAATGGGAGCAGTGGACAGATCGGCTTTTCTGACGGCAGCCTCGCGGAGCTGACGGGCATTCCCGAAAAAGCGAAAGTCGGCGACATATTGGCTGCCGCGCCTGTACGCTCGGGCACATACGCTGTCAGGTCGATTCCGGAGGTCTCCGGGGGCATGCTCCTTGAGCAGCCGGCAACGGGACGGATAATGGCAATGCAAGGCGGCTTCGACTCCGGCCTTGACTCATTCAACAGGGCAACCCAGGCGCAGCGCCAGCCGGGTTCGACCATCAAGCCGTTCGTCTACGCAACGGGGCTTATGTATGGCATGACACCGGCCACGCAGATCCTCGATGGGACGTTTTGTGTCTACCAGGGCGCGGCTTTGGGGAATAAGTGCTTCCGCAACTTCGGCGGCGGCGGTGGCGGTACCCATACCATGCGGTGGGGACTGGAACAGTCGCGCAATCTCATGACCGTACGCATTGCGAATGATACCGGGATGCCTCGAGTGATCCGGACGTTCCACAACGTCGGGATCGGCGATTACAAACCTTACCTGTCCTTCGCACTGGGCGCGGGAGAGACGACCGTGGGACGAATGGTGAATGCCTATGCGGCACTTGCCAACAACGGCGTGCAGTTTCCTGCCTCGGTGATCGACTACGTCCAGGATCGCAACGGCAAGGTCATCTGGCGCAGCGATGACAGACGTTGCATGGGCTGCAACATGCCGGAGTGGGACGGTAAGCCGATGCCTCGCATCGCCCGTAAGGGGAAGCAGGTGCTGGATGCGGCAACGGCATACCAGGTCGTGCACATGCTTGAGGGTGTCGTAACCCGCGGAACGGCGGTTAGCCTTCGCGATCTCGAGCTGCCGCTGTTTGGCAAGACGGGAACGACAAGCGGCCCCACCGACGTATGGTTTGTGGGCGGATCACAGGATTACGTGGCGGGTGTCTATCTCGGTTACGATACCCCGCGCTCGCTCGGTGGATACGCTCAAGGCGGTCGGATCGCGGCGCCGATCTTCAAGCAGGTGGTGCAGAAGACCAAGGAGCGTTGGAGCACGCAGCCCTTCGTCGCCCCAGCTGGCATCCGAATGGTGCGTGTAGACCGCTCGAGCGGCAAGCAGGTGAGGGGCGTAGAGCCTTCGAACGAGCCAAAGGCCGCTGTGATCTGGGAAGCGTTCAAGCCGGATACCGAGCCGAAGCGCTACACTGCACAGGATGAGTTCACCCGAAAGCGCGACGCATTGGTAGCAGAGATCCGCGGCGCCCAGGCGTCGAGGGCAGCCGCTGCCCGGGCCGTTGCCTCGGAACCGCGAGACTTCGTCGAAGAGCAGGGCGGGCTCTACTGAGTTCAAGTGCCGGTGTGAGTGGTCTGCCAAGGGTCGATTTCCGCTGACGGGATCGCCAGAATTCCTTGCTTGGAAGCGGTGCGCAATCCATCGGCGCGCGCGCCAGCTGTTCTGGACAGACCATCTTCAGAGGACCGTTTGCGGTCGAAGGCTCGGAGAGCGTTGAGGAGGAATCCGGGGCGTCTCCGTCAACATGAAAGATGGAAGCACTCTAGCCACCTGACTCTGAAGTTCGCGCTATCGTCTTGTGCCAGAAGCTCTGGCCCCGGCGAGGATCTCGTCGGCCACTTTGGTCCATCGATAGGGCTCAGGGCTTTTGTTGTGCGCCGTGATTAAGGCGAGGATGTCGACTTCGAGTTCGGCGAACCGGCGCTCGACCGGATTGATCCCGTCAGCACAGATGTGCAGAATCCAACGTGCCGATGTGGGCAGCGGGCCCACTAGGCCTTGATCCTCGGCATCTCGTGCGTGGCGTCGTTAACCACCACCACGTGCACGTTGGACCCTCGTGCGTCACCGGGGTCGATCCGCTTGAGGAAATCGAGATCGCACCCGCCAGCAACCGCCTTAGATCGGTGTCCTCGCTCTCAAGCTTATTCAGCTGCGGGCGGCCGGCACCTCGTCGACTTACGGCTATGGATTGTCTGTTGATCTTCAGTCGTCGCTGCGGCCGACTTGATCAGCCGCAGCGCGCCAAAGCTACCCGGCGAGGATTGCCTCAATCCTCGCAGTCACATCATCCATGTCGGCCATGCCATCGACTTTCGCGACGATGCCGCGTGCCTCGTAGATAGGCAGGATCGGGGCCGTCTTGGCACGGTATTCAGCCAGGCGTGTGCGCACTGTCTCCGCATTATCATCCGGACGGCGTTTGAACTCGTGGCTACCACACTTGTCGCAAGTGCCGGGTACCTGCGGCTGTTCGAACGTGTCGTGATAACCTTTGCCGCAAACCGCGCACGTAAAACGCCCCGTGATGCGCTCGACGAGCGCTTCCTCGTCGACGTCCAGCTCAATGACGTGGCCCAGCTGGCGGTTACGGTCAGCGAGGATCGTATCCAGCGACTCCGCTTGTGCTGCAGTGCGGGGATAGCCATCAAAGATGGCGCCTGTCTGCGGCCCCATGGAGTCCAGCATCTCGCCGATCAAGCCAGACACGATGGCATCAGAGACGAGTTCCCCACGATCCATGACCTCTTTGGCCTGAAGGCCGATGGGGGTTCCCGCCTTTACTGCAGCGCGCAGCATGTCGCCCGTGGAGAGCTGCCGCATTCCGCGCCGCTCTACAAGCCGCTGTGCCTGTGTTCCCTTGCCCGCTCCCGGCGGGCCCAACAGGATGATGTTCACGCTAAACCCCCCTGATCCTCAATGCGCTGAATCTTGTGGATGGCCGCGATCAGCGCAGCCGACCCTTCAGCTTCGCCTTTTTGATGAGATCGCCATACTGATGTGCCAGCAGATGCGATTGGATCTGCGTAATCGTGTCCACGGTGACATTGACCACGATCAGCAGGCTGGTGCCCCCCATGAACAGCAGCGGAAGCCCCGTCTGCGACAGGAAGTACTCCGGCAGGACGCACACTATCGTGAGATAAATCGCACCGATCACAGTGATGCGCGTGAGCACGTAGTCGAGATAAGTAGCAGTGTTCTTGCCGGGCCGGATGCCGGGGATGAAGCCGCCATTCTTCTTGAGGTTCTCTGAGGTCTCTTCGGGGTTGAAGACCACCGCCGTGTAAAAGAAACAGAAGAAGATGATGCCGGCTGCATAAAGCAGCATGTACAGCGGCTTGCCGTGGCCCAGGTACTGGTTCAGCGCAACGACGGCCTGCCCCATGCGCGAGTCCGGTGCCAGCGAGTTCCCGGCAAACTGCGTGATGGTCAGCGGCAGGAGCAGGAGCGAGCTTGCGAAGATAGGCGGGATCACACCAGCCGTGTTGACCTTAAGGGGCAGGTGGCTGCGATCGGCTTGCATCATGCCGCGCTGGGTGGCGCGCTTTGGATACTGGATCAGCAACCGGCGCTGTGCCCGCTCCATGAAGCAGATGAACAGGATCATCGAGACCATCAGGACCACCAGCAGGATGATCGTGATGGAACCGGTGTCTCCAGCTGAGTACTGGTTCATCAGATTGCCGACGAACTGCGGCATTTGCGCGACGATGCCGGCCATGATGATCAGGGACACGCCGTTGCCGATGCCGCGGCTAGTGATCTGCTCGCCCAACCACAGCAGGAACATCGTGCCGCCGATAAGGCTGATCACTGCACCGATGCGGAACATGAGGCCCGGATCGACAACGGCCTGAAGGCCGCTCGATGCGCCGTAAGCCTCAAGCCCAGTGGCGACGAAGTAACCCTGGATGCCGCACAGCAACACGGCGCCATAGCGGGTGTATTGATTGAGCTTCTTGCGCCCGGCTTCGCCTTCTTTCTTCAGCGCGATGAGCGCAGGGTGGAGCGAAGAGGCGAGCTGCACGACGATCGACGCGGTGATGTATGGCATCACGCCCAAGGCGATCAGGCTCATCCGCTCAAGCCCGCCGCCTGAAAAGGCGTTGAACATGTCGAGAATGCCGCCGCGCGTCTGGTCGTAGAGCGACTGCAAGATCAGCGGGTTTACGCCTGGAAGCGGCACAAAGCTGAGGAAGCGGAAGACGATCAGCGCGCCGACCGTGAACCAAATGCGCTTCTTGAGCTCTGTCGCTTTGGAGAAGTTGGCCAAGCTCAGAGTGCTGGCGATATTATCGGCGCGTGAAGCCATCGGAAGGAAGGAGCCTTAAACTGTTCGGGCCGCAAGCCCTTCGCCGAGCACCCTTATCGCGCGCCGGTCGGCTTGTCGAACCCCCCATCGGACATCGGGTCGAGACTGCGCATATAGTTGCTGCCAACGCGGCGGCAATCCCGGCGCGACGTCTGCTGTGCAGAAGCGCCGCGCCGATCTTACTTCAGGTTCAGGCTTCGGCTGCCTCGACAGCGGGCACATCAACCGAGCCACCGGCCTTTTCGATGGCCTGACGGGCACCCGCGCTGACGCCGGCAACCTGGAAAGCTACCTTGGCGGTCAGTTCGCCCTTGCCAAGCAGGCGAACGCCGTCCTTGCCGCCACGGGCGAGGCCTGCTGTCCGCAGTGCTGCGTGATCGACAGTGCCGGAGATGTCGAGCTTACCAGCGTCGATGGCCTTCTGCACAAGGCCAAGGTTTACCTCTGCATAATCCTTGGCGAACTTCTTGTTGTTGAAGCCGCGCTTCGGGATTCGCATGTGGAGCGGCATCTGGCCGCCCTCGAACCCGTTGATCGAGACGCCTGAACGTGCCTTCGCACCCTTCTGGCCGCGACCTGCAGTCTTGCCCTTGCCGGAGCCGATGCCGCGGCCGACGCGCATGCGGCGATGACGGGCACCTGCGTTGTCTCTGAGATCGTTCAATTTCATGGTATGCACTCGCTTTCGCTTTGTTCGCGCTGACGGATGAAGGGGGCGCCGATACGCGATCAGGTATGAGATGTCACCCCGATAAATGCGCGGTGGTCGCTGGGGCAGGACTGTCCCGGCGCGTGCCGCCGACAACCTCGCCCTTGGCAATCGGCGCCGTCGCTCCTAAAGCCGGGCAACTTCCCCTCGCGAGAAACCGGTTCCATGGCAATCCCCTACAAGCGCGTCCTCCTGAAGCTCTCGGGTGAAGTGCTCATGGGTAGTCAACAGTTCGGCATCGATCCCGAGTTCGTTGCGGAGCTGGCCAAGGAAGTGAAGGCAGCCAAGGAAACCGGGCTGCAGATTTGCCTCGTCATCGGCGGTGGTAACATTTTCCGCGGGATGGCGGGAGCGGCCCGGGGCATGGATCGCGCCCAGGCAGACTACATGGGGATGCTCGCGACCGTGATGAACGCGCTCGCCATGCAGAATGCCCTGGAGCAGCTCGGCGTGGACACCCGGGTCCAGTCTGCGGTGCAGATGGACCAGGTCTGTGAACCGGTCATCCGGCGGCGTGCCGAAAGGCATCTGGAAAAAGGCCGTGTGGTGATTTTTGCAGCGGGGGTGGGGGCGCCCTACTTCACGACCGATTCGGGAGCCGCCCTGCGCGCCGCCGAAATGCAGTGCGACGCGCTGCTAAAGGGCACGAGCGTCGACGGTGTCTACGACAGCGACCCGAAGATTAATCCGGGTGCGACCCGTTACCAGAGCGTTGGCTATGATACTGTCCTGGCCAACAACTTGAAGGTTATGGACGCGTCCGCCGTCGCGCTCTGCCGTGACAACGAAATTCCGATCGTGGTGTTCTCTATCCGTGAGAAGGGCAATCTGGCCCGCGTACTCGCAGGAGAGGGCACGCAGACGATCGTCCAGAAAGGAGCCTGAACATGGCCAAGTACGATAAAATCGATCTCGAGCGCCGCATGAAAGGTGCCGTGGATTCGCTGAAGAGCGATCTCGCAGGGCTCCGGACCAGCCGGGCCAGTGCGAACCTGCTCGATCCCGTGACCGTCGAGGTCTACGGTAGCCACATGCCGTTGAATCAGGTGGCCTCTGTCTCCGTGCCGGAACCACGGATGATTTCTGTTCAGGTGTGGGACAAGTCCAATGTGGGGCCAGTTGAGAAGGCGATCCGTTCGGCCGGGCTTGGATTGAACCCGATCAACGATGGGCAGACTCTGCGTCTTCCGATTCCCGATCTGACGGAGGAGCGCCGAAAGGAGCTTGCAAAACTCGCAGGCCAGTATGCCGAGAAGGCGCGCGTGGCCATTCGGAACGTGCGCCGAGATGGCATGGAAGCGCTCAAGGCTGACGAGAACAAGAAGGAGATTTCGGAGGACGATCGCAAGCGCGCCGAGACTGAGGTTCAGAAGCTGACCGACGACCAGATCAAGGACGTGGACGACGAACTGGCGCGCAAGGAGAAGGACATCCTGGGCAAGTGATGTCGGCCTCTGCCAACGGAACGGTTCTGGCATGACCAAGGCGGACACTGTCAAGGCGCGGCATGTTGCCATCATCATGGATGGCAACGGACGTTGGGCGAAGAAGCGGCACATGCCGCGCGCGCTCGGCCACCAGCGCGGCGTCGAAGCTGTACGAAAAGTTGTCCGTGGTGCGCGTGACTTCGGTCTGGAGGCATTGACGATCTATGCCTTCTCGACCGAGAACTGGCGTCGACCGGAGGATGAGATTTCCGATTTGATGACACTGATGAAGCGCTTCATCGTGTCTGATCTCGACGAGTTTGCCGAGGCTGGAATCAGGCTGAAGATCATCGGCGATTACAAGGCGTTCAACCCCGATGTTGTCGCGCTGATCGAAGACGCTCTGGCGCGCACGGCAGACAACACCGGCACGACCTTGGCAGTGGCGTTGAACTATGGCTCACACGATGAGATCGCCCGCGCGGCAAGTGCTGCGGCGGCGAAGGGGGCAATCACGCCTGAAACCATTGCCGCTGAACTCGATACAGCCGACATGCCGCCGCTGGACTTGTTAATTCGCACCTCGGGAGAGGAGCGGCTTTCGAATTTCCTCTTGTGGCAGGCAGCCTACGCTGAGCTGTACTTCACCGACGTGTTGTGGCCGGATTTCACCGCCGATCACCTCAAGGAGGCGATGGACGCCTTCGCCACTCGTGAGCGCCGCTATGGCGGACGCTGACAAGACCGGTCCCCACGTCAAGGTCCCGTTTGCGGTTCGCAACGCTGACCTGCCGAAGCGGCTTGCGACGGCCATCGTCATGCTGGTGGTTGCCGGGACTGCACTTTGGCTCGGCAATCTGGCCTGGACCGTATTCGTGCTCATCGTCGGCATTGGCGTATGGTTCGAATGGAGTGCGCTCGTGCTCCAGTTCAAGCGCCCCGGCAGGGCTCGCACGATCTGGCGCGCGTCGGGAGCCATCTACTGCGGCATGGCCAGCGCCATTCTCATCCAGATACGGGCAGAACCTGTCGGGGTGGCTCTTGTCCTGTTGGTGGTTGGAGCCGTGATTGGGACCGATGTCGGAGCGTACTTCGCTGGTCGAACCATTGGAGGGCCGCGCATTGCGCCAAAGATCAGCCCCTCGAAGACATGGGCCGGACTTGGCGGCGGCGTGATCGGCGCGACACTTGTCATTTGGCTCGTGCTTGCAAATGCGGAGCAGATCCTCTCAGCAGCTCCGGGCGCTCAATTGACCGCTGTGGAGATCGCAGCGAGTCCCTTGACGATGGTCAGCCTCGGCGCCGGTGTCGCAGTTGTCGCGCAGGCAGGGGACTTCTTCGAAAGCTGGATGAAGCGAGCGGCGGGAGTGAAGGATTCCGGCGTTCTACTGCCGGGTCATGGTGGGCTTTTCGATAGGGTCGACGGGCTTCTCGCCGTGCTGGTGGTGTTTGGTACCCTGTTCATCATCGTTCGGCTATCCACGCTATCATGACCAGACGATCCCTTTCGATACTTGGTGCGACCGGCTCGATTGGAGCCTCGACTCTGGATCTCGTGCGACATGAGCGCGGTGCTTGGGAGGTGGTGGCGCTGACGGCGAACTGTCAGGCGGCAGAGCTAGGGCGCCTGGCTCGCGAGTTTGGCGCGAAGATCGCGGTTGTAGCTGATGAGAGCTGCCTGCCCGAACTGCGCGACGCGCTCGCCGGGTCGGGGATTGAGGCGGCTGCCGGTGCGCAGGCACTCGTCGAAGCGGCCGCACGCCCTGCGGACATCGTGATTGCGGCGATCGTCGGCTGCGCAGGGCTGGAGCCCACGATGGCGGCTATTGAGCAGGGCAGGGTGGTGGCGCTCGCCAACAAGGAAGCCCTTGTCTCTGCGGGCGATGTGATGACCGAAGCTGTCCGGCGCTGCGGAACGGTCCTGCTGCCAGTGGATTCGGAGCATAACGCTATCTTTCAGTGCCTGGCGGGCAATGATGTGGCGGACGTTCAGTCCATCACTCTCACGGCGAGCGGGGGGCCGTTCCGCGACTGGTCTATCGAACGTCTCTCGGTCGCGACTCCGGGCGAGGCCGTGAAGCACCCTAACTGGAGCATGGGGGCCAAGATCAGTGTCGATTCGGCAACCATGTTCAACAAGGGGCTCGAACTGATCGAAGCCTATCACCTGTTTCCAGTCGGGCTGGAGAAGCTGCGGATCATCGTCCATCCGCAATCGGTTGTGCATTCGATGGTCGAGTATCGCGACGGGTCTACTCTGGCGCAGCTTGGGCCATCCGACATGCGTGTCCCGATAGCCTCGGCGCTTGCGTGGCCGCGCAGAATGGACACGCCGTGTTCTCGGTTGGATCTTGCGAGCATCGGCGAACTGACGTTTCGCGCTCCCGATGAGATCCGTTTCCCGGCCACGCGCCTGGCGCGCGAGGCTGCAGAAGCAGGCGGCGCGGCACCGGCGATCCTCAATGCCGCCAACGAGGTGGCGGTCGCTGCGTTTCTCGCCGGTCAGATTGCGTTCACACGTATTGCGGCAGGAGTGGAAAATGTTCTTTCCTCCTACGCAGCGCCGGCTCCGGCGTCCTTGTCCGACGTGCTCGCCATTGATCGCGAGGCGCGCATTCACGCGCGCGAAATGACCGAGGCCCTCGCATGATCGCTTCTCCATCGTTGCTGACGATGTTGCTGGGTTTCGTCCTTCTCCTGGGGCCGCTGGTGGTCCTGCACGAGTTGGGTCACTACCTCGTCGGCCGATTCTTCGGCATCAAGGCCGACGCTTTCTCGGTCGGCTTCGGCAAGGAGCTTGCAGGATTTACCGATCGGCGCGGCACGCGCTGGAAGCTCTCCGCGATCCCGCTGGGGGGCTATGTTCAATTCGCCGGAGATATGAACCCGGCCAGTGCTCCATCCGCAATGCAGGACGGATTGACGCCCGAGGAGCGCGCGCAGACGTTTCACGTCAAGCCGCTTTGGCAACGGGCGCTGGTGGTGCTGGCAGGGCCAATGACGAACCTGCTTTGCGCGGTCGCGATCTTTGCCGCCTTCAATCTGGCTTACGGACGCGTCGTCGCCGTGCCGGAGGTGCAGGGATTCAGCGCAGACTCTCCTGCTGAGCAGGCGGGGCTTCGCGTCGGAGACCGCATTGTTGCGGTCAGTGGAAACGAGGTCAGCAACTTCAACGAAATTCCGGAACATGTCGTGCCTTATCCCGGGCGCACCATCCCGATCGCCGTTGTACGCGAGGGCGAGAGCCTCGTCATACCGGTTACGATCGGCGTTTCGGTCGAGCAGGACCGGTTCGGGAACGAGGCGCGGGTCGGGCGAATTGGCATCGCCGGCGGTAAGGGCGAGATCGTGCCGGTGGGATTGGGCGAATCCGTGCAACTCGGGGTCGACCAGAGCCTGAGCATCATGCGCATGATGGGCGCGGGAATTATCCAGATCTTCACCGGTGAGCGCTCGATGAAAGAACTCGGCGGACCGATCAAGATCGCGAAGTATTCTGGCGAGCAATTGAGTCTCGGGTGGGCTCCGTTCGTCGGATTTGCCGCCCTGATCTCGATTAACTTGGCATTCATCAATCTCCTGCCAATTCCGGGCCTCGATGGAGGACATTTGGCTTTCTACGCCGCTGAAGCGGTTCGAAGAAAGCCTCTTGATTTGCGGAGCCAGGAATGGGCCGTCCGCACTGGCGTCGCGCTCGTGCTGACTGTGATGCTCATCGTTACAATCAATGATTTGGCGTCCCTCCCGTTTTTCGGGGGATAGTGCGGAGAATTTCACTCACTTTGGCGAGCGCGCCGGAAAGGCTGCTTGATCGGGAAAACTCCATCGGGCAGAGGGCGGCGACTATGTACGGCTTGTTTCCGCCGCTTTGTCCGGCGACTGGCCGATGAATTCGGATCGTCCATTTGGCGCGCGGGCGCTTACAGGATTTGCGTTGATGATGGGATGGGAAATGGTTCGCTGCGACAAGGCCCGCCGCGCCTCCCGCATGGCGGCGGTGCTTCTGGGAACCACTGGCTTGACGGTCTTTCCAGGGATCGCGCTGGCGCAAGGCGCTCCGGCTCCGGTTGTAGTGCAGCCTGCACAGACAGCCCCTGGCCAGCGGAGCCAGGCAATTCAGTCGATCCGCGTGGTCGGTGCTGAAAGGCTCGAGGCGCAGACGGTTATTTCGTATATCAAGCTGCGCATCGGGCAGCCCTATACCTCTGAGGCTGCGGACCAGGCGCTGAAGGATTTGTACGAGACGGAACTGTTCTCCGATGTGCAGATCACGAACGACGGCGGCAATGTCACCATCCAGGTGAAGGAAAACCCGGTCGTCAACCGCATCATCCTTGAAGGCAACAAGCGCATCAAGGACGACAAGATCCTGCCTGAGATCAAGGTCGCGCCGCGCCAGATCTTCACGCGCTCGAAAGTCCGCGCAGACGTGGCGCGTATCATCGAGCTGTACAAGCGTCAGGGCCGTTATGCGGCGACAGTCGAGCCGAAGATGGTCATGCTCGACCAGAACCGCGTCGACATCGTCTTCGAGATTACCGAAGGCGACAAGTCCAAGGTCCGCCAGATCAACATCATCGGCAACGAGCAGTTCTCCGACAGCGAGCTGCGCGGCGAGATGGTGACGAAGCAGACCGGATTCACCAAGATCTTCAGCTCCAACACGAGCTACGATCCGGATCGCATGGCCTTCGACCAGCAGAAGCTCCGGCAGTTCTACCTGACCCAGGGCTATGCTGATTTCCGGGTGGTCTCTGCCGTCGCGGAGCTGACGCCGGACAAGAAGGACTTCATCATCACGTACGTGGTGGAGGAAGGCGAGCGCTACAAGTTCGGTGAGGTCAACGTCGACAGCCAGTTGCGCGACTTTGACAGCGAGAAGCTCGCCGCGCGCCTGCCGATGAAGGAGGGCGATTGGTACGACGCCAAGCTGGTCGAAGACACGATCGAGCAGCTGAACGACACGGCGGGCGCCTTCGGTTACGCCTTTGCGGATGTGCGGCCGAACTATGACCGCAACAAGGAAGACCTCACCATGGGTCTGACCTTTGTCATCTCCGAGGCGCCGCGCGTCTACGTCGAGCGGATCGATGTGAACGGCAACACGCTGACACAGGACAAAGTCGTACGCCGGGAGTTCCGTCTGGCCGAAGGTGACGCCTTCAACTCGCTCCAGGTGAAGCGCTCCACCAATCGCATCAAATCGCTGGGCTACTTCCAAGAGAAGTTCGAAGTCGAGCAGAGGCCCGGAAGCGCTGAAGACCGGATCATCCTCGAAGCCAATGTGGAGGAGAAGCCCACGGGTGAACTCCAGCTGTCCGCCGGCTTCTCGAGCCTCGAGAGCTTCATCTTCCAGGCTTCGATCCGTCAGCGCAACTTCCGGGGTCGGGGGCAGACGGTGGGCCTTTCGGGCAGCTACTCGCGCTTCTCGAAGAGCGTTGAGGCCAGCTTCACCGAGCCCTATGTGTTCGACAAGAACATCTCGCTGGGCGTTGATGTCTATCGCCGTGATCTCAACAGCTTCAATTTCACAAACAACAACCGCGACACAACGTTCGAGCAGACGACAACCGGTTTCCAGATCCGGGCTGGTCTGCCGCTGACCGAGTATCTGACGGCTGTCGGCCGGTACACGTTCAACTATGACGAGGTGTCGCTGGATCGGGGGCAGTTCTTCTCTGATCGCGTGACGCCGGGGGTTCAGGAGTGTGACGTGCTGCGCGCTGGTCGCTATCTGTGTGACGCGATCGGCAATCGGCTGAGTTCAATTGTGGGCATGTCGTTGATCTACGACACGCTCGACAACAGGGTGCGGCCGACGCGGGGCCTTACAGCGGCGATCAACGCGGACGTTGCCGGTCTCGGTGGCGATGTCAAATACGTGCGTTTGCGCGCCAACGCTTCACGGTTCACCAATCTCGGCAGCGGGTTCATATTCTCGCTCTCGGGTGAGGGCGGTGCGATCAAGTCGCTCGACGACAATGAAGTGCGGCTTATCGACCGGTTCTATCTCGGAGAGCCGCAGATCGGCGGATTTGATATCCGCGGTGTCGGTCCTCGCGTGTTACGCAAGCCCTATGTCGATGAAGACGGCAGTATCGTTGCAAATGCATCCGAAGGTACCGTATCGACGCGCCGCCGCGACTGGCAGGACGACGCGCTGGGCGGCAAGTACTATTATCTGGCAAAGGCGGAGGTGGAGATCCCACTCGGGTCCGGTGCCCGAGAACTGGGCCTGCGTCCGTCGATCTTCGTGAATGCCGGTTCTGTTTGGGGGATCAAGGATCCTCAAGTGTCGCCACTCGACGAACAGATTGTAATTCCGAATCGCGATGCAGCGGGTAATCGGACTTACATCCAGACTTGTGACTCCGGGCGGACAATTGTCAGCGGCAATGGCAACGCGGCGCCGACGCCGCCGGCAGGCTGCACCCTTCTTGAGAACGGCACCGCAGTGAACGCCTTTGACGAAGTGTTCGTTGGCGATACGTGGAAGCCGCGTGTGTCAATCGGCATTGGCGTGAACTGGAACTCGCCTTTCGGTCCCTTCCGCATCAACTTCTCCAAGGTTCTGGTGAAGCAGGAAGGCGACGACACCAAACCCTTCAATTTCAACGTGGGAACGCAATTCTGATGAAGATCATTCTCAAGTCCGCGCTCGCCGCAAGCCTCCTGCTCGGCGTCGCCCAGCCCGCTCTGGCCCAGAACTCCGGCACTGTTGTGCAGGGCCTTGCGATTGCAAATCTCGACGCAGTCATCGCGAACTCGAACGCGTACAAGACAGCTGAGACGCAGCGCCAGACCACCTACAAGGCGCAGTTCGATCAGGCTCGCACGCGTGGCGATGCACTGAACGCACAGCTCAAGCCGCTCGCCGACAAGTTCAACGCCGACCGCCAGGCTGCCAAGCCCAATCAGGCTTCGCTCGAGCAGCAGGCTGCGACCATCCAGCAGTTGCAGGAGCGCGGGCAGCAGGAACTGCAGCAGATTCTCGCACCGGTCGCTCTTTCTCGCGCCTATGTGCAGGAGCAGATCGACGACAAGCTCGACCAGGCCGTGAAGAACGCGATGGCCAAGAAGAAGGTTTCGTTGCTGCTGAGCCCCCAGTCGGTGCTGGCGGTTAACGACAACGCCTATAACCTCAACCAGGAGATCCTGACGGAGCTCAATACGTTGTTGCCTTCGGCGCAGCTGACGCCGCCGCAGGGTTGGGAACCGCGTCAAATGCGTGAAGCGCGTGCGCAGCAGCAGGATCAGCAGCCCGCTTCTGCACCCGCTGCAGCGCCGGCCCGTCAGCCCGCTGGCCGCTGATCTCACGGCGCGAGACGACGATGACGGAACAGAGCACCCCTTACGACCACGCCAAGATCCTCGCGGCACTGCCGCATCGCTATCCGATGCTGCTCGTCGATCGAGTGGTCTCGGTTGGGGATGAGGAGATCCATGCCGTCAAGGCAGTGAGCTTCAACGAAGACTTCTTCCAGGGGCACTTCCCGGGACGCCCCATCATGCCCGGCGTACTCCAGATCGAAGCTTTGGCGCAGGCTGCCGGAATTCTGGCCGTGGAGAATCTCGGCCTCGCCGGGACCGGGAAGCTCGTGTACTTCATGGCCATCGAAGAAGCGAAGTTCCGGGCCCCCGTGGAGCCGGGGGTCCTTCTCGATCTGCGCGCGGGCTTCGTTCAGAAGCGTTCGCGTGTGTGCAAGTTCTGGGGCAAGGCGTCCATTGGCGACAAGGTAACTTGTGAGGTCAACTTCACCGCCATGATTGCGGACTCCTGACGACCCTCGTTGCAGGCGGGCGTCCGGCGGATCTGCCGAACGCCCGCCTTGCAATTTCGCGGCTATCCCGGTAAGGGCGCCGCTTTCCGAAGGCAGGCCGGTCGGAACCGGCCCATCGAAAGAGTTAAGACCATGAAGGCCGACACCCACCCCAACTACCACATGATCACGGTGCAGATGACCGACGGCACCACCTTCCAGACGCGCTCCACCTGGGGCAGCGAAGGTGATACGCTGGTTCTCGACATTGACCCGACTTCGCACCCGGCTTGGACGGGCGGCAAGGCGCAGATCCAGGACGGTGGCCGCGTTGCGCAGTTCAACAAGCGCTTCGGTGGGCTCAGCCTCAAGAAGAACTGATTGCCCGGCCGCAAGGCAGCGCAGTGCGATCAACAATGGGGCGGCCCTGCAAAGGGCCGCCCTTTTTGTCGCGCCCTCAGCAGCGCGGGGCGATGCCGCGCGCTGGAGCAGGGTTGCGCCGCCCGCTTCAGTCGGTAGGCTGATGCAATGGCCACGCTCACTGAAGCCGACAGCGGTGCCGATCGCGCCAGCCTGATTGCGGCTCGTCTGCCAGCTCGCCTGGATCGATTGCCTTGGAGCCGATTTCATTGGCTGGTGGTCGGCGCGCTCGGCATCACTTGGATTCTCGATGGGCTGGAAGTCACGCTGGCAGGCTCGGTCGCCGGAGCCTTGCGGGATGAACGGAGCCTCGGCCTCTCAGCGTCGCAAGTCGGGCTCGCCAATTCCGCCTATCTTGCCGGAGCCGTATTGGGCGCATTGCTCTTCGGATGGCTTACGGACCGGATGGGGCGCAAGAAGATGTTCAGCGTCACGCTGGGGCTCTACCTCCTCGCGACCGCGGGAACGGCTTTCGCGTGGGATCTTCCCAGCTTCATGGTCATGCGGTTCCTGACGGGAGCCGGGATCGGAGGTGAATACAGCGCCATCAACTCCGCCATTCAGGAACTCATTCCAGCTCGCCGGCGTGGCTGGACCGATCTGGCGATCAACGGCAGCTATTGGGCCGGCGCGGCGATGGCGGCAGGGCTCTCGCTGGTCATGCTCGATCCGGAGCATTTCGGGCCGGACACGGGCTGGCGATTGACGTTCTTTGGGGGAGCGCTGATCGGCTGTGTGATTATCTGGCTGCGGCGTTTCATCCCCGAGAGCCCGCGTTGGCTCGCCATTCACGGGCGGGCGGAGGAGGCCGATGCGGTGGTGAGCGCGATCGAGGCTCGCGTCGTTGCCGAGGGGCATGGTCTTCCCCCCGCCTCACATGCGGCGGTCACGGTCCGCGCTCGTTCCAGCACGTCGCTGATGGAAGTTTTCCGCGCGCTGATACATACTTACCCGCGGCGTACGATCTATGGATTGGCGTTGATGATCGCGCAGGCCTTCTTTTACAACGCGATCTTCTTCACTTATGCGATGACGCTTACCGACTTCTACGGCGTGCCGTCTTCGGACGTCGGGTGGTACATCCTGCCTTTCGCAGCAGGAAATGTACTGGGTCCGCTTGTGTTGGGGCGCTTCTTCGATACCATCGGCAGGCGGCCGATGATCATCCTGACCTATGGCATGTCGGCCGTGCTTCTGCTGGCGACCGGCTTCGCGTTTCGGGCCGGGGTTCTTGATGCCACCAGCCAGACGCTCTGCTGGAGCATCACATTCTTCTTTGCGTCGGCGGCGGCTTCGGCGGCCTATCTCACGGTAGCGGAGAGCTTCCCGCTTGAGGTTCGCGCACTTGCCATCGCTATTTTCTATGCACTGGGCACCGGGATTGGCGGTGTAGCAGCCCCTTGGCTGTTCGGCATACTCATCGAGAGTGGTTCTCGCGATCAGGTGCTGCTCGGCTACGCGCTGGGCTCGGCGCTCATGGCGCTGGCCGCAGCGCTTGCGAAGGTCATTGGCATCGATAGCGAACGCAAGGCGTTGGAAGACGTGGCTCGACCATTATCATGGCACTAGGGGGTGAGGCGGGAACAGATTGCAGCTTGGAACCTTCACCGGCTGTGCCGCAGTTTCTGATTTTCAGGTTTTCAGATCGAGCGCTTTGCCGCCCGTCGTTTTCAGGCTCACTATTTTCAAGCAGGGAGAGATTTCCGATGAACCGCTTTGTCACCTTTGTTTGCGCCGCCGCCGCGCTTGGTGCCGCTCCGGCACTGGCTCAACCGAAAGCAACGGCAAATGCCGGGAAGGAAGAAGTGCATGCCAGCGTGATTGGGCCCGACGGCCGCGATCACGGAGTGGTCACACTGAAGCAGACTTCTACAGGCGTCTTGGTCTCGACGAACCTGACCGGCCTGCCGGAGGGAGAGCACGGTTTCCACTTCCACGAGAAAGGCATGTGTGAGACTCAGCAAAAGTTCACCACGGCGGGCGGCCACTATGCTCCGGGAGGAAGCAAGCACGGCTTGATGGTTCCGGGTGGGCCACATGGCGGCGACATGCCCAATCAGCATGTGGATGCGAACGGCAAGCTGATCACACAAGTTCTGAATACAGGCGTGACGCTGACCGAGGGGCCGAAGTCGCTGTTTGACGCCGATGGATCCGCGCTCGTCATTCACGCCAAGCCCGATGACTACAAGAGCCAGCCGTCGGGAGACGCGGGCGATCGCATTGCTTGCGCCGTAGTCGCGGCACCTCGGAACTGACGCATGGAGGGCGCGGGCAAGCGCCTGCGCCCGCTGGCGAATGCGGGGTAACGCCAGAAGGGAAGTTCGGCAGGCCGGGAGTGAACATCGGGCCGGAACCGGGGCGCTCTTCGCGAAGAGCGCGGGAAGCCACGTTGGATCGCGAACGGCCGTCTGGCGTGGTGACCTCGGCTCGGCCCTTCGGATGCGGTGCGAACCGGGCAAGCGGGCTCGCAAGTCGAGCGCCGGTCCTTGTAAAGCACCGCTCCGGTGCAAGCGCTGTGGGGACGCAGCCGCGATTTCATCGCATTGCTCTTCGCCCTCGGCGCCGGCCCGAAACACCGGCACGTGCGCTGTACATCGCCATGCCGGATGTTCGGAGTGACTAACCTAAATGGTGATAAAAGTCAAGGTCCCCTTGCTCCCTCTGAAATCAGGCCCAGGGGCGTTCGCGATACCAACGAGTGATCACGTACTTACGTCCTTTGCGTACTTTCATCGCATGATGAAGCGTCGCTGCATTGAGGGTGCCGTCCACACGGCGGTTGTTCCAGGCAAGCAGCTTGCCGCGCTCAGGCTGAATGATTTTGTCGACCACCTTGAAGCGTGTCGCGCCGCCGGCCTCCACGTCGTTCAGGTAGATCATGAAGGTCCACGTGCGCTGCCCTGATGTCGCACAGTATTTCTGATAGTCAGGGTGGCTTGGCTCGAAATAGTCGGTGTGCGCCTTGAACTCCTGGCCGACCTCGTAGCGCTGCCCCTGAAGCCGCTCTCCGTAAGCTGCATCGATCCCCGATACCCGTGCAAGCTTCTGATCCAGCGCAGCTACAGCTGGATGGTCGTGGTGAAGGTCGCAAGTCTCACTGGTGCGGAACAGGTTGTCGCCGTTGTGATTCGCGAGAGTCGATGGCCGGCGCTCTGCCTCGATAAGGTCGACGAGCTCCTTGCACTCTGCGGCATCCAGAAAGTTGCGCAGAACGAAGAGTTCAAGGCGTTGGGTGGGCACGCGCTGCATCGCTGGCTGCGCCATGAGATGAGCGGCTGACGATTCTCCCGGAGCTTGCATAGGTACCTGAGATAGAAGCTGAGTCTGCGCCCCCCAATCTTCCGTGGCCGAATATTGGAGGCGGTGAGTGATTCGAGATGATTCTTGGAGAGGCTGTCGCTGCGCCTCAGGGGCAAGCGAAACAAAATTGCGCAGCGCGGGTGCCGATCAACTTTTTGCTTTGCAAGAACGGCTCGCTTGTGCGAAGGCGCCCTCCCGCGCAGATCGCTGCTTGCAGCTTTTTGCGCTGTTCCCCTAAAGCGCGGGCTCCGGCATGCGCGTCGGGATTGTGGCGATCGTAGCTCAGTTGGTTAGAGCGCCGGTTTGTGGTACCGGAGGTCGTGGGTTCGAACCCCATCGATCGCCCCATTTTCTAATTTTGTCAGGCGCATGGCCCGCAGACTTGGGGAACATCCTTGGCCGCCTTCTGGACGCAGCCCGACTTCGACGATCACGAGTGCGTGCACTTCGTTCATGACCGCAAGAGCGGGCTGACTGCGATCATCGCATTGCACTCAACACATCTCGGACCGGGCGCCGGGGGGACACGCTTCTGGCACTATGCAGAGCCCGAGTCGGCTCTGCGCGATGCTCTCAGGCTCTCTCGCGGCATGAGCTACAAGAACGCAATGGCGGGGCTGCCCATGGGCGGCGGCAAGGCCGTGATCCTCGCGGGTCCGGATCGCACGAAGTCGCCCGAGATGCTCGCCGCATTTGGCGACGCGATCCAGGCTTTGGGCGGGCGCTACATCACCGCCGAAGATGTGGGCATGGGCGAGCCGGACATGGTCGCCATTGCAGCGCGCACGCCGTTTGTGACCGGGCTTCCGACAACCGATAGCGCTGCAGCCGGCGGCGATCCGGGACCTTTCACCGCGAAAGGCGTTTACCTGGGGATCAAGGCTGCCGTTGCCCAGAAGCTTGGCCGTGACAGCCTGCAGGGCGTGCACATCGCTGTACAGGGCACCGGGAGTGTCGGCGGCGGTGCCGCGCGGCTATTGGCACAAGCGGGTGCGAAGCTGACCCTGGCGGATGTCGATGCAGCAAGAGCGGATGCGCTCGCGCGGGAGCTCGGAGCACGTTCGGTGCCCGCAGACACGATCATGGACGTAGAATGTGACGTGTTTAGCCCCAACGCGCTCGGGGCCGTTTTGGATAACTCGGGAATTGCTCGGCTGCGGGCTCCGATCGTTGCCGGCGGGGCGAACAACCAGCTTGCCAAGCCGGAGCACGGGGCCCTGCTGGCGGAGCGGGGGATTCTCTACACGCCCGACTATGTCATCAACGGCGGCGGAATCATTGCGGTGACGCTGGAGTACGTCGCGCGACGTGACGGCCATGCTTGCGACGTGGCGGAAGTTCACAAGGCCGTGGAAGCCATTCCTGGGCGGTTGCACGCGATCTGGGATGAAGCCGATGCAAGTGGACGCACCCCCGATGTCGTCGCTGACGCGATGGCTCAGCGGCTCATCGGTAGGTAATCCCCCGAGTTGACCGCAAGTAGCTCTTGCGACCCCCGCTGCGGGCACTAGAAGCGCGCTTGTCATGCACGGCTTTGCCAATCCGGCCCGTTTCCTGCGCCTCGCCCGTTGGTTGACGCCGCTGTGCCTTCTTTCGGGCTTGGCGGTGAGCACGGGCGCGTTGCTCTATGGACTGCTGTGGGCTCCCGCCGACCGGCTCATGGGCGAGACTGTGCGGATCCTCTTCCTTCATGTGCCGGCCGCCTGGCTGGGCATGGCAGGGTGGATGACGATCGCAGGCGCCAGCGTCACTGAACTGGTCTGGCGCCATCCGCTCGCCGCGATTGCTGCGCGGGCCGCGGCAGTGCCCGGTGCGGTGTTCACCGCCATCTGCCTTGTAACGGGTTCGATCTGGGGCCGCCCGACTTGGGGGACCTGGTGGGTCTGGGACGGGCGGCTTACCTCTATGCTGGTGTTGCTGTTTCTGTACTTCGGGTACATCGCCTTGTCGGATGTAGCCCGGCGGGACGGCGGAAACGGGCGCGTCGCGGCGATCTTTGGCATCGTGGGTGCCATCAACGTTCCGATCATCAACCGTTCTGTCGTCTGGTGGAACTCTCTGCACCAGCCGCCCAGTATCACCGTCGGCAAGTCGGCGATCGATGCAGCCTTCCTTTGGCCATTGCTCGCCGCGGCGGTCGGCTTCTCGCTGATCTTTGGTGGAGTGGTGCTCGCGCGGATGCGGGCGATCCTCGCGCATGCGCAGGCCGATTCGCGGCTTAGGCGCAAGGCGATGGCAGAAGCAGGTATCTGAAGATGCGCGAGGCGCTCGATCAATGGAATTTCGTCATCGCAGCCTATGCTGTGGGTGTGCTCGGCACGCTCGTTATGATCGCATGGTCGTGGATATCCATGCGCCGTGCCGAGAAGCGCCGCGATGAAAGCCGGAGGCGCTAACGTGGCGACCAATGTCGCATCAGGCCTGAAGGCAAAGCATCAGCGCCTCGTGCTGCTGGTGGTGGCGCTCGTCGTGGTGCTCGGCGCCGGCCTGCTTGCCGCCTGGGCACTGAGGAGCCAGGCAAGCTACTTCTATGTCCCCAGCGAGATCGTTGCAGATCCGCCTGCCCCGGATCGTGCGGTACGCCTGGGCGGCATGGTCGAAGCAGGATCTTTGCAAACGGCCGAGGATGGCGTCACCATCGCCTTCGTGGTGCAGGACGGAGAGGCGCGCGTTCCCGTTCGGTTCGCAGGCATCGTACCCTCGCTTTTCGTAGAGGGCTCCGGCGTCGTGGCGGAGGGCAAGATGCGCCAGGACGGGACGTTTGTCGCAGACAACTTGCTCGCCAAGCACGATGAGAACTACGTCCCGCGCGAGATGCAGGAAATGACCCAGCATCAGGCCAAAGCGGTGGTGGCCGAGACCGAATGATTGCTGAACTTGGTCTTGCCGCACTCTGGCTTGCCGCTGCGCTGGCCGTGCTGCAGCTTTTCGCCGGCGCCCTGACGCTGACACGGCGGGGAGCGACGATGGCAGGCGTCGTTCGTCCTGTCGCCGTGGTGCAGGGCATCCTCGCACTCGTGGCGTTTGGTGCGCTGATCCAGGTTTTCGCCGTGACCGATCTTTCGGTGAAGCTCGTGGCGCTCAACTCGCATTCGATGAAGCCGCTCGTCTTCAAGATTGCGGGCGCATGGGGCAATCACGAAGGCTCGATGCTGCTTTGGGTGACGGTGATGGGTCTGGCGGGCGCGTTCCTCGCGCTTGTCGAGCGGCGTCTGCCCGAGCCGACGATGCTCGCGACACTGGCGGGGCAGGCCTTCGTCAGCCTTGGTTTTTATGCCTTCCTGTTGATCGCCTCCAACCCCTTCGAACGTCTCGATCCGGCGCCGGTTGAAGGCAATGGGCTCAACCCGTTGCTGCAGGATCTCGGGCTCGCTTTCCATCCTCCTACGCTTTACCTCGGCTATGTCGGGCTTTCGATCGCGTTCAGCTTTGCAGTTGGCGCCTTGGTCACTCGCGAGGTGGGGCCAGCTTTCGCGCGTGCCATGCGCCCCTGGGTGCTCGCCGCGTGGATATTCCTCACGATCGGCATCGCGGCGGGATCCTACTGGGCGTATTACGAACTGGGCTGGGGAGGCTGGTGGTTCTGGGACCCAGTCGAGAACGCTTCTCTGATGCCTTGGCTGGCGGCGACGGCACTGCTGCACTCCGTGAGCGTGCTGGCCGCCCGCGATGCGTTGCGCGCCTGGACGATCATGCTGGGGGTGGTCGCATTCTCGATGTCGATGGTCGGGACGTTCCTGGTTCGCTCGGGCATTCTCACCAGCGTTCACGCCTTCGCCGTCGATCCCGAGCGCGGCAGCTTCATCCTGGCCCTGCTTGCCATCAACATCGGCGGAGCGCTGGCTCTCTTTGGCTTGCGAGCCGCAACTGTCACGGAAGGCGAACGCTTCGCCCTTGTCAGTCGTGAAGGAGCGCTCGTCATGAACAACGTGCTCTTGTCCGCCATCTTGGGAATCGTGCTGTTTGGCACGCTGTACCCCCTGGTCGCTGAGGCGCTGGGCGCGAAAGTCTCGGTAGGGCCTCCCTACTTCAATCCTGTCGGCGCGCTGTTCTTCCTGCCGATGCTGCTGGTCTTGGCCGTAGGGCCAATGCTGCGCTGGCGTCGCGATTCATTGGGCCGGGTAGGCAAGCGGCTCCTGATCCCGGCGGCGGTCGTTCTGATCGCGGCGATCGTGATGGTGGTGCGCGGCGGGGCAGGGCTGCTGCCCTTCCTGGGTCTCGTGCTCGGGCTCGGCGTGGCTGTGGCGAGCATCCTGCCTCTGCGCGAGCGTAATCTTCGCCGCACGCCGCTCGCGATCTGGGGAATGGTGGTCGCGCATCTGGGCGTAGGCGTTTCGCTGATAGGTATGGCTAGCGAGAGCGCTTACTCGGTCGAACGGCTGGTGGCTCTTCGTACTGGTGAGAGTACCTCGGTGGGCCCATGGCAGGTGCGGCTATCGGCAGTCGAGCCGGTCGCAGGCCCGAACTGGACTGCGCTCGAGGCGCGTTTGGTCGTCGCGTATGAGGACCAGCGGACAACGATCGTTCGTCCTCAGGCCCGCAGCTTCTGGACGCCTCCTCAGCAGACCAGCGAGTCCGCGCTGCTAACGCGTTGGAATGGCCAACTTTATGCCGTTCTTGGCGGCGAGGCTTCGGACGGACGCTGGCAGGTGCGGCTCTGGTGGAAGCCATTCGTCACGCTGATCTGGCTGGGTGGCGGACTGATCGCGCTCGGTGGTCTGCTCGCCCTCATCGGGCGCGTGGCCAGCGACGTGCGCCGTATTGTCGCCCGTGACAAGATTGCGTATCGGCGAGAGAGGCAAGGCCGATGACTGATCCGTCCGCCCCCCCTGCAAACGCGCGGCGCCGTTCCTGGACGATCTGGCTTCCGCTGGTCTTGTTCGGCGCGTTTATCGTGCTGGTTCTTTTTGGACTCTTCCGTCCGGCCGATCGCAACGTGGCGAGTGCACTGATCGATCGGCCGCTGCCCGAGTTCACACTTCCTGCCTCGCTTCCGGATCACCCTGGTCTGAGCAGCCAGGACTTTGCCGATGGGCAACCGAAGCTCCTCAACATCTTCGCCAGCTGGTGCTTGCCTTGTAAGGTCGAGGCGCCGCAGCTTGCCCAGTTGGCCGCGGCAGGCGTGCCGATCGAGGGAATATCGGTACGGGACCGTCCGGAGGCACTCCGTGCCTTTCTGGCCGAGCATGGAAATCCTTACGACAGGATCGGCGCAGACGATTCGGGCGCCGTACAGCTTGCGCTGGGTTCCTCGGGAGTGCCTGAGACTTACGTGATCGATGCCAAGGGCCGGATCCGGTATCAGCACATCGGCGACATTCGGCCGGAACATGTGCCGTTATTGCTTGAAAAGCTGGAGGCCGCGCGATGACTCGTCTGCGCTGCTTCCTTCTCGTGGTGATGATGTTTGCGGCTCATCCTGCCCTGACACAGGAGATGGAGTCGACCGCTCCATTTGCAAACCAGCAGCTCAGCGATGCAAGGCAAGAGGCCGAAGCGCAGGCGCTGATGCAGACTCTGCGCTGCCTGCAGTGCCAAGGTCAGTCGATAGCCGACTCCGACGCGCCGATTGCGGGTTCCATGCGCTCGCTCGTGCGGGAGCGGATAGCGGCGGGTGAAGAGCCGGAAGCGATTCGCTCGTGGCTGATCGAGCGCTATGGTGATTACGTCAGCTACGCCCCTCGGGTGACCACGCTGACTTGGCCGCTTTTCGCTCTTCCGCTGGCTCTGGTGGCCCTGGCGGCGTTCCTGCTGCGCAACCGCTTCCGCAGGGGTCAGGAATGAGCTGGGTTTTCGTCATCCTCCTTGCTGCCGGCGCATTTGTCGTCGCAACGTTCGTCCTGCGGACGCCGCGGCGGGGATGGGAGGCCATTGCAGCGGCTTTGCTGTTGGGTGTGGCGGGCTATGCGTTGCAGGCCCACCCCAACCTGGGCTCGGCGCCCAAAGCTCCGCGGGAGGACGTCGACGCGCGTGACTCCGCACTGGTCGAGGCTCGCGCGCAGGTCACGGAAAGCGGCATTCCGCCCAGCGATCGCTGGGTGATCATCTCGGACGCCTTGGCGCGCAATGGTCAGTTCGCGGGTGCCGCTGAGGTTCTACGCGGCGCGATTGCCGATGATCCCAAAAATGGGGAAGCGTGGCTCGCGATGGCCAATGCGCTGGTTTCCCACGCTGACGGAGTGCTGACGCCAGCGTCGCTCTACGCTTATCGGCGTGCCGCTGCCGTCGCGCCGGATCATCCCGGCCCTCCTTTCTTCCTGGGCCTTGCACTCGCGCAGTCCGGCCGTTTCGATGAAGCCAGCACGCTTTGGCGCCGTCTTCTCGCGCAGACTCCGGCTGATGCGCCGTGGCGGGCCGAGTTGGAGGGGCGAATCAACCAACTCGATGCGATCATCGCTGCGCAACGGAGCAACCCGGCCGCGCGTTGACACGCGTTGCTAGGGCTAACCCATGCTGCTAACGGCCCATGCTGCTATGCCGCACACGCGAGATGGTGCTCAAACGATCATGACGGGGCGCACGCATGAGTGATGGATCGCCAGAGGCTGCTCTGGATGCTCCCCGGGTCGTAGACACGGCCACGGGCAAGTCGGAACTCGCCCATCAGGGTGGCAACCGGGGCATGAGCAACGTGACGAAGCTCGCATTCGGCGCCGTCGGCGTCGTATTTGGCGACATCGGCACAAGCCCGATCTACGCCTTTCGCGAGACATTCGTGGGTCCGCATCCACTGGCCATCGATGAACTGCACATTCTGGGCGTGGTCAGCCTGATCTTCTGGTCGATGACGCTGGTTGTTTCAGTGCAATACGTCGGCATCCTAATGCGCGCCGACAACAAGGGCCAAGGTGGCAGCCTTGCGCTGGTCGCCCTGATTTCCGGCAAGCTTTCAAAGTCGCGGTACTCCGGCCTCGTCGTGCTTCTCGGCGTGTTTGCGACGGCGCTGTTCTACGGCGACAGCATGATCACCCCTGCGGTATCGGTGTTGTCGGCAGTGGAGGGGCTCACCGTCGTCGAGGCACGGCTGCAGCCGCTTGTCATTCCGATCGCGCTGGTCCTGCTGATCGCCCTGTTTCTCATTCAGAAGAGCGGGACCGCGAAGGTGGGCGCGCTGTTCGCACCGGTCATGGTGACTTACTTCATCATTCTGGCGGTGCTTGGCGTCTACCATCTGGTGCAGCTTCCGCAGGTCTTGCTGGCGCTGAACCCGTGGTATGCGGTCCAGTTCTTCCTGACCGACAAGATGCTCGGCTTTCTCGCGCTCGGCTCCGTCGTTCTGGCGGTTACGGGATCGGAAGCGCTCTATTCGGACATGGGGCACTTTGGCCGTGGACCAATGCGCATTTCTTGGTTCGGCTTTGTCATGCCGTGCCTGCTGCTGAACTACTTCGGGCAGGCCGCCATGATCCTCAGCCTCGATGAGATTTCCGCAGCCCGCGCGATGGAGAACCCCTTCTTCAATCTCGCGCCAGAAACTCTGCGGCTTCCGCTGGTGATCCTTGCGACTTGCGCCACGTTCATCGCCAGTCAGGCGGTGATCTCGGGTGCGTTCTCGATCACGCATCAGGCCATGCAGCTGGGCTTCATCCCGCGCCTGTCCACTCGTCACACCAGTGAGCACGAGGTCGGGCAGATCTACATTCCGTTCGTCAATTTCGCGCTGATGATCGGCGTCATCCTGCTCGTGCTGATCTTCCAGAACTCCTCGAACCTGGCGTCGGCGTACGGCATCGCGGTGACGGGTGCGATGCTGATCGACACCTGCCTCATGACGGTGCTGCTGATCGTGATCTGGCGCTGGAGCCTTTGGCTGGCGGTGCCGGTGGTGCTCGTGTTCTTCATTGTGGACGGCAGCTACTTCGCGGCCAACGCCACCAAGGTAGCCGACGGCGGCTGGTTCCCGCTGCTGATCGGCGGCATCGCTTTCACGCTGCTGACCACATGGAACAAGGGGCGGCGCCTGATGCGCGATCGCATGACGGAGGCTGCGCTGCCGCTCAACGTGTTTGCGAGGAGCGCTCATGGAAGCGCGGTGCGTGTGCCCGGCACGGCGATCTTCATGGCGTCGACCAATGCGGGTGTTCCTTCTGCCCTGCTGCACAACATCAAGCACAACAAGGTGCTGCACGAACGCGTTGTCGTACTGACCGTCGAGGTTGCAGACGTCCCATGGGTCGAGCCGTCCGAACGGTATGAGGTCACCGATCTGGGCGAAGGCTTCTATCGCATGACGCTGCGCTACGGCTTCATGGAAGAAACGGACGTTCCCGCAGCCCTTGCCCAGAGCCAGCTGTGTGGCGGACCGTTCGAGATGATGAAGACCAGCTTCTTCCTCTCGCGTCAGACGCTGCTTCCCTCTGCCAAACCGGGCATGGCTATCTGGCGCGAGAGGCTGTTCTCCTGGATGATGCGCAACGCGGCGAGTGCGATGGAGTTCTTCCGGCTCCCCACCAACCGTGTGGTGGAACTGGGCAGCCAACTAGAGATTTAGGCCCGCCGCTTCGTCGTGCCTGCCGGACGGCTGACCTTCAGGGCAGCACCGGCAGGCCGAACCTTTCCCGAGCCGGTGCATTGCATGCGCAAAGTCTATTGACGGAGCGCACGATGACGAAGTTCGGGTACAAGCTGATGACGGAGGAACACGGACCGAAGGCGCTTGTCGCCAATGCGGTGCGAGCAGAGCAGGCCGGCTTCGATTTTGTCTCCATCTCCGATCACTTTCATCCCTGGTTGAAGTCTCAGGGGCATGCTCCCTTCGCCTGGAGCGTGCTGGGCGCGATCGCGCACGCGACCGAGAAGGTTGGCATCACCACCGGGCTTACCTGCCCGATCATCCGCTATCATCCGGCCATTATCGCACAGGCCGCTGCCACCATCGCGATCATGAGCGATAATCGCTTCAGCCTTGCCGTCGGCGCCGGGGAGCGGCTGAACGAGCATGTGACCGGAGAGCTGTGGCCCTCCACTCCGGTCCGGCACGAGATGCTGGCTGAGGCGATCGACATATTCCGCATGCTTTGGGACGGCGGGCTGCACAGCTTCGAAGGCAGCTTCTATGACGTCGACCATGCGCAGCTCTACGATGCGCCAGAACAGCCGATAACGGTGACTGTCGGAGTCAGCGGCGAGAAGTCGGTGGCTCTCGCAGCCGAAAAGGCGGACGGGATCATGGCCACCAGTCCGGAGGCGTCGCTGGTAAAGCAGTTCAAGAAGAAGTCTGGCAAGCCGGGCCCGGCCTATGGTGAGGTGACGCTTGCTTGGGCGGCCACCGAAGAGGAGGGGCGCAGGATCGCGCACGATCGCTTCCGCTTCGGCGCACTGGGCTGGTCGGTCAATTCTGAACTGCGGGACGTCGAAGGCTTCGAGGCGGCCACTCAGTTTGTCCGTCCCGAAGACCTAGCGGGATCAATGCCGATGGGTCCCGATCCCGAAGTACACCTGAAGGCCATCCGCGAGTGGATGGACGCGGGCTACGACCATCTGGTTCTGCTCGGCCCCGGAGACGACCAAGAGGGCTTTATTGCGTTCTGCGAAAACGAACTGTTTCCCAAGCTTCGCTAGCCGCGGCGAGAGAGACCGCCGCGCGGAAGGCTACTGATCCACCGGCGGGTTCTCGATCATCTCGGTGGTCGCCTTTTCCCCCATGCCGTGCCGAAGCACCATCGGGATCTGTGAGAAGGTGAACACGAAGGACAGGCCGGTGAACAGCCATAGCTTGGCCTGGAGCCAGCCTCCGAAGCTGAGCACCTGGCGGAGCACTTCGTTCAGTCCCGCCAGGAACAGGAAGAACAGGGCCCAGTTGCGGGAGAGCTTGAGCCAACCTTCTTCGTCCAATCCCTCGAACGCCGATTGCAGCAGATACCGCAGCATTGGCTTGCCCTTCATGAGCCCGCCGAAGAGAACGGCTGCAAAGATCAGGTACACCGCGGTCGGCTTGATCTGGATCCAGAAAGGGTCGTTGAAGAACATCGTCAGCGCGCCGAAGCCCAGGATCAGCGAGGTGGAGAGCCATACCATCGGGGAGATATGGCCCAGCCGCCACTTTGAGATCACCAGCGCGATCAGCGTCGCCACCATGAAGGCGCCCGTGCTCTTGCTGACGGCGAGGACGATGCCGACGCTGCTTTCGTCATCCGGCGAGAAGTAGCGATATGTCAGGAAGAAGACGAGCAGGGGCCCGAAGTCGACGACTAGGTTGATCCAGGAACTGCGGGGTTTCTCCGTAGGTGCCGGGTTGTCTGTCATCACGCGATCCCCGCGATCACGCGTGCGAGAAGGTCGGGATTGAAGGGGCGCAGGTCGTCCAGACGCTCACCCACTCCGATTGCGTGAATGGGCAGTCCGTACTGCTCGGCCGCCGCAACCAGCACGCCGCCGCGTGCGGTGCCGTCCAGCTTGGTCATGATAAGGCCGGACACCCGGGCAACTTCCTTGAAAATCTCGATCTGCGACAAGGCATTCTGTCCATTGGTGGCATCGAGGACCAGCACGACATCGTGCGGCGCCTCGACGTTCAGACGACCGAGTACGCGGCGAATCTTCGCCAGCTCGTCCATCAGCTCGCGCTTGTTCTGCAGACGCCCGGCTGTATCCACGATGAGCGCATCGATGCCCTCTGCGGTCGCGGCCTTCAAGGCATCGAAAACGACACTGGCCGGGTCGCCGCCTTCGGGGCCAGTAATGATGGGAACCCCGAGGCGTTCGGCCCACACTCGCAGCTGACCGATTGCTGCCGCGCGGAACGTGTCTCCTGCCGCAAGCATGACCGAATAGTCCTGCTCCTGAAACAGGTGCGCGAGCTTGGCGATGGTGGTCGTCTTGCCGGATCCGTTGACGCCGATGACAAGGATGACTTGCGGGCGGGGGAAGGCGACGACGTCGAGCGGCTTGGCGACCGGACGCAGGATCTCTGCAATCTCCCGGGCAACAACCTCCATGATGGCACGCTCGTCCGCGTCCCGTTCGAACCGCTCCTGGCCGAGACGAGTGCGGATGCGGGCGGCTGCGCGGGGACCGAGATCCGACATGATGAGAGCGTCTTCGATGTCGTCGAGCTGACCCTCATCGAGGCGAGTCTTTCCGACAATGCCTGAAAGATTTTCGGACAGGCGCTCCGACGTCTTGCGGAATCCTCCAAACAGGCGGCTCGACCAGCCGTCATCGGGACGGCCATCGCTATGCAGGTTGTCGGCCGCGGCATCGCTGCCGTGCGGGTTCTCGTCGGTCATTCCAGTATTCCTTCGACGATCCTGGTGGGGCTCACGCTGACGATGGTGCCTGGCCGGGTGCCATCAGGCAGGCGGACCGGCGCGAATTCGGCGGAATGTCCGGTTCCGCCGCGTTCGGCAAGCACCGACAGCGGCTTGCCGAGAAGGCTCTTCAGCCAGCGGGCGCGTTGCTCCGATGCCGCGCGGCGCAGCAGCCCGGCACGATCACGCGCAACCTGTGAAGGCACTTGCGGCATGCGTGCGGCGGGCGTGCCCGGCCTCTTGGAGTAAGTGAAGACATGGCCGTGCACCACTCCGAGTGCTTCGATGATGGATACGCTCTGAGCGTGCATCGCGTCCGTCTCCGTCGGGAAGCCCGCGATCAGGTCTGCGCCCACGGAGAGATCGGGGCGGCTTGCGCGCAGGCGTTCCACCAAGGCGATCGCTTCAGCGCGTGTGTGCCGCCGCCTCATCCTCTTGAGGATCATGTCGTCGCCCGACTGCAGCGAGAGGTGCACATGCGGCATCATCCTCTTCTCGGTCGCAAGCAGGGCGATGAGCGCCTCGTCGACTTCGGCGCCATCGATGGAGGAAAGTCGCAATCGGGGGAGGGCGCCGAATTGCCGCAAAATGGCCTCACACAAGTTGCCGAGCCGTGGGCTGGCGGGAAGGTCCGGACCCCAAGAGGTCAGGTCCACCCCGGTCAGCACGATCTCTGCAACGCCCGCATCCACGTGCACTGCTATATCGTCGAGAACCTCCGCGATCGAGCGTGAACGGCTCGGCCCACGTCCCTGAGGAATGACGCAGAACGTGCAGGCGTGATCGCAGCCATTCTGCACCTGCACGAAAGCGCGTGTGTAGGCACGAGGGCGGGGCGCAGGCGCCGAGGCCGGAAGGTTCCAGGCGCGCGGATCGAGCTTCGCGGTATTGGCGATGATCCCATCTACCTCCGGCATCGCGGCAATCTGCGCGCGTTCCACTTCGGCCGCGCAGCCGGTCACGAGCAGGCGCGCGTCAGGACGAGCGCGGCGGGCTCTGCGGATCGCCTGCCGAGTCTGTCGAACAGCCTCTGCAGTGACCGCGCACGAGTTGATCACCACGAGGTCGTCCGTATCGGCGAGGAGTCCGCGCAGTTCTTCGCTTTCGGCAAGATTAAGCCGGCAACCCAGTGAATGAACTTCTATGGTCACTCGGCAGTCCCGAAGGAGAGCAGCCCGTAAGCGGCCGCATCGAAGTCTCCGCGAAAACTTTCGGTTGCTGGACCGGTCATGATGATCTCATCATCGTGGCGCCACTCGATAGACAGCGCTCCACCCGGCAGGCGAACGGTGACGCGACGATCCACCAGCCCCCGCCGCATTGCGGCTATCGCCGTAGCACACGCGCCAGTGCCGCAGGCGCGGGTGAGGCCAGCGCCCCGTTCCCACACGCGAAGGCGAATGCTGTCGCGTGCGATTACCGTCGCGACGTTGACGTTGATCCGCTCGGGAAAGAGCGGATCCTGTTCGATCGTCGGGCCTAGGCGCGCCAGATCGACTGCATCGGCTTCGGGCACAAAAAAGATGGCATGCGGGTTGCCGACGTTGACCGCGATCGGCGTGTCCAGGTCTTCCCATCCGACCGGCATGGCGTGCGTGTCCATCGCATAGGCGAGGGGGATCTCGTCCCAGCCAAACCGCGGGCGCCCCATCTCGACGGCGATGCCATCGTGAGCAGGGCTTGCGAACACCAGTCCGCCCAGCGTCTCGATACGCGCCGCCGCGCCGTTGAGCAGCCCCACCGCCCGCGTCGCATTTCCGCAAGCTCCTACCTCGCTGCCATCCGCATTGAAGATCCGCATCCGGAAGTCTGCGAGCTCCGAAGGCTCGAGCAGGACAAGCTGGTCGCAGCCGATCCCCATGTGCCGGTCTGCCAATGCTGCCGCCGCAGCCGCGTCTATCGGCGGCAGCGGCTGATCTCGCGCATCAAGGACGACGAAGTCGTTGCCCAGACCGTGCATCTTGGTGAAGGGGATCCGCATGACGTGCGCGATCTATGCGCTGCGAGGCCTTGCGTCCAGTGCGAGCGCTCGCGTGTCTGCAGGCTGGGTAGCCTTCATCCCTTCAAGCCGATCTCGCGCAGTCTTTGCTGCAAGTAGTCATCGGCGGTGATGCTGACGGGGTAGCAATCGGGGTTTTCGGCTGTAACGCACTGAGGTAGCGTTTCGAAGCGGAAGTCGCTGCGCAAGTGCAGGAAGAACGGCATGGAGTAGCGGCTGTACGCGGCGCGGTCGCCCGAAGGGTTGCGGACGCGATGGGTCGTCGACGGCAGAACATGATTGGTCAGCCGCTGCAGCATATCCCCGATGTTGACCACAAGGGCGCCTTCGGGCGGTGCGACGGAAAGCCATCGTCCATCGCGGCCCAGAAGCTCGAGCCCGGCCTCTTCTGCGCCGAGGAGCAGGGTTATCAGGTTGATGTCTTCGTGCGCCCCCGCACGAATAGCGCCACCGGCTTCTGCCGATACGGGCGGGTAATGGAGCAGCCGAAGCACTGAGTTGCCGTCTTCAATCGCCGAAGCGAACCAGTGCTCGTTCAAGCCAAGGTCGAGCGCGATGGCGGCAAGGATACGCTCGCCCGCGCGGTCGAACTCGGCATAGAGCCTTGTGAACACATCACGGAAACCACTTGGGCGGTCAGGCCAGATGTTGGGGGGCATCGTTGGCGCAAGCAGGTGGCCTTCCGGCAGACCGCGGCCAATATGCCAGAACTCTTTGAGATCCTTTTCCGCGGCGCCTTTGGCGATCTCGGTCCGGAAAGGAGTGTAGCCCCGCGCTCCACCGGTACCGGGGATGAAGTAGCGCATCTTCTCCTCAGTCGGTAACGCGAAGAACTCGACGGTGAGTCGCCACGCTTCGTCAATCAGGCGGTGATCGATTCCGTGGTCACGCACCATCGCGAAACCGTAGCGGCGAAAGGTGGCGCCGATCTCTGCTGAAAGCGCGTGAGGTGTCTCCTCAAGGCTGAGAATGGGGATTTCGGCGATGTCCATGTGTGCGATCCGGTGAGTTTGCGCTAGTCGCGCTCCCTCTAGTCGAAAACGAGAGGCAATGCATGTCCAAGAGCCACGGGACAAAGAGCTACTGGCTGATGAAATCCGAGCCCGACGCATATAGCTGGGACGATCTCGTGGCTGAGGGCGAGGGAACGTGGGACGGCGTGCGAAACCACCGCGCCGCCAAAAACCTGCGCACGATGCAGGTCGGAGATGAGGCGTTTTTCTACCACTCCAACATCGGCAAGGAGATTGTCGGCGTCGTGCGGATCAGTGTCTCGGGGATAGCGGACCCGACCGACCCGGAGGGCAAGTGGGCCGCGGTGCGTGTGCAGCCAGTGAAGAAGCTCGCACGACCGGTCACGCTCAAGGAGATCAAAGCCGATCCAGCGCTGGCTGAAATGGAACTCGTGAAGCTCTCGCGCCTCTCCGTCGCGGTCGTGACTGAGGAGGAATGGCGGTACATCACCGCGTTGTCGAGCGACGGCCCGGCCCACTGACAGGCTTGTCCGAGGCAACCTAGCCTATCCCGGCTCGTTGAGAGGTATGTGCGGGTCGTGATCCCGCTTCCCTCAAGGAGATGAAACATGGGCGAACTTAAGGACAAGGCCAAGGGCCTAGGCAATGAAGCGGCTGGAAACCTGAAGCAGGCCACTGCCGGAGACGACGCGGAGCAGCGCGCGGAAGGTCGCGCTCAGGAGAACAAGGGCGAAGCCCAGCAGCTGAAGGGCAAGGTAAAAGGGGCTATGGGCGATTCGATCTGATGCGATCTGGTCCCCACAGCAACTCAGGAGAAGGCCGCCTCTGCGCGGCCTTTTTCATTGCTGGCCGAACACATGGATAATGTGCGGATATGAATAATGTGGAGATCGTCTCGTTTCGGGGCGCGCTTTCGGTTACGGTGGCAAGGCTTGTAACGTTGTCTTAACCGATGCGCATGCGTTCTTATTCGTCCCGCCGTGCGCTGGTTCTCACTGACGAGCATGCGCGTCATCCCTTTCGGCAGTCATTGCCACCGCATGTCTGCGTTGCTGCAGCGGAGGCTGGGAAGGGCCGCTCGTTGAGCCAGATCATCGCACAGGACTGGAAGACTCTCCTGGTGACGTACTGTGCCACCTTTCTCGCCGTGAGTGCTTTTCTCGCCTGACGGTGTTCAGGCCGTCACGGCGGCTCGCTCGGCACGCAGGAGGACATAACCGAACCATGCGGGCAGGAGGCAGCATGCGGCGACGACGAGCAGTTGCTTGACCACCGCCAGGCCGATGAGGCTGAGAACTCCGGCAAACAGCGCACCCACGACCATCGCGCCTGAATTGACGATGTTGTTCGCCGCAATTGTGCGGGCGGTCTGAGACTTCTCCACGAAGGTGGTCAGGAACGCATAGAGCGGTACCACGAACATGCCGCCCGACACTGCGATGCCTAGCAGTGTAAGCAGCAAGACGGGTGCGAGCGGATGGGCCAGGAACGTGGGGACATCCATCATTGCGTCGGCTGCGGTCCAGTTGCTGCAGATGCTCTCAAAAGCGATCAGGAAGCCGCCCATCGCGATTACCGAAACCGGTGAGTAGCGAGCCGAGACGGTGCCCTTCAGCAGCGCGTTGATCGAAACAGAGCCAATCGCGACCCCTACTGAAAATATCACGAGGAAGAGGCTCGCCACTTCCTTGCTGGCGTGGAGAACATTCTTCGCCAGGGGTGTGAACTGGACGAACAGGATGGTGCAGATCGCCCAGAAGATGCTGATCGCGATGATGGCCAGGAACACGCGGCGATCATGCAATGTGCTGCTGATGAGCCGCGACGATGAGCGCAGGACATTGAAGTCCAGCGGTTCGACAGCGCCGACTGGCGGCGCCGGTGGCACGAACCGGGCCGACACGAAGCCGATCAAGGCAATAACAATAACGGCCAGGGCAGCCCATGAGACGCCGATCCAGCCTGCGACGATCGTTCCGGCGAGCACGGACAGATAAGTGCCTGCCTCGACCAGACCGGTACCCGCCAAGACTTCCTTCTTGTCGAGATGTTGAGGCAGGATGGCGTACTTGATCGGCCCGAAGAACGTCGAGTGAACGCCCATCGCAAACAGGGCGAGCAGCATCAACGGGATCGAGAGCGTGCCGATCGCAACACCCTGCCACGCCAGCAGCAGGCCAGCTCCGCCGACCACCATGATGCCGATCTCGCACGTTTTCACCACACGGATGATGCGGGCCTTGTCACGCATGTCGGCAAGTTGGCCGGCGAGTGCGGAAAGGAGAAAGAAGGGAGCTACGAAGACGCCCGAAGCAATGGCGCTGAACCACATCTCCGCAGTCTCGGAATTGTAGACCGAGTACACCACGAAGAACACCATGGCGTTCTTGAACAGGTTGTCGTTGAAGGCGCCGAGCATCTGAGTGATGAAAAGCGGCAGGAAACGGCGGGCCCGGATGAGCTGGGTCGATGTCGTCATGCGTACTGCGTGCGGCTCCGTCGGCTTCGCGTGCGACACTTAATGGCAAAGTGGGGCCGAGCAAGTCTCTGTGCTCATTTTCTTCTGCTATCCGAAGGCGAAACGCGACTTGTTGCCCGTTCCGGTGCGACGATCCGCTTTCACCCGGAGGCCGCAGGCTCTAGAGGGCAGGTGAAATGCTTACGCTGCCGAATCTCCTTACGCTCTCGCGCATCTTCGCGGTTCCTCTCCTCGCCTTCCTGCTCTGGTGGCCGAACTGGAGCTTTGGCTACGGCCTCGCCTTTGCGCTTTATTGCCTGATGGGTATCACCGACTACTTCGATGGTTATCTCGCCCGTTCCAGCGGCACGGTGTCGAAACTGGGCGTTTTCCTGGATCCGATCGCGGACAAGATCATGGTGGCAGCCGTGGTCCTGGTGCTTACAGCGCAGGGTATACTGACCGGACCGTACGTGGGCGATGCACATGTAATCGCCGGCCTGATCATCCTTGTTCGGGAAATCGCCGTCTCAGGCCTTCGTGAGTTTCTGGGCGGGCTTCAGGTGTCGATGCCGGTCAGCCGTCTCGCCAAGTGGAAGACCACCTCGCAACTCATTTCGCTTGGTGCGCTGATCCTGGGTAGGGCTACCCCTTGGTGGACCATGACCGTCGGCGAAATGACGATCAACGTGCCGCACACCGTCGGCCTGACGACGTTGTGGGCTGCTGCAGGGCTGACGCTGGTGACCGGCTGGGATTATCTCCGCGTCGGCGTCCGGCACATGGACTGAGGGAGGTCAGCCCGCCCGCAGTTCGTCGGCCAGCATCCGGAATTCATCCGAGCGCGGTGAATTCTTGCGCCATATCAGCGCGATCTCACGATTCGCATTGGGTGAGAGAAGGGGTCTGGCAACCACGTTGGTGCCGTTGAGGATACCGGCGTCGAGCGCCATCTCCGGCAGCATCGTCAATCCCAGGCCGTTATCCACCATCTGCACCAGCGTGTGCAGCGAGGTCCCGATCATAGTGGCTGAGGCCCGCAGCTCCGGGCGATTGCACGCGGCGAGGGCGTGATCCTTCAGGCAGTGGCCATCTTCGAGCAACAGGAGGCGATTTTCGTCGATGAGGTCAGGTCCCACCTCTTCAGGCGGATCGCGGGGATCGTCCTTGGGGAAGGCAACGTAGAAGGCGTCCAGCTCGATTGTTTCCTTCTCCACCTCGCCCGTCGCGTAGGGCAAGGCGAGCAGCACGCAGTCGGCGCGCCCCTGATGGAGCGAATCGATTGCAGCGGCGCTGGGCTCCTCGCGCAGGAACAGCCTTAAGTTTGGTCGCTCGCGCCGGAGACGCGGCAACATGCGCGGCAGCAGGAAGGGCGCAATCGTCGGGATCACGCTCATCCGCAGTTCGCCCGCCAGGGGCTTGCCGCTCGACTGGATGAGGTCCGAAAGCTCTTCAGTCTCGCGCAGGATGCGGTGCGCTTTGGCTACCACGGCATTGCCGAGCGGCGTGAAACGAACGGCACGCTTGGTCCGCTCCACGAGCACGACTCCGAGCAGGGCTTCGAGGTCACGAAGACCGGCGGACAAGGTGGATTGCGAAACGAAACACGCATCTGCGGCGCGTCCGAAGTGCCCATGCTCGTGCAGCGCGACAAGGTATTGGAGCTGCTTGAGCGTGGGCTGGTGAACGGTCATGCCGCGGCATCATCCACATGGGTCATCTTGAGGCGGCCATTCTCTACCGCGAACGCCAGCTTGCCTTCCACCAGGTCCAGCGCATCGCGGCCAAAGGTGTCGTAGCGCCAGCCTTCCAGCATCGCGAGGTTCTTGCGGACGCCGGCGGCAAGCATCTCCAGCTCGTCACTCCGCGCCAGGAGACGCGCAGCCACGTCGATCTCGCGCGCACGTATTTTGAGCAGCAGCTTGAGCAGGTCAGCCACCAGCGAGCCTTCCTTACCTAGCGGTGCGCCGCGCGCGGTGCGGGGCGGCATCTCGTCCTCCGGCAGCGGTTCAGCGCCAGCGAGTGTCTGCATCAGGCGCTTGCCGATCTCGTTCTCCTTCCAGCCCTGCGAGAGCCCGCGGACCTTGGCCAGGTCTGTCTGGCTCTTAGGCGGGTGACTGGCCAGATCAGCGAGGGTCTCATCCCGAACGATCCGCCCGCGCGGTATGTTCTTGTCCTGCGCCTCATGCTCTCGCCACGCGGCGAGAGCCTTCAAGCGGCCGAGCACCGCGGCGTTGCGCCCTGCGGCCTTGATGCGCTTCCACGCGACATCCGGGTCGTTGCGGTAGTTTGCCGGATCGGCGAGCTTTTCCATCTCCTGATCCAGCCACTCCCCGCGACTCGTCTTCTTCAAGCGCGCGAGAAGCTTGGGGAAGATCTTCGCCAGATGCGTTACGTCCCCGATCGCGTATTCGATCTGCCGGTCCGTAAGGGGCCGCCGTGACCAGTCGGTGAAGCGAGCGCCCTTGTCGATCGTGAGTCCCAACCAGGATTCGACCAGATTGGAATAGCCGATCTGTTCCGATTGGCTGACTGCCATCATTGCGATCTGCGTGTCGAAAATCGGATGCGGGGTGCGGTTGGTGAGATTGTAGATGATCTCCACGTCCTGACCGCCGGCGTGGAAGACCTTGAGGACCTCCTCGTTATCGGTCAGCAGGTCCATCAGCGGCGACATGTCGAGGCCCGGCGCCATCGGGTCGATCGCGGCGGCTTCCTTGTCGTTGGCGATCTGCACCAGGCACAGTTCAGGCCAGTACGTGTTCTCGCGCATGAACTCTGTGTCGACTGCCACGAAGTCGGACTCGGCGAGGCGAGCGCAGAGTGCGGCAAGATCTTCGCTATCGGTGATCAGCGGGTGAATATGCATGATCCGGGCGCGTTACGCCGTTCGCTACCCGCAATCAACGGCGCTGAAGCGGCAATTGCTTGCATTGTTCCCGGGACGCTGGAAATCCATGCGGCACTGGACTAGGGGGCACGGCTTGCATTCCGATGATCGAAGAAGCCAGCCACGCCATGACTCATCCCTATCGTTCCCACACCTGCGGCGCCTTGACGGCCGCTGAAGTTGGTCAGACCGTCCGCCTGTCGGGTTGGGTGCACCGCAAGCGCGATCATGGCGGCGTGCTCTTCGTCGACTTGCGCGATCACTACGGCATCACCCAGGTGGTGGCGGACACTGACAGTCCCGCTCTACCGATGCTGGAGGCGCTGAGGCTTGAGAGCGTCGTGACCATCGATGGCGATGTGAAGGCGCGCAATGCGGCCACCGTCAATCCGAACCTGGCCACTGGTGAGATCGAGGTGTTCGCACGCGCGGCGACCGTGCTTGGCCGCGCAGAGGAACTGCCGATGCCGGTGGCCGGCGAGCAGGAGTATCCGGAGGACATTCGCCTTCGCTACCGCTTCCTGGACCTGCGCCGCGAGACGCTGCACGCCAACATCGTGACTCGCACGAAGATCATCCGCGACATGCGCAATCGCATGGAAGATGCTGGTTTCACGGAGTATTCCACTCCGATCCTTACCGCTTCTTCCCCTGAGGGCGCACGCGATTTCCTCGTGCCGAGCCGCATCCATCCCGGCAAGTTCTACGCGCTCCCGCAGGCGCCCCAGCAGTACAAGCAGCTCCTGATGGTGGCAGGCTTCGACCGCTACTTCCAGATTGCGCCATGCTTCCGCGACGAGGATCCCCGCGCGGATCGCCTGCCCGGCGAGTTCTACCAGCTCGACCTGGAGATGAGCTTTGTCACGCAGGAAGAAGTCTGGGAGACGATGGAGCCGGTGATCGGTCACGTCTTCGAGGCGTTTGCTGACGGCAAGCCGGTGACTCCGGTGGGCTCGTTCCCACGCATCCCGCATGCCAAGGCGATGCTCGACTACGGCAGCGACAAGCCTGACTTGCGCAATCCGCTCATCATCCGTGACGTTTCTTCGGAGTTTACTCAGTCCGGGTTCGGATTGTTTGAGAAGATCGTCGGCTCCGGCGGAGTTGTGCGTGCGATCCCCGCTCCCGGGACTGCCGAGAAGAGCCGCAAGTTCTTTGACGAGATGAACGACTGGGCGCGCTCTGAAGGTCACGCGGGCCTCGGCTACGTGACTCGCAAGGGTGGCGAGTTCGGTGGCCCAATTGCCAAGAATCACGGACCGGATAAGATGGCCGCGCTTTACGATGCGCTGGGCCTCGGTCCCGACGATGGCCTCTTTTTCGCGGCCGGCAAGGAAGATCAGGCGGCAAAGCTCGCTGGCCTCGCCCGCACCAGGGTGGCCGAGCAACTGGACCTGATCGACAAGGACCGCTTTGAGCTTGCCTGGATTGTCGATTTCCCGTTCTACGAGTGGGACGAGGACAACAAGAGGGTTGATTTCGCGCACAACCCGTTCTCGATGCCCCAGGGTGGCATGGAGGCGCTGGAAAGTGGCGATCCCTTGGCGATCAAGGCGTTCCAGTACGACCTCGTTTGTAACGGCTATGAGATCGCATCTGGCTCGATCCGTAACCAGAGCCCCGAGCTGATGGTCAAGGCGTTCGAACTCGTAGGGTTGTCCAAGGCGGATGTGGAGGAGCGCTTCGGCGGCCTTTACAGGGCATTCCAGTACGGTGCCCCGCCGCATGGCGGCATGGCTGCCGGGGTCGATCGGATCGTGATGCTTCTTTGTGGGGCGCAGAATCTGCGGGAGATTACGCTGTTCCCGATGAACCAGCGTGCCGAGGACCTGCTGATGGGGGCACCGTCACCTGCTGAGTCGAAGCAACTGCGGGAGCTTCACTTGCGCACGGTCGAGGCGCCCAAGCCGGCCGCGACTGCGACAACCAAGCTTGTCGCCCCCGATGCAGGCTGATTAAGCCGCAATCCAGGTCAGTTGGCGCAGCTCATGTTCCGGGCTGCGCCGGCAGCGGGAAGAGGATGAAGTGGGTGCGGCGGTCGATTTTCGGGTCTTCGCCCGCGTCTGCCACAGCCTGCCGAAGCTCCGCTATGACGCTAGGCTCAAGCGACAGCGGGTGCTCATCCGCATGGACAGGCGCTTTCATCGCGTAGTCGCGCCCCGGTGTGGTGGTCATCTCGATATGCGCTCCAAGCAGCGCTGTGACGGGATGTGCTTCGGCAAATTCTGCAAGTCTCTCTACGCTTGAGCGGAACTCGCCGAAGCGGTTGGCGGGTACATAGAGGCGCCCAGGATAAAGCATGTCGCCCGAGAACAGCAGCTGACTTGCCCGGTCATAGACCATGATATGTGACGGTTCGTGCCCGGGGGTAGGGATAATGTCGAGAACGCGTCCGCCCAGGTCGATGTGGCCCAGCTCCTCAGGCCAGCGACGGATGTGAAAGAATTTCGCGACTTGCTCGGGGGAAAGTTCAACGACTTCGGTGCGGGGCCGACTGCGAAATTCGTCGTCTCCGGCGCGGTGGTCGCCGTGGCTGTGCGAATGCGCCACAATGAGGCTTATGGGTTTACTCGTCGATTGCTCCCGTTCGGCGATCAAGCGGTCGATGGTGGGCCGAATCTTCAGGCCACCTGCTCCGCTGTCCAGCAGCAACGCGCGGTCTTTCCCAAAGATCAGATAGAGGAACGGTGCTTCGAAATTCGTATGGACCGACTGCCGGATGACGAAGATGCCGTCGCCAGCCTCCTGCACTTGAAGATGCGGTTCGTCTTTCACCACCCCATTGATCCAGTCTGCAAACATCGGCGGGGCATGGGATTGAACCGCCGTAGCCGCGCAGAGCAGTAGCGCCCCCAAAGGCAACAATGACCAACGCACAAGGCGCGGAGCGGAGCGGCGTTCTTGATCCATGATCCCCAGCCTACGCCCTCATCAATGGGAGGCAAGTGAGTCATTGCTGCTTGCCGGAGCTTGCCCGCTTGGTGATGATCGGAACTGCGAAAGTCGGAAATTGCTTGCGCCAGCCAACGGATATCGGCTCTTGTGGTATCAATGCTGCCGCGCCACATGAGCTTGGGCTTGCGGCAACACTTGCCAGCACGGCGCCTGCACATTAGGGCGGCTGGCGAAGATTTCATCCTCCGTTTCAGAAGGGGTCACTAAATGAGCGATACCGCCGATCGTGTTAAGAAGATCGTGGTGGAACACCTTGGCGTCGAAGCCGACAAGGTCACCGAGGACGCCAGCTTCATCGACGATCTGGGCGCGGACAGCCTCGACATCGTCGAGCTGGTGATGGCCTTCGAAGAGGAATTCGGCGTCGAGATCCCCGACGACGCGGCTGAAAAGATCAGCACCGTCTCGGACGCGATCAAGTACATCGAAGAGAACAAGGGCTGATCGGGCCCGCCTGAATCCCGGCCGGTACGCCGGCGCTGCCTTGCAAGGGCAGCAGGGAACATACTACCGGCAGGCTCGGCTCCGACAGGGGTTGGGCCTGTTGCGTTTGTTGCGGAGAGTTGCATGCGTCGCGTCGTCGTAACCGGTCTTGGCCTCGTCACTCCTTTGGGCAGTGATGTCGAGACAACCTGGGCTAACATCCTGGCCGGCAAATCCGGAGCAGGGCCGATCACGCGCTTCGATGCTTCAGATCAGAAGTGCCGTATCGCGTGCGAGGTGAAGCCTGCTGACCACGAGTATGGTTTCGATCCGAACAAGCGGGTCGACCACAAGGTACAGCGTCAGGTCGATCCCTTCATCGTTTACGGGATCGACGCAGCGGGTCAGGCGATCGAAGACGCCGGGCTGACCGACATGAGCGAAGAGATGCGCCTGATGGCGGGTTGCTCGATCGGTTCGGGCATCGGCGGCCTGCCCGGTATCGAGAGCGAATCTCTCGTACTGGCGAACAAGGGGCCCGCCCGCGTCAGCCCGCACTTCGTTCATGGCCGGCTTATCAACCTCATTTCCGGTCAGGTCTCCATCAAGTACGGTCTCATGGGCCCCAATCATGCGGTGGTGACCGCTTGCTCGACCGGCGCGCACTCGATTGGCGATGCGGCGCGGATGATCAAGGACGGCGACGCCAACATCATGCTGGCTGGCGGAGCCGAGAGCACGATCTGCCCGATCGGCATTGCAGGGTTCGCGCAGGCGCGGGCTCTTTCGACCAATTTCAATGACGAGCCGACACGCGCCAGCCGTCCCTACGACATCGACCGTGATGGCTTCGTCATGGGCGAAGGTGCCGGTGTGGTCGTGCTTGAGGAGTACGAGCACGCAAAGGCCCGCGGCGCGAAAATCTATGCCGAGGTGATCGGCTATGGCCTGTCCGGCGACGCCTATCACGTCACTGCGCCGCATCCGGAAGGCTCCGGTGCTTATCGCTCGATGGCGATGGCGCTCAAGAAGGCAGGCGTGACACCAGACGACATCGACTACATCAACGCTCACGGCACTTCGACGCCGCTCGGCGACGAGTTGGAACTGGGGGCGGTACGTCGCCTCTTTGGTGATGCGATCTCAACGGTCTCTATGAGTTCGACGAAATCCGCCATCGGGCACTTGCTGGGCGGTGCCGGTGCAGTCGAGTCGATCTTCTGCATTCTGGCGCTGCGCGATCAGATCGTGCCGCCGACGCTCAATCTGGACAACCCGAGCGAAAGCTGCCTGGGCGTGGATCTGGTTCCCTACACCGCCAAGAAACGCGAAGTTCGCGCGGTCCTGAACAACAGCTTTGGCTTTGGTGGTACCAACGCCAGCCTTGTCATGCGCAAGCCCGATTGAGCTGTCTGTGATGCTCTCCCGGCGCGGATGCGGTCTGGTGGCGGTCGTGACCGCTGCCTTTGCAATAGCGCTGGGAGTGTTCCTGGTCGGCTGGTACGGTTCCGGACCGCTCGAGAGGGACGGAACCTTCATCGTCCCCAATGGAGCGAGCCTGACCGCAGTTGCCGAGCGGCTTGAGGAAAAAGGCGTGGTCGCGTCCGCCAGCGGCTTCACCTTGCGAGCGCGTGTTTTCGGGGCAGGGCGCGATATCAAGGCTGGTGAGTTCGCGATCCCCGCGCATGCGAGCCCGTCTCAAGTGCTTGCAATCATCACCAGCGATGATGTCATACGGCGCTTCGTGACGGTGCCCGAAGGGATGCCGTCGATCATGGTCCACGAACGCCTGATGGCGCAGGATCACCTCACCGGCGAGATTGCAGTGCCTGATGAGGGTTCGGTTCTGCCGGACAGCTACGCTTTCGAACGCGGCGAACCCCGCGAGGCGGTGCTGCGCCGGATGCAGGCGGCGATGAGTCGCACGCTGGCTGAACTTTGGGCCAAGCGCGACCCTGACCTTGTCGTGAAGACGCCCGAAGAGGCGCTCATTCTTGCTTCGATCGTTGAGAAGGAGACGGGCAAGCCATCCGAACGGCGAATGGTGGCCGGCCTCTATTCCAACCGGCTGCGTGAGGGGATGATGCTGCAGGCGGATCCCACCATCATCTATCCAATCACGCGGGGTAAGCCTCTGGGTCGCCGTATCCGTCAGTCCGAAATCCAGGCGGTGAACGACTACAACACTTATTCCATGGTCGGCCTGCCCAAGCATCCGATCACCAATCCCGGACGAGAGTCGATCGCAGCTGTGCTGCATCCGGCGAAGACCGAAGCGCTGTACATGGTGGCGGATGGCACCGGCGGCCATGCTTTCGCGAACACGCTTGCAGAGCACAACAGCAACGTCGCGAAGTGGTTTGCGATCCGGCGCGAACGGGGCGAACTCTAGGAACTTGCTGTCTTGTCCCACGCGCCGGGGCGGCAGAGCTTTCATACCGCACTCGCACTGGCTAGATGGGACGGAAAGGAGTCGCCTGTCTCATGAAAACCCGTGCCGCTGTCGCGTTCGAACCCAAGAAGCCGCTTGAGATCGTCGAAGTCGATCTGGAGGGGCCCAAAGCGGGTGAGGTGCTCGTCGAGATCATGGCGACGGGCATCTGCCATACCGATGCGTACACTCTGGACGGTCTGGATTCCGAGGGCATCTTTCCCTCGATCCTCGGTCACGAAGGCGCCGGTATCGTGCGCGAGGTGGGGCAGGGTGTCACCAGCGTGAAACCCGGCGATCACGTCATCCCGCTCTACACGCCTGAGTGCCGTCAGTGCAAAGCGTGCCTCTCCGGCAAGACGAACCTGTGCACGGCAATCCGGGCAACGCAGGGCCAAGGGCTGATGCCGGACGGAACCAGCCGGTTTTCGCACAAAGGCCAGCCGATCTTCCATTACATGGGTTGTTCCACGTTTTCGAACTTCACCGTTCTGCCTGAGATTGCAGTCGCGAAGATCCGTGAGGACGCGCCCTTCCAAACCTCATGCTACATCGGCTGTGGCGTCACTACGGGTGTGGGCGCAGTGGTGAACACCGCCAAGGTCCGCCCCGGCGACAACGTCGTCGTGTTCGGCTTGGGGGGGATTGGCCTCAATGTGATCCAAGGCGCAAAGATGGCGGGCGCAGACCGCATTGTCGGCGTCGACATCAACCCCGACAAGGCCGAGTGGGGCAGCCGGTTCGGCATGACCGACTTCGTGAACCCCCGCGATGTCGGCAATGTGGTCGAAACGATCGTCAATATGCTGGATGGCGGCGCGGACTACTCGTTCGATTGCACCGGCAATACCGAAGTTATGCGCCAGGCCCTCGAATGCTGCCATCGCGGATGGGGTACGTCGATCGTCATTGGCGTTGCGGAAGCGGGCAGGGAAATCAGCACCCGCCCCTTCCAGCTGGTGACGGGGCGCAACTGGCGAGGAACCGCGTTCGGCGGCGCCAAGGGGCGTACCGATGTGCCGAAGATCGTCGACTGGTACATGAACGGCAAGATCGAAATCGATCCGATGATCACGCACGTTCTTTCGCTGGAAGAGATCAACAAGGGGTTTGACCTCATGCACGCGGGTGAGAGCATCCGCTCGGTCGTGGTCTATTGATGGAGACGGTCTCCACCAACCGCAGCCATGGCGGAGAGCAAGGGGTTTACCGCCATCGCTCGACAGCGACGGGGACCGAGATGACTTTCTCGGTCTTCGTGCCCGATCATGCGGCGGGAGCAAAGCTGCCGGTTCTGTGGTATCTCTCGGGTCTGACCTGTACCCACGCCAACGTGACGGAAAAGGGCGAATATCGCGCCGCCTGTGCCGAGCATGGCATTGTCTTCATCGCCCCTGACACCAGTCCGCGCGGTCCGCAGGTGCCCGATGTGGAAGCATGGGATTTCGGTCAGGGCGCCGGGTTCTACGTGGATGCGACGCAGGAACCCTGGTCGGCCAACTACCGGATGCGCTCGTATGTGGAGGGTGAGCTGCCGGACCTGATTGCCGGGATTTTCCCGGTCGACCTGGAGCGGCAGGGGATTACCGGCCACTCCATGGGCGGACATGGTGCGCTGACGATCAGCTTGCGCAATCCCGGACGGTTTCGCTCTACCAGCGCATTTGCCCCGATTGTCAGTCCGTTGGCCTGTCCGTGGGGGGAGAAGGCGTTGGGTGGCTACCTTGGCCCGGACCGCTCGGCATGGCAGGAGTACGATGCCTGTGCGCTCGTCGAAGGTGGTGCGCGCCTGCCAGACCTGCTGATCGATCAGGGTAGTGCCGACACTTTCGTGTCAGAGCAGTTGAAGACCGAGCTTCTGCGCGAGGCCTGCGACCGCGCCGGTCAGCCGGCTACGATCCGTTTGCAGGCCGGATATGACCACTCTTATTATTTCATCTCGACCTTCATGGCCGAGCATGTGGAGTGGCATGCCGAACGCCTGAAAGCCTAGCAGGAGCTTGCCGAGAGCTCTCTAGCTCCAGAGTTCCAGGATCGGGCCGTCGAAGTTGCCGCCGAGTTGGTGCTGCGCGCGCGCCAGCGCTTCCTGTGGTGCGCCGGCCAGGTATCCATCAAGGATGCGCTGGAAGTTGCTGATAAGCCCTTCCATGTCTTTCGATAGGCGCATGAATTCGAAGCCTTTGGCTTGCAGACCCTTCTGCTGGAGCGGGATGTTCGAGTAGTCCTGCCGCGGGATAGGCGGGAAGTCCGGGCTGTCGAACGGCAGCACCGTGGGCTCCATCACCGGCTCAGGCTCCTGCCCTTCCGGGAAGAAGGTCAGAGACCAGATCTCGAAGAAGCAGCTCTCCGGACCAAGAGGACGGATGCGATAAGCGGACATGCTGCTGAAGATCGGCAGCAGGAAGTAGTGCGGAAACAGGAACTCCACCGCGTTGATCGGCGCCGTCTGCGCGACCTGCAGCAAGTCTGGCACCGGCTCGCCACGTTCGCGCAGACGTTCGGTCACGCGCTGCATGACCCGGCCATACCATTGAGGAACAGCGACATTGGGATCATCGGACAGGTCCGCGTGCGGCACCTCGCTGGCGATCTCCACTTCCTTGGGGTGAACCATGCCGGCCATGCCATTGCTGAGCAGGCCGAGGTGATGAATCTGCATCTCCACGGCTTGCCGGGTCGTCACCCCGTCGATCGCCACCCGCCTCGCATTCGCGGAACCTTCACTGCGGCGAGCGACCTCCGGATCGAAGGGATCGTGATAGATGCCTTCCATGGGGTGGTGCAGCTGCGGGTGCGTCTGCATGACGTGATAGCCTTCCATGAAGGCTTCCATGGCGATCTTCCAGTTGGCGGGCAGCACCGTGCCGTAGCACCATTCCGCCTTCAGGTGCTGGACGTTGTGCGCCTCCAGCCGGTCAGCGACAGGGCCCAGGCTCTCCTTCACCGACGGCGCATCGTCATCGTGGTTGATCCACACGCAGCCGCCCCAGACTTCGGTACGGCAGGGGATCAGGTTGATGTCCTCTGCCTTGAGCTGCTTCTCGGAGAACAGGTGCTTGCCGTAGACCAGCGTGTTCTCGCCATCCATGTTCCAGCGCCAGCCGTGGAACGGACACACAAACCCGCTCTTGGCACAGTTGCCATGGGCCGTCGCGTGCGAGGAGCCGATGGTCGTTCCGCCCGCGATCGGCACGCCGCGGTGGCGGCACGCGTTGTGAAACGCCTTGATCCCGCTGGTCGTGCGGACCACAATCACAGACTTGCCGACGTTCTCGTACTCGATCCAGTCACCCACCTCGGGCAACTGCTCTTCACGGCACGCCATCTGCCAGACATGCGGCCACAGATGCTCAACCTCAGCGTCGTAGAACGCCTGATCGTAATAGCGCTGCGCCGGAATCCGCTCGGGATCTTCAATAGGAAACGGTACGGACCGAACGCCGCCTTCAGGTGTCTTGAGCACGGTTCCGGCTCCTCCCGAGTTACTTTTATTGTCCGCAGTACAGCTTCTGAGCGTTGCCCCGGCAAGGGCGTAATCGGCAGCATATTGTCCGGTGTGGCAGCCTCGGCTTGCCTGTGCGTGATCGCGTCGCAAGGCTTGACGGGCACTCCCTCCAGCGTCGATCACCGGGCAGTCAGCACGGGAGGCCCGCAGTGAAGATCGGTATTGTCTATCCGCAAAACGAGCTTGGGGATCCTTCCGCCGTGAAGGCCATCGGAACGGCGGCAGAGAAGATGGGGTACGATCACCTCGTGGCCTATGATCATGTGCTGGGAGCATCGCACGATCGCGAGCCCAAGCTGTCGGGGCCTTACACGGAGAAGCACCCGTTCCACGATCCCTTCGTCATGTTCGCATACCTGGCCGGCATCACGGAGAGGATCGAACTCGTAAGCGGCGTCCTCATTCTGCCGCAGCGGCCTACGGCTCTGGTGGCGCGACAGGCAGCAGACCTGGATCTGCTCTGCGGTGAGCGGTTCCGCATGGGAGTCGGCGTCGGGTGGAACTATGTGGAGTATGACGCGCTCGGACAGGATTTCAGCAAACGCGGGCGTCGGATCGAAGAGCAGGTACAACTCCTCCGACGCTTGTGGACCGAGCCACTGATCACGTTCGAGGGCGAGTTCGACAGGATCGATAGGGCTGCCACGCTTCCCCATCCTCGCCGCACGATCCCGATCTGGATGGGCGGCTTCGCCGATGTGGCCTTGAAGCGGGCCGCAAAGATGGCGGACGGCTTCATCTTCGCAGACGGGGCAGCGGACGCCTTTGCGCAGCTTGAAACCTTGGACGCGGCGTTAAGGGCCGAGGGCCGCGATCACGGCACGTTCGGAAAACAATGCCACATGCTCCGCCCCAGGACGCCGCAGGACGTGGTTGAGTTCGCACTACGCTGGCGCGATGCCGGCGGCACGCACGCTACCGTCAATTCCATGGGCAAAGGCTATGGCAATGCTTCGGCACACATCGAATGGTTCGAAGCCGTGGCTGAAGCAATGGGCAGAGCCGGTTTGATGTGAGCGTGAATGCTCTGCGCATTCACGCTCATTTCTGCAGCGACGACCTACCCCACCTTGAGAGCGCTGGCTGCAAGTTAACGGCTCAAGCCATCTGATAAATGCGCTCGAGCTCCTGATCGGATGCAACATGGCCGGGCTTCTCTTTGCCGGCGATAGTGGTGCGGTGCATGATCCGCCCCTCGTCGGTATAAGGCACGACCCGGTGCATGACTCCCTGGTTGTTCCAGATGACGAGGTCACCTTCCGTCCAGTTGTGCGTGTAGACGAGATCGGGCTGAGCGGCCCACTGCTGCAGCCGGGTCAGCAATGCGCGGCCATGTGCGCCCGGCATGCCTACGATGCCGTCCGCATGAGTGCCCAGCAGCAGTGACTTGCGACCATCCTCGTGAGTCCAGACAAGCGGCTGTTCCATCACTGCCGCAAGGTTGCGGTACCGCTCGATACGTTCCGCGCTCGGCGTACCGTGGACCGGGCGCACGGCGGCTTCGACCGTATGGATCACCCGCAGATTTTCCAGCTCGCGCTTTTCGGCCTCAGGCAGCAGGTCATAGGCGGCATAGAGGTTCGCGAACTCGGTCGCGCCTCCGCTTGCGGACAGCTTGCGCGCCGACAGCACGGTTGCCTTGGGCAGTGGCTGGTCGATGGTGATGCCGTCAACGTGCCAGAAGAAAGTGCCGAGCACGTAGTCCGGCTCGGTATTGAGCTTTCGGTCGAGCGTGATCTTGTAGACGTCGGGTGTTTCCGAGTCGGAGCCGGGAACCTTGCGCGTGAAGTTGACGCGATCGCCAAGCCTGTCGGTGAAGGCCAGTTGCAACTCGTCGCTCGCGTTCAGCTCAGGAAAAACGAGAACTCCGCGTTGCTCCAGTTCTCGGCGCACGGTCTCGATCGTTTCGTCGTCAAGCAGATGGTTCTTATCGACGCGGATGATGCCGCCGATACGGGGTTTGGCGGGTTCGACAGTCAGGCTCATCTCCGGTTCTCCATTTTTTTTGTACTGTACGGGTGTACAGTAGTGGTGCCCGTCCTGACTGGCAATGTGTTCATGTCTGCGGGCTGCTCCGTTACCCGGGAACTGTCCCGTACCTGAGGCTTTGCCTCGGCAGCCCCAGTCGTACGGAGGACACCATGAGCGGCACCAAGATCAAAGCTGGCTACCCCGGTCCCGCCGGAGGATGGGGCTCGCTGAAGGGCATAGCCAAAGTCGAGTTGAACGGTCGCTCGCGGCCTTCCGCGCTCGCTACGCTGGCCGTGCAGAACAAGCCGGATGGTTACATGTGCTCGTCTTGTGCGTGGGCCAAGCCACCCGTGCCACACGTCGCGGAGTTCTGTGAGAATGGCGCGAAGGCCACACTCTGGGATCTTACCAGCGAACGCTGTACGCCCGAATTTGTCAGCCGCCGTACTGTCTCGGAATTACGCGCCCTGGGGGATTATCAGCTTGAACTCGCCGGTCGGATAACCGAGCCGATGCGCTACGATTCGGCGAGCGACCGCTACGTGCGGACGACCTGGGACGAAGCATTCTCGGCCATCGCTTCTAAACTGAACAAGCTCGATCCCAAATCGGTGACGTTCTACACAAGCGGCAAAGCCGCTCTGGAAGCCAGCTACCTGTATGCGCTGTTTGCCAGGATGTATGGCAACAACAATCTGCCGGACAGTTCGAACATGTGCCACGAGACCACTTCGGTCGGTCTCAAGAACGTGATCGGCTCGCCCGTTGGCACCTGTACCCTTGAGGATCTGGAGCACTGCGACGCGATCTTCTATTTCGGGCAGAACCCCGGAACGAACAGTCCGCGCATCCTTCACCCGCTGAAAAGGGCGGTGCAGCGCGGTTGCAAGATCATCGCGTTCAACCCTTTGCGCGAGAAGGGTCTGCTTGAGTTTGCAGATCCCCAGAACCCCATCCAGATGACCGTCGGCAAGTCCACCCCGCTTGCCTCTCAGTACCACCAGGTCAAACCAGGTGGTGACATCGCGGCCATCATGGGTCTGTGCAAGCGTGTGCTCGAGCGTGATGGGCAGACTAAGGCGGCGGGCACGAAGCGCATACTCGACACTGCCTTTATCGAACAGCACACCCACGACTTCGACTCCTTTCTCGCAAAGCTGGACGCTACCAGTTGGGACGAGATCGAGGCCGCATCGGGTCTGAGCCGCGCCGACATGGAGGCGGCGGCTGACGTCTATTGCGAAGCGGAAAAGGTCATCGGGATCTACGGGATGGGGCTGACGCAGCACGTCCATGGCAGTCAGTCGATCGGCATGCTCGTCAACCTGCTTCTGATGCGCGGCAACATCGGCAGGCAGGGCGCAGGCTGCACGCCGATCCGAGGGCATTCCAACGTGCAGGGACAACGCACCGTTGGCATCACTGAAAAGACCAGTCTTGCCCCCATGGACAAGTACCGGGAGATCTTCGGTTTCGAGCCGCCTCAGGAAGACGGGCACACGACGGTCGAGTTCCTGGAGGCGCTGCTCGACGGCAGCAACAAGGCATTCATCGGCTTGGGCGGCAACTTGGCCATGGCCGTGCCGGACCACGAGCGGGTGCACAAAGCCTGGGGCGAGATGGAACTGACGGTGCATATCGCGACGAAGCTCAATTCCACCCACATGATGCCGGGGAAGGAGAGCTGGATTCTGCCGTGTCTGGTGCGATCAGAAGAGGACATTCAGGCGGGAGGACCTCAACAGGTCTCTATCGAGGACAGTTTCAGTCACATCTACGGATCGATAGGCCGCCGTACGCCAGCGAGCCCGGATCTGCTGTCGGAAACGGCAATCGTTGCCCAACTGGCGAAGGCGACCCTTCCGTCAAATCCGCTCTGGAAGTGGGATGACTGGGCAGGCGACTATTCGCTCGTGCGCGATCTGATCGCGCGCACGTACCCCGACCAGTTCTACGATATGAATGCCAGGATGAACCAGCCCGGCGGCTTTTATCGAGGCAATGCCGCGCACGAGCGCATCTGGAAGACGGAAAGCGGCAAGGCAGAGTTCACGACGCCGACTGTGCTCAATGCTTGCGGCATCGGGAACGCAGAAGGGCGGTACCATCTGGTCACCCTGCGCTCGAACGATCAGTTCAATACCACGATCTATGGCCACAATGACCGGCTGCGCGGCCTGAAAGGCAGCCGCATGATTGTTTTGATGAGTCCGCAAGAGATTGATCGTGCCGGGCTGAAGGCTGGCGACAAGATCACGCTAGTGGGAGATGCGGAGGACGATATTCGGCGGGAAGTCACCGGGTTGGAGGTGACGCCTTACGATCTGCCAGACGGCACGCTGGTCGGCTACTTTCCGGAGCTGAATCCATTGGTGCCCTTGTGGTACCACGACAAGGCTTCGAAAACCCCGGCGGCAAAGGGTGTGCCGGTCCGCATCGAGGCCGTATAGATCGAATGCGGTTGGCTGGAGCCGGACGCGCAGGGGGCGAGGACGGTTTATTCCTCCTCCGCCCAATCCGGTTCGCCCTCGGGATGGTTATACCACCCGTGGATCTCGACAATGTAGGAGGGCACCGGTTCGCCGCCAGCATTACGCGAGGGGCGGAACCGAAACCGCTCCGTAATCAGTTCACAGGTCCTCGCATCCAGATCGGGCAGTCCGCTCGATTTTGTAACCCTGCAGTCGCTCACGCGGCCGTCGATGTTAACACGATAGGTCAACTCTAGCTCGCCGCCTCGTTTTGCCTTCCGCAGCTCCTCGGGGAGATCGGACCAGCGCAGGTGGCCCTTAATCTGCACGGGACGGGTGACCGCCTCGCCGCTTCCTCTGCCACCGGCTCCCGCTCCACCGCCGCCTCTTCCGTTCCCGGTGCCACCCGCGCCTTGTCCGGGGCCGACCCGGTCCGACGCACCTGTATTGCCAGCGTTTCCGGTGGCCGGCCGGGGGGCGGCGACGATCGGAGGCGGCAGGGATATCGGAGGAAGGAGCGGCCCGAAAACGGGGCTTGCGCGGTTGCGCAGGTTTGGAGGCGAGGCTTCACCCTCCATCGGCTGGGCTTCGGCCTTGTCTGCCTGGCGAACGGTGGGCTCGGGAGAGGGGCTCGCGGTCGGTACGGGCGAGGGGGGCTCCTCCTTCACCGGCGTCAGCGAGACAAGCGTTTCTTGTCCGGCTTCGGGGGCATCGCCGTTGGATGACAGGCCAAGCATGATGGCTGCGCCTCCCAAGGTAACAACAACAAGGGAAGCAAGTGCGGAGATCGTCCGTTGGCGAGGCGAGGTTGCGTACAATTCCAGTCCCGGAGCGTAGCGTCGGCTGATGAAAGATGCAGAGGTAACGGCTTAGCCTTCATGAGGCTGCGCTCGCTCCTTTCGCGAGGGAGAAACGCCGCCGCCGCCGCCGGGCAGGGCGGGCGGGCCTCCGGTCTGAAGCTTCCGCAACTGGCGTTCAATCCGAAGGGGGCGGCATGTTGACGGAACCGGCCACGACGGAACCAATGAAAGTAGTGCCCGTTTAGCCCTTAGCTAGGCATCTGGAGTTCGGAAATTATGACCCTTATTCTTGTTCTTCTGGTCGGCGGCATTATCGGTTGGCTGGCTAGCATTCTTATGCGCACTGATGCGCAGCAGGGAATTTTCCTCAACATTGTCGTTGGCGTGATTGGCGCGCTGATCGCGGGCGTGATCATCACGCCTCTTATCGGCGGTGCACCGATTACCAGCGGATCGTTTGACATTATGTCGCTGTTCGCGTCATTCCTGGGCGCGGTTATTCTGCTGGCGATCGTGAACTTGTTCCGTCGCGGTTCGATCCGCTAAGGAGCCGGCGAGCGTTCGTCGTTTTAATAGGGCAAAGGAGTTTACCCGATGAAATTGATCACCATGCCTCGACTGGCTGTTCTGGCTCTCGCCGGTGCTTCGCTCGGACTGGCCGCGTGCAACAACACAGCGGACGATGCGACCGAACAGGCGGCAGACCAGGTCGAACAGGCGTCGGACGCTGCGGCGGATCAACTTGAAGAAGCAGCAGAAGGCATGAGTGAGCCTCGGGAAGATGCCCTGGAGAACCGTGCAGAGGAAATCCGCGAGCGCGGCGAAGCCAAGGCAGATGCTATCGAGGAGGGGGCCGACGCCCAGGCAGGTCATCCCTGACAAGTTCCGCTGACGTCAGTCGGCGGTCACGCAGAGGGGGCGGCGAGCTGATCGCCGTCCCCTTTCGCATGTGGCGGCGATAGTGCAAAATACGCCGCAAAACTGCGCTTGAATTGTCGGCGCGAACCTCAAACATACGGGACGAGCCGCAGCCCGGCTTCGTCCCTGCCGTCACAGGGGCTTCGCACCGTCTGAGATGCCAACCACAACAGGAAAGATGCCATGACCATTCCTCTGATGCCGCTGCCATATGCCCACGACGCGCTTGAGCCCCATATTTCGAGCACCACACTGGAAGTCCACCACGGCGCTCATCACAAGACCTATGTGGATAAGCTGAACGCTGCCATTGAGGGTACGGAAGACGCGGGCAAGCCCTTGGAAGAGATCGTTCGCACATCCAGCGGGCCGAAGTTCAACAACTCGGCTCAGACCTGGAACCATGGCTTCTACTGGCACTCGCTCAGCCCGGAAAAGACGCAGCCCAGCGAGAGCCTTCTCACCGCTATCAACAATGAGTTCGGGTCGATGGATGCGCTTCTGGAGGCGCTTACCAACGAGGCCGTCAATCACTTCTCGAACGGGTGGGCATGGCTCGTCGTCAAGGGCGGAAAGCTTTCGGTGATCTCGACCCATGATGCCAACACTGGCCTGCTTGAGAGCGATAACCCTCTTCTGACCATCGATGTGTGGGAGCATGCCTACTATGTTGATCAGAAGAACAAGCGTCCAGCCTATGTGAAGGCGGTGCTTGAAAACATCATCAACTGGAAGTTTGCTTCCGACAACTTCGACCGCGGCACACCTTGGGTGTACCCGAGCTGATCGATAAAGATGGGTTGAATTAAAAAGGGCCTGTGTTTTCTCGAGAAACACAGGCCCTTTTTGTAAATGAGGCGCTGATCAGCCAGCGCGCCTACGCTGCGCAGATGAACTTACCGAGCGGGCAATGGCTGCGCGCTCGCGGACGGCTTTACGCTGTGCGAGCGCCTGAGCGTCGGGTTCCGTATCAAGAATGCGATTCAGTTCTGCGCGCGCGCGGGCCACACGGCTCTTCATCGTGCCGACTGCGCAGTCAGCGATCTGTGCCGCTTCCTCGTAGGTGAACCCGCCCGCTCCTACCAGCATCACAGCTTCCCTTCTCTCAGGGGCGAGTTGAAGGAGCGCGGCTTCCATGTCGGAAAGGTGCAGGCCGCCTTCTTGATCCGCATCCATCACGAGCATGCGTTCGACCGCGCCGTCATCAAGATCGGTCTGACGGCGGTTCCTCCGCAATTCACTCAAATAGTGATTGCGCAGGATTGCGAAGGTCCAGGCCCGCATGTTCGTGCCAGGAGTGTACCGGTCGCGCGCGGTCCACGCTTTGATTGCAGCTTCCTGCGCCAAGTCATCGGCATAGTCGGGACGGCCGGAAAGTCCCCGGGCAAACGCGCGCAGGTGCGGCAGCGTACCCAGAAGTTCTTTTCGGAAATCTTCGTCGGCCTGATCGCTTGATCGGTCAGCCGTCATCACTCTCGTCCAGCTTCTTCAGCAAATCATCGAAGCTGTCCGGCAGAGGCTCATCGACAACGGAGTTGTACAAGTTTCTCAGCCCGGCGGCCCAGCCCGGTTCCCCGTCCCTGCGGGTCACCGGTGGCAGACCGGGGCGCGACCCGGACCTCCCTTGTCCATTTGGGTGAGACAACACGAACTCCCTTTCACGCAGATGTGTGCATTCGACATGGCTGTACGGTCAAGCTTCTTCGCCGGGAATGGCGTCTGGGAATGGAACATTTCACCCCGGCCATGGTTCCCCTGTGCACAAAGACATGTCAGACGCCGCCTGTCTTGATCGGCGCGAAAGATCCAGGCACTTGCGGGGTTGTATGAGGAACGGTTACCGGCGTGGTTGACGATACTCTGCTCGATAGGGTGGAGAAGCAGGCGTGGTTCCATCGGTATCCTCGCGGCTGGCCCTTTCTGCTCTTCATCATTGCCAGCATTGGCACTGCCGTCAGTGTAATGGCGATCGAACGCGCGGAACGAGAGCGCCGCGAGGTCGTGCTTGATCGCAATCTCACAGAGATCGCCTCCGCGTTGCAGCGCCGGGTTACCGAGAACATTGCGCTCCTGCGTGCCGCATCTGCGCTGTTCGCAATGCAGGAAGAGGTGACTCCTGAGCAGTTTGCGGAGTTTTCCTCAGACTTGCAATCAAGCGGGAATCTCTACGGTTCGCTCGGTTTGGGGTGGGCGCCGCTTCTCAGAATATCGGAGACACCCGAGTTCGAGGCTCGCCAGAGAGAAGCGGGACGCAGCTCATTCGCAATCTTCCCTGATCCGTTCGCCGCGAGCACCAACGATGGGGAAGATCGCAGATATTCCGTGCCGATCGTCTACATCGAACCGATGACCCGCATCAACGAACGGGCGCTCGGCTTCGACATGTATTCAGAGCCAACCCGGCGAACGGCAATGGATGCTGCCATGGACAGCGGGAAGCCGGTTGCCTCGGGCAAGGTTCGCCTGATTCAGGACCGGGCTGATCCGAAGGCAGTGGGCTTTCTAATCTACATGCCCGTCGTGGACACCCGGCGGCGCTCGGTTGTGAAGGGTTTTGTATACAGCCCCTTTCGAGCGGAGGATTTCCTCACCTCCGCCGCGCAACTCTTCCGCAACGACGAGATAGAGGTCACCGTGTATGATCAGGCGGTGGCGCCAGAGAATTTAATTGCTCAGCGTCGCGTCCCCGGAATTGCCGGAAACGCTGTGGAGCGTCAGATCGACGTCGGTGCCCACTCGTGGGTTATCCAGGTCAGCGACAAAAAGACCGGGGGCCTGTCCACGACGGCGCGCATCACCTTGTTTTTCGGTGTGATTACATCGCTGATGCTCATGGCGATCGGTCGGCTGATCACCAAGAGAGCGGCAGAGGACCGGCGCGTCCTCGAATGGCTAAGCCGGCAGGCCTCGATACGAAACTCTCTCACTCGTGAGCTCAACCACCGGGTCAAGAATACCTTGGCCAATGTCTTGTCGATCGCCGCGCTTACGCGGCGGCGCTCGACCGACATCGATGAGTTCACAGAGAGCCTCACTGCACGCATCCGCGCTCTCTCTGCGACGCATGACCTGCTGTCGCAGACCGACTGGAGCAACGCGCCTTTGGGTGAGGTCGTTCGGTCCGAGCTGGCCCCTTACATGGAAGGCAGTGAGGGGCATGTCGAGATGAGCGGCCCGGAGATCAAGCTGGCACCGAACGACGCAATGTCGCTTGGTCTTGCGATCCACGAACTCGCCACGAATGCCGCCAAGTACGGCGCTTTGAGCACCGAAACGGGACGGATTCACGTGACCTGGTCATTGGTCTCCGAAGATTGTGCCGAGGTACACTGGCGGGAGGAGGGTGGACCTCCGGTGCAGGAACCCAGCAAGCGCGGGTTTGGGCGTGACCTCATCGAGAAGATCGTCGCGCACGAGCTTCGCTCGCAGGTAGACCTTCTCTTCCTTCCTGCGGGCGTGGAATGCCGGTTCAACGTTCCGGTACGTGTTGCGCGCGAGTTCGCATTGCGGAGCGAGCCTCGATAGGCGCGAATCTTCGCTCCATGCTGTGGCGCATGATTGGTGTTAGCTGTTGATCGGACTGCAAGTCGCCGCAGCGCTAATGCAGCGTGAAGGGAAGGGGGGCGCCGACGAGAAACGGCACCCCCTGTGCGTCAGTTCAGTGGACGGCTTGACCCGAAGAACAGGGCTTGGCTGATCGCTGCCCGCACTGTCGCTTCCTTGAAGGGCTTAGTGACCAGATAGGTGGGCTCTGGCCGCTCGCCGGTCAGCAGGCGCTCCGGATAGGCCGTGATGAAGATGACCGGGACGTCTCCGAACTTCAGGAGATCCTCCACGGCATCGATCCCGGAGCTGCCGTCCGCCAGCTGAATGTCGGCAAGTACCAACCCGGCTGGATGCTTGCGGAATATCTCCAGGGCCTGCGAGTGGGTGGCGGCAGTTCCGACAACGTTATGGCCAAGTTCGGAAACGAGCCCGTCGAGCTGCATAGAGATCAAGGGCTCATCCTCGATGATGAGCACGTCCGTGGTGGTTTCGCTCTCGATCTCTTCGATCGCTTGTCCGACAAGCGTATCAACGTCGGGTACGCCCACCCCGAGGATGTGAGCGGTGTCCTCGCGTGAGAACTCTTCGACTGTCGTGAGTAGGAGAGCCTGCCGATGTGCAGGTGCAATGGTGGCCAATCTGGACTGCGCAGCCTGTTCGTGGAGCCCGGCAGGCGCATCGCCAACTGGTTCCTCGACATGCGATGTCGACCATATCCGGGTAAAGGCGCCATACAGGGCGGCGCGGCTGCGGGAAATGTCTGATCGAAGCGCCTGGTCGGCAAGCGCCGCCTCCAGCGTGGCACGTACGTACGCATCGCCGGAGTGCTGAGAGCCGGTCAGCGCGCGTGCGTAACGACGGAGGTATGGAAGCTGGACGCTGATCTGGTCGGAGACAGACATGCTCATTCCTTGAAGTGAGGTGGCGCGTGTAAACGTTCTAAAAAGAACCGCTTGGACAGCCAAGAGTTAAGCCTAGCACGGTTCAATAGAGTGGCAAGCCGGTTTGGTGGCCCAAAGGTCGGGAGGCCATCGGCCGGCCCATGACCGTGCCGCTTCAGGCTCTAGTTTGAGCCGGGCGATCTGGAAGCTACGGCCGCGCTGGCCCACGCTCGGCTTTCGACCCCGCCCGGCCTTCGAAATGTCTGCCGCTGCGAAAAATTTGTATCAATCGGGAACCCTTTCATCTCGTCGGTGTTCAACTGGCATCACCACTGGCCCTCCCACCCCCCCCGCAACCGGTGGTGACCCGATCCCGAGGCCCTCGTCCAAACCGGACGAGGGCCTCAAATCGTTTGAGCCAGCAATGTTCCCGCCGATCACGCAAAAAGATCAGAGAACGCGTGCCGTTTACGATTTTATCAGGGTCCTGCGCGGCGGTAATCTGCCGTTTCCACCCCTAGGCCGCGTCAGCCCTCCCTGTCCTGGGGAACCAATTCGCCGCCGATCGCGTTCAGCAGTTGATAGAAGTTCAATGGAGGGAAGCATATGACGGTAGCAACCGACGTTCAGGTCGAGCCCGCCAAGTCGCTCAGCGACAGGGACTTCAAGCGAGCCCTGACAGAGGTCGCTCCTCATCTTCGTGCCTTTGCGCGCGGTCTCTGCGGGTGCCGTGACCGAGCCGACGACTTGGCGCAAGAGGCCATGCTCCGCGCTTGGGCTGCTCGCGAGCGTTATGCTGCAGGCACCAACTTCAAGGCGTGGACGTTCACAATTCTTCGGAACCACTTTTACAGCGAGGCGCGGCGTGCGCGCTTCCACGGAGAGTACGACGAGCTTGCCGCCGAGCGTATCCTGCGTGCTCCTGCAGGTCAGGAAAGTGCGATCGAGCTCGGTGACGTTCTGCGTGCTTTGACTGCCATACCGGAGACCTATCGCGAGGCTCTGATCCTGGTGGCTGCTGGTAACCTGTCTTACGAGGAGATTGCCGACATCTGCGGGATCGCGCTGGGTACGGTCAAGAGCCGCATCTGCCGCGCGCGGTCCATGCTCAGCAAGGTGATCGAGTCAGGTCAGCTTCCTGATTTCCGGCACAACTTCGTACTTTCGGGAGAAGCGATCGACGCCTTCTTCGAAGAGCTTGCGAAGATCGCAAACAGCGAGGAAGACGCATCCCTTGCTGCCTGATGGCTGGCATCGCTATCTAGGGGTGTTTACGTGACCGGCGTAAACGCTCCTACGGTGGCGATCGTGGAGGATGAATTCCTCCTCACTCTGCATCTTGAGGACGTGCTGCTGGACGCCGGCTATAGCGTGATCGCGACGGCCCATGACTTGTCATCAGCGGACGCAATCTCCCAAGCTCCAGACATAGCATTGGTCGACCTCAATCTCAGCGATGGTCTGACGGGGCCTGAAGTCGCGCGGCGGCTTAGCGAACGTTTTGGTGCGCAAATCATATACGTTACAGCCAATCCCGGGCAGATCGGAACTCCGGCTTCGACCGCCCTGGGCGTGCTTCATAAGCCTTTCTCACGCCAGGCTATAGAACGCGCACTGGCCTATGCACTGGATGAGGGCGTGACCGTTGCTCGTCCTGGCGAGTTGCAGCCCTTCGAAGGGTGCTCGCTCTTGCGATCTGCTTGATAGTCTTTCCCTCAGCGACGATGAAAGAAGGCATCCAGCCAGCGTCAGGGCGCTAGGATGAGCGACGATGTGCTGACTGCTATCCAGTACTACGGAGCGGGAGCTGCGACGCTCGCGGCACTCATCGTGTCGCTGGATCTCGGTCGCAGATGGACAGGCGTCGGCTTCGTCATATTCGTCACCAGTTCAATCGCCCTCATTGCATGGGGCTTCCTGGCCGAGGATGCGGAAGGAATCGGGGTTCAGAATGTCGTGCTGTTGATTATCAACTGCGTGGGCGTTTACCGATACCTGATCTCCAGGCACCGCAACGAGGTGACTTGAAGGTCGGGCGGCAGGTGGCCCGCTTCGCTTTTCGACGGGGCGGGAAAGCAGGAGCAGTCATCGAAGGGGCTTTGGAACGATCGCGCCGCGAACTTCCCCTTCAGTCATCATGCTTCAGTGCCGCAGGCGTGCGTCCAATCTGCAGCGGCTCCTTGAAGGTGTGCGTAACATAGGGGAAGGGGATTTCGATTCCCGCGCCGTCCAGCGCTTTTTTGATGGCGATCACGACCTCGCTCTTCGTGAGTCTGAGATCACGCGGTGCCGATTGCGCCCACCATTGCACAAGGAAATCGATCGAACTGGAGTTGAACTCTTGCGCAAAGACGAGGACTGGCTTGTCGTGGTTGATGTGTTCCAAACCCTCGACCGTCGATTGAATGAGCTGACGGGCCTGCTCAAGATCCGTGTCATACGATACACCCACTACAATCTCGTTGCGACGAACAGTGTCGTCGGTGAGGATCTTAACGGGGTTCTTGAAGAGCAACGAGTTGGGTACGATGGTTAGCTCGTTGGACAGCTGTCGGATGTGCGTCTCTCGCAGCGTAATCTTCTCGACACGTCCCATAATGCCTTCAACTTCGATGATATCGCCGATTCTCATTTTCTCCCGAAGCATGATGAGGACGCCAGCAAGGAAGTTCTCGAAAATATCCTGAAAAGCGAAGCCGATCGCGAGCGCGCCGACGCCCAGCCCGGCAAAAGCTCCGGCGGGGGTAAAGCTGGGAACCGCGACGGTTAGCGCGATGAGTAACCCGAAAACCCAAATCGCCAACCGCACCAAAGTATCGAGCAGTTGCTTCAGGTCTTCGCGAACACGGGTGCGCCCAGTGATGCGATCCGCAATGCGGACGGCGAACTTGGCAACCAGCCATGTGATTGCCACGACCCCGAGTGCGATAAGAAGTTGCGGCAGCGTCTGAATGAACGATCGAAGCATATCTTCGATCTGGTCGCGCAGCGCCTGCACATAATTCACAGTAAGGTCCACGGCGGTGAAACAGTTCCTTTGCGCGAGTTTCGGTGGAAACCCCCTGCACACAACCCTGTTCCCTTCGCCGTTGGGCCTTGCGAAAAGTGCGCTTTCCCGCGATTGAGCCCGCACCATGACTGATACCGCCCTCATCGACACCGCTCTGAAGTCCAAGGCTTGGCCCTTCGAGGAAGCCCGCAAGATCATGAAGCGCTATCCGGAGGGGAAACCTGAAGGCGCTCCGGTTCTGTTCGAGACAGGGTACGGTCCCTCTGGGCTGCCGCACATCGGCACGTTTCAGGAGGTGCTACGCACCACGCTCGTTCGTCGCGCTTATGAGGTGCTTACCGGGGGGGCGCCGACGAGGCTCGTCGCTTTCTCGGACGACATGGACGGTCTGCGCAAGGTGCCGGAGAATATCCCGAACCCAGAGCTTCTCGCTGCCAATCTTGGCAAGCCGTTGACCCGGATTCCCGATCCGTTTGGACTGCACGAGAGCTTCGCGCATCACAACAACGCGAAGCTGCGCGAGTTCCTCGATCGTTTCGGCTTCGAGTACGAGTTTGTCTCCGCAAGCGATCGCTACAACTCCGGCGCATTCGACGCGGCGTTGGCGGACGTTCTGCTGCACTACGACGCCATCATGGGCGTGATGTTGCCCACCTTGCGGGAAGAGCGCCGCAGAACGTACTCGCCCGTGCTGCCGGTCTCGCCCACCTCCGGCGTAGTCCTTCAGGTGCCGGTGGAGGTGCTTGATGCCGCCAGCGGCATGATCGCGTTTGAGGATGAAGGACGGCGGGTAGAGCAAACGGTATTCGGAGGCCGAGCCAAGCTGCAGTGGAAGGTCGACTGGGCCATGCGGTGGGTGGACCTTGGCGTCGACTACGAGATGTGCGGCAAGGACCTTACGGACTCCGTTACCCAGTCGGGCAAGATCGCGAAGATCCTGGGTGGCCGCCGTCCGGAAGGCCTGATCTACGAGTTGTTCCTTGACGAGAATGGCGAGAAGATATCCAAGTCCAAGGGCAACGGGCTGACCATCGATCAGTGGCTGACTTATGGAACCGAGGATTCGCTTGGGTTCTACCTTTTCCGTGAGCCGAAAAGCGCCAAGCAGCTCCACATCGGTGTGATTCCCAAGGCTGTGGATGAGTATTGGCAGTTCCGCGGCAATCTCGCGGCGCAGGAGTTGGACAAGCAACTGGGGAATCCCGTGTGGCACCTTCTCCGGGCGAACGGCGGAGGGGAGGGCGCTGGAGACACCCTTCCGGTCACCTTCGGTCTGCTGCTGAATCTGGTGGGTGTGCTTGGCGCCGACGCGACGGAAGATCAGGTCTGGTCATATCTGGCCAACTACGTTGCGGAGGCTACACCGCAGGCTCATCCCGAATTGAAAGCCCTTGTGGCTGCTGCACTCGCCACGAACCGGGATTACATTGCGCCCACGCTCCGGCGGCGTGCGCCAAGTGCTCAGGAGGCCGCTGCGTTGAGGGCGCTCGATGACGAACTGGCGCGCGCCCCGGCTGATGCTACGGCAGAAGACCTGCAGAATGCAGTCTACGAGATCGGGAAGCGCGAAGAGTTCGGGTTCGAAAACCTGCGCGACTGGTTCAAGGCACTATACGAGACACTGCTCGGCTCATCCCAGGGTCCTCGCATGGGCAGCTTCATTGCGCTTTATGGTATTCCGGAGACCCGCAAGCTGATCGGGCAGGCGCTGGAGATGGCTGGAGATGCGCAAGTCACCCAAGACCGCTGAGGAGCTCTGCAAGGAGCTCCTCGGCCGCCGATTGGATCAAGTCGATCCCGAAGAGCGCCGCGTGCTGGAGCGGATTGCCTCTGGGCAGATTGAAGATCTGGATTCCCATGAGGAGGCCGCGCTTCACGCCAGCTTGGGCGAGCGTCTGGCAGACAGGGTGGCAGCTATAGGCGGTAGCTGGGGCTTTATCGCCGGTTTTGTCCTGGTGCTGCTTAGTTGGATGCTAATCAACAGCGCGGCGCTGCAGCACCTCGGTGTGCATCCCTTCGATGGATATCCCTACATCTTTCTCAACCTGATGCTCTCGATGCTCGCGGCGATCCAGGCTCCGGTGATCATGATGAGCCAGAATCGGCAGGCGCAGAAAGACCGCATCGCCGCGCGCCATGATTACGAAGTGAACTTGCGTACACAGTTGGAGATCATCCGCCTTCAGATGCGTTTTGACCGCTTGCTGGAAGAGTTGGCGGCCGGAAAGCCCAAGGCCGAAAAGGGGCATCGCGCGCCTTTCTGAAGCGCATTCAGCTCCAAGGGCGGGCCCGAAACCACTTCGTGATGACGTACTTGACGCCGCGAACGACAGGCAGGGCCGCGTGCATCGTATCCCAGTTCACCGTTCCGTCGGGGAGATTGTTGTTCCACAGCAGCAGTGCGCCAGGCTGCGGCGGAATGCTCACGTCCAGACGGGTAAACTCGGTTTGGCCGCCTTCTTCAACTGCGTTGAGATAGACCATCGCGGTCCAGCTCCTTTGTCCCCCCCGGCGAAGTTCGTCGCGCCAGTAGGGCTGACTTGTATCGAACCAGTCGCAGTGTTCCTTGAACTCCTGTCCCGGCTGATAGCGTTGCCCCTGCACAGTTTCGCCCCAGGAGAGATCGATGCCGACCAGGTCTGAAAGGCGCCGTTCGATGGCTCTTACGATCGGGTCTGCCTGATCGACGTCCCCGGAGAAGCTTGTCCGGTAGTTGTCATAAGCTGCGTCACGCACAAGCTCGGAAGGACGCGCTACCGCATCTATGAGCTCGATCATATGCGCGCACTCCTGCGCATCCAGAAAATCGCCGACTGCAAAGATCTCCGCAGCATCCACTGGTACTCGGTAAATCCCCGGATCGGCTGCGAGACGATTTCGTACATCGTTGCCAACGCGCGCCATGGCGGCGCGATCAGGAGCCGGATGGTTGGAGTGCTTCGCTGTAGCCATGCGCAAACTGCTACCCGCTGGATCGTAATGAGCAAGGTAGTTTCAGGTTGCCGTGCTGCAAACGTCGTTCCAAGGGCCGATGGTATGGCAGGCAACGAAGCTCCGGATCAGTCCCTGTCAGGCGCGCCGGGAGGAAAGCTTGCTCGAAAGGGCCTTGCATCTTCCACGCATCGAGCCACGGCGGGCAATCGTAGCAACTGCCTGCGCCACGCTCTCAGCCGGGGATAGCTGTCCGCGATGGGCGACACCCAGTCGGCGTAAAACAACGCGGGTGCTGCGGCACACTCAATCAGGGTTACCTGTTCGCCAGCGGGGTAGTACTTCAACCAGTCTTCGAGCCAGGCGTAGCTGCGTGCCAGACGCTGGCCAGCTTCCTCGATACGGGCAGCGTCCGGGCTCGAGCGATTGCGAAGGTATTCGTTCACGACGTCCTGCGTCGCTCCCATGACGTAGTTGTCGAAGACCCGGTCGAGCATCCGCATGCCAATGGCTGCATCGGGATCACCCGGTATCAGCATGCCGCTTCGCGCATGATGCTGCGCCAGGTACTCGATGATGGAGGTCGCCTCGAACAGCAGGTTGTCCCCGTCCGCTAATACCGGGAATTTGCTCCACGGTCCTGCGGTGCGGAGGACCTCCAGATGCTCTGGATGGTCGGCGTCGATGATGCGGAACTCGTGATCTATTCCCTCAGAATAGAGCGCGATCTGTACCTTCCAAGTGTACGACGAGAAGGGGTGACCATAAAGAGCCAAGGTCATGGAGCGCGCCGCCCGCGCAACATGGACGAACGGGTGCGGCTTTGTAGCTTGTTCACTTGCGCATGCTCTCAATCAAATCATTGTCGATCGCCTTTGCCGCCTTGTAGGCTGGGCGAGCTTGCACCCGCTCGGCATAAGCTACAAAAGACTCCCTCGGCGGCAATATCCCGAACGTCAGGCCCCAATCGACTGAGCTGCCGACGTAAACGTCCGCCATGGTGAACCGCTCACCACAAACCCAGGTTCGTCCGGTGAGGAAGCCGTCGAGCGTATTCATCGTGCGATCGAAGCTGCCCCAGCCGGCCATCCCCTCCTGCTCTGGCGTCGGCTCGAACTTGAGGGCGCGGGAGGTGATGCACTGCTCGACGGGACCGGCTGCGAAGAACGTCCAGCGGAAATAGTCGGCCATTTCCGCGTCGTTCGGGAGCAGCCCGGCCTCAGGATGCATCTCCGCAAGGTAGAGGCAGATGGCGGCTGCTTCGGTGATGATGCGGTCACCGCCGTCGGCATGGTGCACGAGGGTGGGTACCTTGCCCATCGGGTTTGCAGTGATGAATTGCTCGGACTTGTGCTGCCAGTCGACAAGAGACTGCGCATAGTCTGCACCCACCTCGTGGAGTGCCCAACGTGCGATCTGACCGCGCGACATCGGGTTGGTGTAGAACGTGTAGTCAGCCATCGGTCATCTCCTGGCGTCATCTGACGGTGAGAACGTGCCGGGAACATTGGGGCGTCGTCAAGCTGAACTGCGCGAACACCTCTTATTATCCTTTGGGTCCTGCCGTGCCGAGCAGGGCCCCATGCGGGTCTGTGGCAAAGACGATCCAATGCCTGCCGCGATCCCCGGTTGTCTCCCTGGCGGGAGTGACCAACGGGGCGCCAGTCCTTCATCAGCTTGTCCCGTTCTCTGAGAAGCGAGGGCAGAGTGCCTGAGTCTCGCGCCGGGTCGGCTGCAATGGCTGTTGCAGCGCGGCGCGAGGTCCATTAGGCGATGATCACGATGACTGATCTCCCGAACATGCAGGCCGATAGCCGCGACCGCACGATCCTCGACGCGCCCGACATTGAAGTCGATGTGCGAGAGACTTTCGGCATCGATGTCGACATGAAGGTACCCGCGTTTTCCGTGGCGGATGAGCGCGTGCCAGACCTGGACGAAACCTATGTGTTCGATCCGGACACGACGATGGCGATCCTGGCGGGCTTTGCCTTCAACCGGCGCGTCATGGTTCAGGGATATCATGGTACCGGCAAGTCGACTCACATCGAGCAGGTCGCCGCTCGGCTGAAGTGGCCCTGTATTCGCATCAACCTGGACGCGCATATCAGTCGTATCGACCTGATCGGCCGCGACGCCATCGTGTTGCGCGACGGCTTGCAGGTAACGGAATTCCGGGAAGGTCTTCTTCCGTGGGCGCTGCAGCATCCTGTGGCACTGGTCTTCGACGAGTATGACGCGGGCCGTCCCGACGTGATGTTCGTCATCCAGCGCGTGCTGGAGACTGAGGGTAAGCTCACTCTGTTGGACCAGAACCGCGTGATTCGGCCCAACCCTCACTTCCGCCTCTTTGCCACGGCAAACACTGTGGGCCTGGGGGACACCTCAGGTCTGTACCACGGCACTCAGGCGATCAACCAGGGTCAGATGGATCGCTGGAACATGGTGGTGGGCCTCAATTACCTTCCTGAGAAGGTCGAGACCGAGATCGTTGGCAAGAAGGTGCCGGGAATCGATCAAAAGGTGATTGCCGACATGGTGAAGGTGGCCGATCTCTCGCGGCAGGGTTTCATCAACGGCGACATCTCCACGGTGATGAGCCCGCGCACGGTCATCACCTGGGCTCAGAACACAGCGATCTTCAAGGATGCCGGCTTCGCGTTTCGCCTTTCATTCCTGAACAAGTGCGATGAGACCGAGCGCATGCTGGTGGCAGAATACTACCAGCGCGTATTCGGAGCCGAGCTTCCCGAAAGCGTAGTGGCCAAGGCCTGAACCATCATCAGTTTCCGGCATCCGTGAGCAGCGCGGTACCGGGCCGTCCGATGGTCAGCTCGGGCTGAAGAGCCTGGGGCATTCTGTCCGTATCGGGGATCTCCCAGGCCGGTATGGGTCTGTCGAAAAGGAAGCCTTGCGCGCACTCGCACCCCATCTCCGCGAGTTTTGTGAGCTGCGCCTCGCATTCGATACCCTCGGCGATTGTTTCCATTCGGAACTCGCGCGCCAGCGTCAGCACGCTCTCCACGATCGCGCGGCTCACCGGCTCGTGGACAATGTCGCTGATGAACGACCGGTCGATCTTCAACTTGTCCAATGGGAAACGGCGCAGGTAGTTCAGGGAAGAGTAGCCGGTTCCGAAATCGTCGAGCGCGACCCGTACGCCCAGGCTGCGCAGTTGATGTAACTGGCGCAGGTGGACGTCTCCATCCCGCATCAGGAGGTTCTCGGTGATCTCCAGCTCAAGCCGTTTCGGTGCTACGCCACTTGCAGCCAGTGCGCTCACAACCTGAGGCACTAATGCGTCCCCGCGCATCTGCGCGGGAGAGACGTTTACGGCAACGCTGAGGTCCTCACGCCAGGTTGACGCTTGGTTCAGTGCCTCGCGCAGCACCCACTCGCCGATGGTGCCGATCAGGTCTGTCTCCTCGGCGAGCGGGATGAACAGCGAAGGTGGCACGGATCCGCGGGTGGGATGGTTCCAGCGCAGCAAGGCCTCGTAACCCAAGGTTCGCCGCGAGGCGACGTCGACGAGAGGTTGGTAGTGAATCTCAAACTCACCCCGTTCCAGAGCACAGCGCAGATCCATTTCCAGTTTGCGCCGCTCCTGCAGCTCGTTGAGCAGGTCCGAATGGAAGATAACGCTGTTTCCCCGGCCCCGGCCCTTCGCTTCGTAGAGCGCGATGTCCGCGGCACGCAGCAGCGCCTCTCCGGTCGAGCCGTGTTCAGGAGCAAGCGCTACTCCCACGCTTGCACCACTGGGCAGCACAGACCCATCATATTCGATCGGCTGCGAAAGGGCGCTGACGAGCTCTGATCCAAGTCTTTCGATCTCGGCGTGATCGATGATGTTCCAGGCGAGTACGGCGAACTCGTCGCCTCCCGGGCGCGCTGCCAACATCTCTTCGCCCAGCAAAGCTTCAATTCGACGCGCTGCTTCGACCAGCACCGCATCGCCTGCGCTGTGGCCATAGGTGTCGTTCACAAGCTTGAAGGAGTCCAGATCCATGAAGAGGATCGCACACTCCGCTTTGCTGCTGCAGTGCGGCAGGACCACTTCGAGCTGCGCCGCAAAGACCGCCCGGTTCACCAATCCTGTCAGATTGTCTCGCGTTGCCATCAGGTGGACGCGGTCTTCAGCCGCACGCTTCGCCGTGACATCCTGGGCAAAAAAGCGAAAGCCGGCGCGCTGCCCCTCCTGGTCGAGCATGGCGCATCCCGAGATCGACCACCACCGGCGTTCCTCCCCGGTGCGTAGGGGCACCATCTGGTTGCGGAAGCGCTGACCGCGGCGCGCTGCCGCAAGCATGGCGTTGCGCTCGTCTCCGGGCTCGAAGAGTGACGGAACCGGTAGCCCCTCCAGCTCTTCGCCTGAGCGGCCCAGCGCTGCGCACAGACGGGCAGAAGGTTTCAGCAGGCGCCCTTTGTTGTCTGCCTCGATCAGCCAGTCGGTTCCATGTTCGTCGTACTGGCTGAGCAGGGACTGGATGGTATCGTTCGCGGTGTCGAGCAGCCGTGTGCGCAGCGTGCGAGTGGCGAACATGTAATGGAGTTGAAACAGCGTGTAGTAGAGACTGCCGATCGCCAGCGCGGCGAGAACCATCAGCCCTAAAGCATCGACGCCGGGCCTTACGATCAAAGCCGCCAACAGGCTGAGTACGAACAGCGCGCCGCTCACTACGCCGATCAGGGGGAGCGCCAGCGTACAGAGCAGGTCGAACAGCAGCGATGCCCCGACGAAAAGCATGATCGGCCCTACAAAGCCCGCAGGGGCCGAAATCACCATGAGGCAGATGACAGCCGAGTAGCCGATACTGCGAATGAGCAGCATGGCCCGAATTTGCGTCAGCTGGTGGCTTGCGCTTGCCGTGTCCTTTTGAAGCGAAATCCGCAGCATTACAGCCAGCAGCCAAAGAACTGCGAGTATTGCGCCGGCTGCTATGATGAGCGCGGCAGAAGCTTGGAGCAGCCAGAGTGCGACGACGCCGCGCAGAGCATCTGCGCGGACCCATGGATACTTCGCGAACTGCTGCACTCTGCTGGCCGCGAACCACTCACGATCGCGCGCGGGAACATCATAACGCAGGAGGTCGAAACCTGGCATGCGTGGAATGCGCAATCGAGCGAGGGTGCGTGATAGTGCCTGCATATTCATTACCCGCGCTAGGATCCGAGTTGGTAAGTCATTCCGTGGTCCGCGAAAAATCCTTTCCGCCTCTTAAGACTCTTCCCGAGATCGTGGTAACTTTTTCGTTTCCATCCTAGTTGGGGCGAGTACCTCGGTACATACACGCAGGTGAGCCGAAGGGTCAGAGTTCCGGACGCAGGATTAGATTTCCGGATAGCGGGCAGCGACGAAATAGAGACCATCGGGCGGAGCATTAAGACCCAGGGCCTGCCGGTCTCGAGCAGCGAGAGCCTTCACCAGTTGAAGCTCGCTCCACCGCCCCAAGCCTACCAGAGCAAGGCAGCCGACCATGGAACGCACCTGATGGTGCAGAAAGCTGCGCGCCTCCGTCTCAACCGTCACGCGCTCTCCCTGACGCCTGACTTCGAGCCGGTCGAGTGTCTTGAGCGGGCTCTGTGCCTGGCAGTGGGCCGAACGGAAGGTGGTGAAATCGTGGTGTCCGACAAGCAACTGCGCAGCCCGGTGCATCGCCTCGGCATCCAACGGTTGCGGCACCTGCCAAACGTGTCCGCGCTCCAGCGTCAGAGGCGCACGACGATTGACGATGCGATACTCGTATGCACGTCCGGTGCAGGAGAAGCGAGCATGCCAATCGTCCGGAACCACCTGGCAGGCCAACACCGCGATCGGAGCGGGACGCAGTTTTGCATTGAGCGCTTCCATGAGGCGGAAGGGCGCTATGGTCTTCGCAACGTCAACATGCGCTCGCATTCCTGAGGCATGAACACCGGCATCGGTGCGTCCGGCCGCATGCATGGCCGCATGCTCGCCGGTGATAGCAAATACTGCTTCCTCGACCGCTTGTTGCACGGATGGACCGTGGGCCTGCCTTTGCAGCCCCATGAAAGGGCCGCCATCGAATTCGAGTGTTAGGGCGAACCGGGTCATGGCCGCTGCCGTTACAGCACAACCTCCGATCTGCAAGCATGGGGAGCAAGCGGGCTTGGCCAGCGCGGCGGGAAATGCCACCATGCGGCACGAAAGCCTGAGAGGAAAACAACATGTCGCAGAGCGAGAATCAGCGTCCCCGCTTCGAAATATTCCGTGGAAGTGATGCGCCGTCGCTGGCTGAGTGCCAGTGCATGACGAACGAGGGTGAGACGCCGAACCTGGCGGCGGCTCTGGAACGCTTTCCGGAAATGATGGGATCGGGGGGCGAGCAAGTCGATGTGCCTTATCGGCGCCCTGGTATGAGCTTGGCGCGGCTTTGGGTGAAGAGCGGCTTTCCCTTGCCCCTTCACACGCACGATTGCGACTGTCTCTACTACGTCGTCGCGGGGAGCATTCACCTGGGCAACGAGACCCTGGAGGCAGGAGATGGTTTCTTCGTCGGCAGCGAGGTTCCCTACGGATACACTGCCGGTCCGGAAGGGGCTGAAGTGCTGGAGTTTCGCGCCACGGATGTTTTCAACATCCGCCTGAAGGACAAGCCGGTCGCCTCGTGGGAGAAGGCGGCGGACCAGATTCGCCATGCACGGGAACGCTGGGCAGATGAGGCTCCGCCGGTTCGCCGCGTGCCTGAAAAGGTGTGAGCGTCAGCCCAGCGGCGTCCCGGCTGCAATCGGTCGCCCACGAAGCAAGTCGGCGACCGCCATTGCCGGTCGTCCTGCGCGCTGAATCGTGAGGGGGCGGATCGCTCCGGTGCCGCATGCGATGGTCATGTCCTCGTCCAGAACCACGCCTGGCGTGCCGTCCTTTGCAACGGTCTCTGCGGAGAGAACCTTGAAGCGCTCTCCGTCGAGTTCGAAGAAAGCGCCGGGTGCCGGCGCAAAGGCGCGGATCTGCCGCTGCACCTGGACGGAACTCTGTGCAAAATTGATCCGGGCTTCGGCCTTCTCGATCTTCTTTGCATAGGTCACGCCATCCTCAGGTTGTGCCACCGGGCGGTGCTTCGACAATTCGCGCAGCGTGTCCACGAGGAGTCCCGCACCGCGTTCCGCGAGTTCGCGGGTCAGGTCGCCGGCGTTCTTGTGGTCTATCGTCGTGCGTAGCGTGGCCAGCATCGGGCCGGTGTCCAGGCCAGCCTCCATCTGCATGATGGTGATTCCGGTCGTCGGATCGCCGGCCAGGATCGCGCGCTGGATGGGCGCGGCTCCCCGCCAGCGCGGCAGGATCGAGGCATGGATGTTGAGGCATCCGCTGCGGGGAGCATCGAGAATGGCTTGTGGCAGGATCAAGCCATACGCCGCTACTACGGCAATGTCGGTATCGAGCGCGGCGAAACGCGCCTGCTCTTCGGCATTTCTCAGCGAGATGGGATGACGCACCTCGATCCCACGCGCTTCGGCTTCGCGGTGGACCGGGGAGGGGGTGAGTTCCCGTCCGCGCCTTCCGCCGGGCCGCGGAGGTTGTGTATAGACCGCAGCGATATCGTGGCCACGGTCGACCAGCGAGGCCAGAGCGGGCACTGCGAACTCGGGCGTGCCCATGAAAACGATCCTCATCCGCATTTCTCCGCTCTCGCCGGGGGCTGTCACACGTTGCTCGCCCGCGAACCGCCGAAGGTGCGCATAAATCCCGGTTTGTTCTTGCCGGTGCGGGGGCGCAACCCCTATCTGCCGAGGCATGGCATCGCAAGAGATCGAGACGCTGACAGCCGCATTGTCACGGTTGCCCGGCTTGGGGCCCCGTTCGGCGCGGCGTGCGGTGCTATGGCTGATCAAACGGCGGGAGACGGCTCTGGTGCAGTTGCTCCACGCCCTGGAAGCCGTTCAGCATGCGCTTGTAGAGTGTGACGTTTGCGGCAACATCGATACCGCCAACCCGTGCGGCATCTGTAGCGACGCGCGCCGCGATGCGCGCCAGCTTTGTGTGGTCGAGGAAGTGGCGGATCTTTGGGCGCTCGACCGGGCGCGGCTGTTTACCGGCAAGTATCACGTGCTCGGCGGACGGCTCTCCGCACTGGAAGGGGTCAGGCCAGAGGATCTCGCCATCGATACCTTGCTCCAGCGGGCCAGTAGCGGAATCGATGAGGTCGTGCTGGCCATGAACGCCACGCTAGAGGGGCAGACGACTGCGCATTACATCGCCGAGCGTCTGGAGGGCTGCCCCGTCAGAATAACGCAACTCGCGCATGGACTGCCGGTCGGCGGAGAGTTGGACTATCTGGACGAGGGCACGCTCGCGCAGGCCCTCCGGGCGCGCCGCCCGGTGAGCTGATCGCGGCAAGTCTCTGGCGTGGAACAGAAAATGGCATACGTGCGGATCGGTTTTTCCGCACACCGCCCGTGTTGCGAAATCCAGCCGCGCCGACTATCTCGCGCTTATGGCTATTCGTGAGATCATCGAAGTACCCGACCCGCGTCTGAAGCAGGTCTCCACGCCCGTAGAGCAATTCGACGACGAGCTTAAAACACTCGTCGCCGACATGTTCGAGACGATGTACGATGCGCCCGGCATTGGCCTCGCTGCCATCCAGGTCGGTGTCCCCCTGCGTGTGCTGGTGATCGATCTGCAACCTGACGATCCGGATGCTGAGCCGGAGGTCTGCACCGCTCACGGTGGGCATCACCATACGCATCAGCCAACCAAGCGTGAGCCTCACGTCTTCATCAACCCCGAGATCCTCGATCCGTCGGAAGAGCACATCGTCTACAACGAAGGCTGCCTCTCCGTTCCCGAGATCTATGCCGAGGTCGAGCGTCCCGCCCGTATTCGTGCGCGTTGGCAGGACCTTGACGGAAACGTGCATGAAGAGGCCTTGGACGGCATGATGGCGATTTGCCTCCAGCACGAGATGGATCACTTGGAAGGCATTCTGTTCATCGACCACCTCTCACGTCTCAAACGCCAGATGGCTTTGAAGAAGCTGGAGAAGCTACGCCGCGCTGCTTGACGCAGGTGTGGATGACTTGGGTCTCGCTCTGGCGTTCTCTCTTCGTTCCTGATAAACGCGGCTGATGGAATCTGCCGCGTTTATCATTGTTCCCCTGATCATTGGCCTCACAGCCGGCCTTCTGGCCGGCTGGATATTCGGCTCACGGCCGGTCAACGACTGGCGTGAGCGGCATGCCACGCGTGATGCCGAGGCGCGCGAACTGGATGAGAAGTTTCGGCGGGCCATCACGGAGCTTGCGAGTGCGAGTGAGCGCGCCAATCGTGCAGACGCACTCGGCGATGCGCTTGAAACCGCCCGTGCGGAGCATGCGCTGGTCGTAGATCGGATGCACCGCGAACATGCTGCCTTTGTGGAGCGGCTACGCGGGGAGCACGAGCAGACGCTTGCTGGTACCCGTTCGGAGCTTTCTGCGGCCCTCGACAAGGCGAGGACCGAGCATGCTCTGGTTCTGGATCGGCTTCGCGCCGAACACGTGCAGCAGGTCGAAACGCTGCTTGAAGAGCGGCGCAGGCTCTCCAGTGAACTTGCCACTCTCAGCGAGAAGACGGCCAACTTCGACGAACAGAAGCGGCTTTTGATGGAAGCGCAGGATGTGCTTCGCAAGGAGTTCGAGAACGCAGGAGCCAAGGTGCTGGCGGGCGCGCAGGAGGCCTTTCTGCGCCGTGCGGGAGCACGGTTCGAGGAAAGCGAAAAGGCCAGCGCGGAACGCCTCTCAACTCTGCTTGCGCCCGTTAACGCTCGCCTCAAGTCCTACGAGGAGCAAGTCACGGCACTGGAGGCGAAGCGGGTGGATTCGTTCGGGCAGCTGACCGGGCTGATCCAGTCCATTCGTGAAGGGCAGGAGCAAGTGAGGGCCGAGGCTGCCCGGCTTGGCAACAGCTTGCGCAACGCACCCAAGGCCCGCGGTCGTTGGGGCGAGCAGCAGCTCCGCAATGTGCTTGAACAGTGCGGCCTGACCGAACACACGGACTTCGTGACGGAGCAGTCGGTGGAAACCGGGGAAGGGCGGCTGCGTCCGGATGCGATCGTGACCATACCCGGGCAGAAGAAGCTGGTAATCGACGCTAAGGTCTCTCTCAACGCGTACCAGGAAGCGTTCGAGGCGCAGGACGACGCTACACGCGATGCTGCTCTACGCGCTCACTGCGCCTCCATGCGCAATCACGTGCAGACGTTGGGCGCCAAAAGCTACCAGAGCCAGTTCGAGGATGCGCCCGATTACGTGGTCATGTTCGTGCCGGGTGAGCACTTCGTGGCGGCTGCGCTCGAACATGATCCAGAGCTGTGGAACTTTGCGTTTCGCAATCGCGTCCTGCTGGCGACGCCGACCAATCTGGTGGCGATTGCCCGCACAGTCGCGCAGGTCTGGCGGCAGGACGGGCTTGCTCGTGAGGCGCGGGAGATCGGGCGGATGGGAGGCGAGTTGTACGATCGCCTGGCAGTAGCTGCAGACCATATGAAGCGTGTCGGCGCTGGTTTGGAAACTGCCGTGAACAACTACAACAAGTTCGTCGGCAGCTTTGAACGCAATGTGCTCTCCTCAGGTCGCCGCCTGCGGGACAAGCATATCGAGATCGGCAAGCGGGAAATTGATGAAGTGCCGCCCATCGAGTCGGCGCCACGTTATGGCGCGGAGGCACTCATCCCGCACGCCGCTGGCGAGGACGTTCAGGCGGCTGAGTAGCTGGACTCTTCTGTCGTCGACGAGCCAAGCCGGGCCAGAGCCTCATATGCCAGAACCGCTCCGGCAACTGCGGCGTTGAGGCTGTCGGCGCGACCCATCATCGGGATCGTGACCCTCAGGTCGCATTCCGCTTCGTAGGTGTCGGGTAGCCCTTGTGATTCGTTGCCCACGAGCAGGAAGCAAGGCGCCTTGTATGCCGCGCTGCGGTAGTCGGTAGGTTCGCGCAAGGAAGCGGCGACAAGCTGGCCGGGGCCACTGCGCAGCCAAGGCAGGAATTCATCCCAACGAGCCGCTGCCAGGCGCTGCGTGAAAATCGCACCCATGCTGGCACGCACGGCCTCGACGGAGAAAGGGTCCGCACAATCGTCAATCAGGATGAGACCGCCCGCACCAACGGCGTCTCCCGTTCGCAGCATGGTGCCCAGATTTCCGGGATCGCGCAGAGCCTGCGCTACAAGCCAGATCGAGGCTGCATTCCGGTCCACGCCAGTGAGCCGTGTGTCAAATTCCGCGAAGACACCAGCCACCGCTTGCGGATTGTCCTTGCCGGTGACTTTGGCGAGGATATCCTCATCCATCTCCACGATCTCGCCACCTGCGGCAGCGACTGCATCCTCAAGTTCGGCAAGCAGTGGATGAGAGGCCCGCCCGCTCGCCATCACGAGCATCTCAGGAAGCACGCCGCTTTCGCGTGCATCAGTCAGCAGGCGTAGCCCCTCGGCGAGAAACTTGCCCTCACGACGGCGATGCTTCTTCTCGCGCAGCGAGCGCAGGAACTTGACTGTGGGATTGGAGAATCCGGTGATCGTGCGGCGAACAGCCAAAGTTCAGTCCTCGCCAAACCCATCCCGGACGAGGGCGACCAGTTGCTCAAGAGCTGTTTCGGCGCCTTCGCCTGAGACGGTAATTTCGACGGTGTCGCCTTTTCCCGCGCCCAGCATCATGAGCCCGAGGATCGAAGCACCGGCGGCTTCAATGCCGTCTTTGCTCACCAGAACATTGCACGAAGGTGGCAGTTCGCCCACCATGTTGACGAACTTGGCGCTGGCCCGCGCATGCAGGCCCCGCTGATTGACGATCGTTACACTCTCCCGGCAGGCGATCATGCGTCCTGTCCCAGATATTCCGAGGCCACCGTAATGTAGTTGCGCCCCGCGTCCCGTGCAGCGGAAGCTGCCTCACGCACAGGCATGCAGCGGCGTGCTTTGGCGAGGCGGATCAGCATCGGCAGGTTGATACCCGCGATCACTTCGACCTTGCCCGCCTCCATCAGGGAGATTGCCAGGTTGGAAGGCGTGCCGCCGAAAAGGTCGGTCAATATGACCACGCCTTCGCCGGAATTGACGTCGCGAATGGCATCGGCGATCTCTTGCCGACGCTGCTCCATGTCGTCGTTGGGTCCGATGCACACGGTGGCAACCGCTTGCTGGGCGCCGACGACGTGCTCCATGGCCTTGACGAACTCAACGGCCAGATCGCCATGAGTGACGAGTATCATGCCGATCATTTGGGTATGGCGCTCCGAATCTGCTGCGACCGCACCGGGGAAATACTGTTCTTCACGCCGGCGGACTTCCTTCCAGAAGATCGGCGGCGCGTGCGCCCAGGTTGCGATGCAACAATGTGGGGGAAAATCCGTGGTCACGCAAGGCCGCGGCCATCTCTCTCGCGGTGAAAACAGACCGGTGACGGCCTCCCGTGCAGCCGAATGCGACATGCACGTACGCTTTTCCCTGCTCCCTGTAGCGCGGCAGCAACAATAGCAGGAGATCACGGATCCGGGTGAACGCTTCCGTATAGGCCGGGTCCCTCCGGATATGCTCGCCCACGGGCGCGTCTTCTCCAGTGAGCGGCCGTAGTTCCGAATCCCAGTGAGGATTGTCGAGGAACCGCATGTCGAACACCAAGTCGGCAACAGGTGGCATGCCTCGGGCGAAGCCGAAGCTGGAAATGGTGAGTGTCAGCGGCTGGGTGTCTTCTCCGCCGAAGCGGTCGCGCATGGCGCGTTGCAGATCGTTAGAGGTGAATTCGCTGGTGTCGATCAGGATCTCTGCCCATCGACGGAGCGGTGACAGCATCTCGCGCTCAGCCCGGATGCCAGTAGAGACGGGCGTGTCCCCGGCGAGTGGGTGGCGCCGCCGGGTCTCGTTATAGCGGCGCTCTAGTTCGTTGCTCGCGCAGTCGAGGAACAGGGTGGTGACTTCCAGGTCAGAGCGTTGACCCAGGTCCTTCACCTTCCGGATGATGCTGTCCGCGTCGAAGCCGCGCGTCCGGGAATCGAAGCCGATTGCGAGGGGGCCACGCAGATCGCGCGACATGGCCTGGGGCGTATCGAGAAGCCTATCGAGCAGGCGCACCGGGAAGTTGTCGACGATCTCCCAGCCAAGGTCTTCCAATACTCGGAGGGCCGTGGTTTTTCCCGCACCCAGCATCCCTGTGACGAGTACGAGCCGTTGCCGGCCATCCTGTGCCGGTTCGGATAAGGAATCGTGCTGCATGGATTGTCGCTTTGCGCTTGCCCGACGCGAAAGGGAAGGGTGCTCGCGCCTCGCGTCCCGCTCCGGGGCGATGTGTCACGAGCATAGACCGTAGACGCGCAGTGCCTGCTCGACCTTCAGTGCAGGGGCAGCAGGGTCCGGCCAGATGGAGATGCAGGGCAGCGCCACGCCCAGACGTTCAACTTCCTGCGGCGCGTCAATGAAGCGTGGCGCTGATGGGTCGAGAACGATGACGAGGGCAATGGGTGCCGCGAGACAGACGGGAAACGATATCAGCCCGAGGTTGCGAATTTCGAGCAGCCCTCGGGTCTGTGGATGAGGGTGGGCAACAAGCTGTGCGCCTCGCACTTCAAGCATCACGCCATCGTCACCAATTAGCTGTGCGCCACGGTCGATTAGCGCGAGCGCCAGAGCCGACTTGCCCGAAGCTGGAGGTCCCTCGATCAGCACTCCATGCTTACCGACCGCAACACAGGTAGCGATGTGGGGCGTCATATGGGATCGCGCCAGGCTGGCAGATCGAGTTCCATTCGCGCTCCTGCACGACCGTCGAGCCGGGAGGTGGCGAGGAGGCGGCCGAAATGAGCCTCAACGACTGTTCGGGCAATCGCGAGGCCGAGACCGCTGTGACTCCCGAAAACCTCATCCGCCGGGCGCAGAGAGTGGAAGCGCTCGAAAATCTTGGTGCGCGCTTCTTCGGGGATGCCGGGACCGTAGTCTGACACGGCGACCAGAATACGATCTCCCACTTGTGCCAACTCGATCTCGATCGCGGCGCCTCCCTCCGAAAAGGAGACTGCGTTATCCAACAGGTTATGGAGCACGCGTTCAAGTCTGGCGGCATCGCCCGGTACAATCATGTCACTGTCGCCCACGCGGGACACGATTACCCGGCAGGTCCCGTTGACGCCCCGCGTGTCGCGTTCGGCCACGAGGGCGAGGACCAGGCGCAACATGTCAACCGGCTCGAACGTGGTGCGGCTCAGCTCGGCGTCGACGCGGCTGGCATCCGCGATCTCCGTGATAAGGAAGTCCAGGCGCCTCACATCGTCGCTGGCTATCGCCATCAACTGCTTGCGCAGTTGGGGATCAGCCACCCGCTCCAGGTTCTCGAGCGAATTGCGTAGCGATGCCAGCGGGTTCTTGAGTTCGTGCGCCACGTCAGCGGCGAAGCTTTCCACTGCATCGATCCGCTCCCGCAAGGCTCTTGTCATATCGGAGATCGCCCGCGCCAGCAGACCGATCTCGTCGCGCCGCTCGGGCAGCCGTGGAACGATGACCTTGCGGTCCCGTCCGAGGCGTACCCGCACGGCAGCCCGGACGAGAGTGCGGAGTGGGTCGACGATAGTGCGGGCCAGGAAGAGGGAGAGCAGGATGGAAATCGCCAGTGCAGCTCCGACGATGATGGCCAACGTCTGCCGCGCTTCGCGCACATATTGTGTGATGTCGCGGGCATTGCGCGTCGCCAGAAGCGATCCGCCGGTTTCGCCCACCGGTGTGGCTGCGGTGATCACCGGGGTGCGATCCGGCGCAGCGCGCCGCCGTGTCACCGTGCTGCCATCCTCCAAGGCCTCCGCAATCTCCGGCCAGTTTTCAGCCGAGGGGCGGCTCGGGTCACGGTACTGGGGAATAGGCGCGGTTCCGAGCACGAAATCCATCGCGCGGTCAATGACGCGCGCTGCCTTGTCCAACCACGGCTCTCGCGCAGGATCGACGAAGGTGTAAGATGGAGGGGCGAGTGCAAAGCTGTCGGCCAACAGTGCACCGTCTCTGCCATATAGTCGTAGCCGCAACTGCTGCGTCGCACCAATCCGTGCAAGCAATCTGCGCTGTTCGGCAGGGCTGAGGTCGACGAGAGCGGCTGCCGTCATCTCTACTTCGGCGCGTGCGAGACGGAACCGCTCGGCAAACAGTTCGCGCCGGTAGCTATCGATATAGAAGAGGCTCCCCGCAAGCAGGGCGAGGGCGATCACGTTGACGGCCAGGATGCGGGCCGTCAGCGAAATGCGCCAGGGCCAGCCTGCTGCGCGCATGCTGTGTGCTCGCGTTGGCTCAGCCATCGGTGAAGGAGTAGCCGGCACCGTACAGCGTCTCGATGGCACTGAACTCTGCGTCCACGGCCCGGAATTTCCTGCGTAGGCGTTTGATATGACTGTCTATCGTACGGTCGTCGACGAAGACGTCCTCGTTATACGCGGCATCGAGCAACTGGTTACGGCTCTTCACCACTCCCGGCCTCGTCGCCAACGCCTCTACGATCAGGAATTCGGTGACGGTGAGCGACACCGGTTTGCCGGCCCAACTGACCTGATGTCGCGACGGATCGAACTCAAGGCGCCCCCGCACGACAGTCTCAGTAGTTTCCTGGGTTGCCGCATCGTCAGCCTGACTGCGGACGAGTTCGCTGCGGCGCAGGATCGCACGGATACGGGCCACCAGAAGGCGCTGACTGAACGGCTTCGTAATATAGTCGTCGGCGCCCATCGCGAGGCCCAGAGCTTCGTCCGGCTCCTCGTCTCGCGACGTCAGAAAGATGACTGGCAATGTTGATTGCTGGCGCAGCGATTGGAGAAGTTGAAGCCCATCCATTCGGGGCATCTTGATATCGAAGATTGCCAGGTCGGGCGGGTTTTCCAGCAATGCCTTCAAGGCTGTTTCGCCATCGGTGTAGACCCTTGTGGCGAAGCCTTCGGCCTGCAAGCCAATGGAGACGGCTGTAAGGATGTTGCGGTCGTCATCCACCAGTGCGACGCACTGCTGCCGCGGTGGCTGCGGGTCAGGATCACGAAGTGGCAGGTCAGTCATGAGGTGCCGTATCAGGGTCAGTGGCAGGTCGTGAAGCCTAGACAGTTGCCGGCGCGCTGACAACGTGTGGAACTTGGTGCGGTTCGGCGGTTAATATGCTAGCTACCACGAGGTCTGACGCAATTTGATACGCTGCAGTCTCAGGCGGTTTGACGGAAATCGAGAGGCCGATTATCGCGGCTTGCGATTCTCATCCAGAAGAACTGCCATGGCGCTGCCGCCAGAGCGCCGCTTATATGGAGACGACCTTGACCGCTTCCCTCAGCTACCCTCTCGACCGCCAGGGCATTACCACGAGCGCGACCATCTTCGCCAATCTAGGCACTGCGCCACTGGTCGAGCATGCGATTGCGAACGGAGAAGGGATGCTGGCGGCGGATGGTCCCTTTGTTGTCGCGACCGGCAAGCACACCGGACGTTCTGCCAAGGATAAGTTCATCGTGAAGGACGCCGAGACCGAGAACACGGTCTGGTGGGGCAAGACGAACGTGCCGATGACGCCCGAGCACTTCGCGGCGTTGAAAGAAGATTTCCTTGCTGCGGTCGGTCAGAAGGACAAGCTTTACGTTTCGGATCTGTTCGGCGGCTCGCAGCCGGAATACCGGGTGAACGTGCGTGTCATCAACGAGTTTGCCTGGCACAATCTCTTCATCCGCACGCTGCTGGTGCGTCCGAAAGCAGAGGAACTGGCGAACTTCACGCCTGAGTACACCATTATCGATCTGCCGAGCTTTCGCGCAGACCCGGAACGGCATGGCAGCCGCAGCGAGACGGTGATCGCCGTCAACTTTACCGAGAAGCTGATTCTGATCGGCGGCACTGCCTACGCCGGCGAGATGAAGAAGAGCGTGTTCGGCATCCTTAACTACCTACTGCCGACCAAGGGCGTCATGCCGATGCACTGCTCGGCAAATATCGGTCAGGACGGCAAGACCGCCGTGTTCTTCGGCCTCTCGGGAACCGGCAAGACCACACTGTCCGCCGACGCGAGCCGCACTCTGATCGGTGACGACGAGCATGGTTGGTCCGACACCGCCGTGTTTAACTTCGAAGGTGGTTGCTACGCCAAGATGATCCGTCTTTCAGCTGAGGCTGAGCCCGAGATCTTCGCCACCACCAAGCGTTTCGGCACTGTGCTGGAGAACGTCGTCATCGATCCGGAAACCCGCCAGATCGACCTCGACGATAATTCGCTCGCCGAGAACAGCCGCGGCTCTTACCCGATCGACTTCATTCCGAACACTTCGGAGGAAAACCTCGGCCCGGTCCCGGCAAACCTGATCTTCCTGACTGCTGATGCGTATGGCGTGCTGCCTCCGATCGCTCGCCTGACGCCAGACCAGGCGATGTATCACTTCCTGTCGGGCTACACTGCGCGGGTTGCCGGTACCGAGATCGGCGTCACGGAACCGGAAGCCACGTTCTCGACCTGCTTCGGCGCACCGTTCATGCCGCGTCATCCCTCTGTTTACGGCAACCTCCTCAAGGAGCGCATCGCCAAGGGCGGCGTAAAGTGCTGGCTGGTCAACACCGGCTGGTCCGGCGGCAAGGCGACGATGGAAGGCATCAAGCGCATGCCCATCAAGGCCACGCGCGCGCTGCTCAACGCTGCGCTCGACGGCAGCCTCAACGATGCCGAGTTCAAGGAGGATCCGAACTTCGGGTTCGAAGTGCCGGTGGCGGTGCCGGGTGTCGACAGCAAGCTGCTCGATCCGCGTGGAGCATGGGCTGATCCGGCGGAGTACGACAAGACCGCTCAGGTTCTCGTCAAGCAGTTCATCGAGAACTTCGAGCAGTTCGAGGAGCACGTAGACGAAGGCGTCCGCAAGGCAGCGCCCGTCGCCGCCTGATCCTGCAGCAGCGCTTCTTCCAAGCGTTGCAGCGGAATGAACAAGCGCCGCAGTGGTTCTGCCACTGCGGCGCTTTTGTTTTCTTCGCCGAGCGGAGCGCTTGTCGGAGGCTCGTGTGCGGCCCCCGCGAACCGGCTCTAGCTAGGAAGAGCGCTAGATGCCTGGTATCGCGTTGAGTTAAAGCGGAGTAGTTCCTCGAGCCATGCTTTGCGCAGGCGAGTTCAACCGGGTGGGGGCGGAACATCCCTCGCGCGGCAATCGCCCGCTTTGTCTCCTCTACAGCGGGCCGGTAGCTTCGGATCGAAAGAGTGGATACCGTCCTCGGTGAGCGCCTTGAAGGGGCCGGCTGCGATCAGACATCGCAGGAAGCCTTCCGGCACCGTGGCGGCTTTCTCGTGAATTCGACGCCCCCGAACTCGAGGATGCGCTCGACAGCAACGAACAGGTAAAGCTTGCGCTCTTCAGTGCGGACCTCGACAATGTCGACGAGATAATCGCCGATGGGATACCTCGTGAACTTCCGTTTTTGCGATCCTCTCGCCTTCGATCTCCACCACGGCGTACTCGGTTCAGCGCGTCGTCTTTCCGTTCATGGAAAGATCTAGCCTGAGTGGCTGTGCATAGAAGAGCTTGGCACCTCAATCGAGTTCGGCTCGTACAAGGCAGAGGTCTTCCAGACGCGACTCCCAACACTTCTGCGATCCGCCTTTACGACTGCGCAGCCATCCGTTTGCCCGGACAGAGGGCCGGCTTGATCATCGACTCGAGCATCTCAGTCTGTTGGCTAGTTGATCGGATCCGAGCCACTCCTCCGAGACGGGCATCGTAGCGGGTCGTGAGGCATACGCCGTCAATTCCCAACGACGCGGAGGCATAACCTGTCAGTTCCTGAAGCCGAAGCTCAACATCAAGAGGGATGGATTGGATTGTCGGGGAATGGGAGCCGGTGGTTGCCGAAGCGGGCTCATGCCCTGACTTGACAACACCCGAACTCTCGGGAAAGTTTGGAAGGTGGTGGACGCACTTGGGCTCGAACCAAGGACCCGCTGATTAAGAGTCAGCTGCTCTACCAACTGAGCTATGCGTCCACACTGCCGTTCCGTACCGGCCGTTCTGGCCGCCCCGATTCGGCGGGGAGCCGTCCGTATAGCGGCTGCCGAAATGTTGGGAAGGGCTAATTTTAGATTTTTTTTGTCGCCCTCAACTGAGGCCGCGGGGGCGGCGTTGCCAGCGATTTACCGCGAGTATCGTTCCGACGCAGATCATGTTCGTCATCATGGAGGAGCCTCCGTGGCTCATGAAAGGCAAGGGGATCCCGACGACTGGCGCCAGCCCCATGACCATCATCAGATTGATGGCGATGTAGAAGAAGATCGTGGCGGTCATGCCCGCTGCCAGAAGCCGCGAGAAGCGGTCGGGAGCACCGCGAGCTACTTTCATCCCCCAGCTCAGCAGGATGGCGAAGACCAGCAGCACGAAGATCCCGCCCACCATTCCCCATTCCTCTGCCATTGTGGCGAAGACGAAGTCGGTGTGTGCCTCCGGCAGATAGTTGAGGTGGCTTTGCGAGCCGTTGCCAAAGCCTTTGCCGAACAGTCCGCCGGATCCGATCGCGATCTTGGATTGAGTGATGTGATAGCCCGTGCCCAACGGGTCACTTTCAGGATCGAGGAATGTCAGCACGCGGTTGCGTTGGTAGTCGTGGAGTAACGTAAAGAATGCGATGGGAGCTATGATCAGGGCCGCGGTGCCCGCACCAATGAACCAGATGAGCGGCAACCCGGCCAGGAACATGGTAACTGCGCCCCCGAAGCAAATGGCAAGCGCGGTACCGAGGTCGGGCTGGAGCATCACCAACGCTGCAGGTGTAGCAATTAGCCCTCCGGCCGCCACCAACCCTCGCCACGTCGCTGTGACGGGAGCGGGCAGCGTATCGTAGAAGCGCGCCAGAACGAGTACGATGCCGGGTTTCATAAGCTCTGAGGGCTGCAGCGTCATGAAGCCCAGGTTCAGCCAACGCTGACTGCCGCCTCCCACCGCGCCAAGCAACTCGACGAGCACCAGGAGTGCTAGAATGCCAGCGTAGGCCGGATATGCGAGAAGCTTGAACATCTCACGCGGGATCCGCGACAGGCCAATCGCGATGATGAGAAAGACGCCGAAGCGCAGCAGGTGACTAAGCGCATATGGCTGCATGTTGCCGCCGGCAGCAGAATACAGGACGGCGGCGCCTAGAACGACGAGACTCGTGAGCGGCAAAAGCACTCGCCACGGCTGCCGCGCGATAGTCTCCGGCACGATCAGGCGGTTCATCAATTGTCCTCGGGCGGCGCAATGTTGATGGTGGGAGCGGGGGCGGCTGCCGGATTGGAAGGCAGGGCGACCGGCTCTGGTGGCGGTGTCTGCGCACCCCTGAGGAACGGTTGGTCCTCTTCCCCTGCTCTTGCGGCCTGGCTTGCCCTCTCTTCTTCAGAAGGCGCTTTGGGGGCACCTTCGCCGAAGGTGGTGACGTAGGAGCGGTACTTGGCGTCAAGTCGCTCACGCGCAGTGCCGCCCCACTCCTTCTCATACCCGTGCAGCACTTCGACAGCCTTGTTCGGGTCGAAGAGGTAGGTCATCACGTCCCGCGCGATAGGGTAGGCGGAGCTTGAGCCCCCGCCGTGTTCGATCACCACCGCACAGGCGTAGCGTGGCTTGTCGAACGGCGCGTAGCAGATGAAGTGCCCGTGATCGCGGTACTTCCAAGGTCCTGTCTTACCGCTTGAAATGTGCAGGCCTACGACCTGCGCCGTGCCTGTCTTGCCGGCCAGCTTGACGTTGTCGATCGGCAGCGCTGCCCGTCCAGCCGTGCCCGGACCGTTAACAACGTCGGACATCGCCTGATGCACATAGTCGAGGTGCTCTTGCGGGATCCCGAGCCAGGCGGCCTGCTGAGGCTCGTCCGAATGGAGGAGGCGGGGCATCAGATTCCGGCCTGACGCGATACGGGAGGCCATAACCGCCTGCTGCAAGGGATTGACCAGGAAGTAGCCCTGACCGATCGTCGCATTCACCGTATCGAAAGCAGCCCAATCCTTGTTGTATTTACGCTTCTTCCAGGCAGGATCGGGAACCGTGCCGTAGGATTGCCCGACCACCGGGAGATCGAACTCCTGCCCCAGACCCAACCGCCTCGCCATTGCGGCGATCGGATCCATGCCGATCCGCTGTGCGAAATGGTAGAAGTAGACATCGCAACTCTGGTAGATGCCCTTGGCCATGTCGACCTGGCCGTGACCACGCCGGTTCCAGCAATGGAAGACGCGGTTACCCACCCGCAGTCCTCCGCCACAGAAGACGCTCTCTTTCGGATCTAGTCCGGCCTCCATGAAGGCGAGGGCGACCATCGGCTTCACCGTGGATCCAGGCGGATAGAGCCCACGCAGCACCTTGTTGCGCAACGGGACGTGATCGTCGTCCGCCAGCATCTTCCATTCGATGCGGCCAATGCCGTCGGAAAAGCTGTTCGGATCGTAGCTCGGCATCGAGGCCATGGCGAGCACATCGCCGTTGAGACAGTCCATCACCACGACTGCGCCCGATTCCAGCCCGATGCGGCGAGAGGCGTAGTCCTGCAAAGGGCCGTCGATCGTCAGCTTGATCGGTTTGCCCGGAACATCTTCACGGGTTTCAAGATCGCGCACGATCCGGCCCCTTGCCGTGACCTCCACCCTGCGGGCCCCGGGATAACCGCGAAGGCGATCCTCGAAGATCTTTTCGAGGCCATCCTTGCCGATCTTATAGCCCGGCGTGACCAGGAGGGGGTCGCGATCCTTTTCATATTCTTCAGCGGAAGCTGCGCCAACATAGCCGATCAGGTGACCGACAGAAGGTCCGCTGGGATAGTAACGGGAATATCCCCGTTGGGTTACGACACCCGGCAGCTCGGGAAGCCTTACGCTGACGGCAGCGAAGCTTTCCCAATCCAGGCCCGAGGCCACTTCGACAGGCGCGAACCCATGCGCCTTGTCCAGTTTGTCCTGCAGGTCCTGCAGGTCAACTGGCTTCATCCTGAGCAGCTTGGCCAGTTCGCCGATCGTCTGCGCCTGGTTGGTCATCCGCTCCGGCACGACGTCGACGCGGAAGTCCGCGCGATTGGAAGCAATGGGCGAACCATGCCGGTCCAGGATCCACCCGCGCCGGGGAGGGATGAGCGAGAGGTTGACCCGATTGCTTTCGGATTCCAGCTCGTACTTCTCGTTCTGCGCAATGGCGAGATAACCCATGCGGCTTGCGAGCAGCACGCCGATGCCGCCTTGAACGGCGCCGACGACCATGCTGCGCCGGTCGAAGCTGTTGCGCAGCGTCGCCATGCTGACATGGCGCGGACGTTTGAACTTCATCGGATTTCCCGAAACGGGGTCAGTCGGAGTCGATCTGCCAGCGCCACGAAGCGGCCGACGAGGGGATAAGCGAGTACGGAAATCACAATCTGGGGCCAGGTCACACGCAGGGGGGTTTGGGCATCACCAATGTTGGCAAGTACCAGTCCCGCGATAATATAGGCGATGATCAGCACGATCGCTACCAGCCATTCCGTCAGGAAGTTTCGCCAAGGGAGTCTGGCCTCAACCATGTCCAGCACGATCGCTGCGGCAGAGAAAAGCAGAACCGCAGATCCAAATGGCTGGCCGGAATAGAGGTCGTCGAACATGCCCAGCGGAAGGCCTGACCATACGGGTAGAAGCCCCGGCCGCAGTTGCCGCCAGGAAATGAACATGAGGAAGCCGAACGGCGGCACAAACGGCACGGAGGCAATCAGCGCGAGCCCCGGCAAGACCGAGGCGAGCATGACCGTGATCCAAGGGGTCCCCTGCGCGACCAGGCGGGAAGGCTCGCGGTTGATCCGCGGTCTTGGCATGCCGTCACGCGTGAACTGCGGCCAGAACCTCACTGATCTTCCGGGATGCTCACCGCCGGTGGCGGAGGCGCGGGCGTGAATGTCTGATCGACTGACACGTAATCCGCATCGGCTGGATTCGCGAGAACGTAGGCCACCGCACCATCGCGCAAGGTCTTGTGGACGACGGCAACAGGCGTGTTCGGTCTGTAAAGGCCGCCAGAACCCGAAGTGACGAAAACGTCGCCCTTGCGAAGGGGGTTCAAACCAAGGTTGATCAGGCGGATGCGGATCGTTCCATCGCCCGCGCCATGGGCGAAAGCGGGCACGCCATCGTTGGCTCTCCGGACGGGGACGAGGCTTTCCGTGTCGGTGACCAAGAGGACGCGTGCACTCGTCTGACCGACTTCAAGAACGCGCCCGAGCAAGCCCAGCGCCGAACGCACTGGCATGCCTTGCTCGACACCTTCGTCTCTCCCTGCCGCAAGGGTGGCGAACCGCCGGGTGCTCGCGGCGGTCGAACTCGTGAGGCTGGTTACGGTAACCGGTTCAGGGGCGACCTGTGTCAGGCCGAGAAGCGCTTTCAATCGGCGGTTTTCAAGCTCGATCGCACGCGCTTCCACCAGCCGCACCTTGGCCACGGCAAGCTCGCGCTCCAGCTTGGCATGCTCGCTCCCAGCCTTGAGATAACCCGCGATTGAGGCGAAAAAGTCCTTGGTGGCGGAACGGCCAGTGGATGTGGCGCGACCCGCCGGTTCGACTGCATCAGCCGCGACGGCCCGGAACCCGGAGAAGAGGCTCGGCTGGACGAAGGAGGCAACAAGCAGAACGATGCCCAGAATCATTCCCGCGACACCGGCGGAATAGCTGAAGAACGTGGTGTACTGCGCCCTGCGGGAATAGCCTGAGCGCCGATTGGCAGGCGGCGCCATCATCGTCTCTCCTTTTTCGGCGCGCAGTGCGTTCGCGCGCTTCTGAAGCAACCGGAGCCGAAGCGGCTCCGGAGCGCATCCGCTCAGGCAGTCATCAGTACGCCGCGATAAATTGGGTCTTCCATGGCCCGGCCGGTGCCGAGCGCTACGCAGGAAAGCGGATCCTCTGCCACGCTGACGGGCAGGCCGGTTTCCTCGCGCAGGTACTCGTCGAGTCCCTGGATCAGAGCACCGCCGCCGGTCAGAACAATGCCCTGATCGACGATATCGGCGGCAAGCTCAGGCGCAGTGTTCTCCAGAGCAATCCGAACGCCCTCGATGATGGCTCCGATCGGCTCTGACAGCGCTTCGGCGACATTGGCCTGGCTGATGGTGATTTCCTTGGGCACGCCGTTCACGAGGTCGCGACCCTTGATGTGGATCGTCTCACCCACACCGTCGGCAGGCATGACCGCGATGCCGTAATCCTTCTTGATCCGCTCGGCTGTGGCTTCACCGATCAGCAGGTTATGGTGTCGGCGCACGTAGGAGACGATTGCCTCGTCCATCTTGTCGCCGCCTACGCGGACCGAGGTCGTGTATGCCAGGCCCCGCAGAGAGAGCACTGCCACCTCGGTGGTGCCGCCGCCGATGTCGACCACCATCGAACCGACCGGTTCCGTAACAGGCATGTCGGCGCCGATTGCGGCAGCCATGGGCTCGAGGATGAGGTAGACTTGGCTGGCGCCCGCGTTGCTTGCCGCGTCCCTGATCGCGCGACGCTCGACCGAGGTCGAACCCGAAGGGACGCAGATCACGATTTCGGGATACCGGAACAGGTGCTTCTTGCCGTGGACCTTGCGGATGAAGTGCTTGATCATCTCTTCCGCAATCTCGATGTCGGCAATCACGCCGTCCCGAAGAGGGCGGATCGCCTCGATATTGTCAGGCGTCTTGCCCATCATCATCTTGGCGTCGTCACCAACTGCCTTGACCTTCTTCACACCGTGCAGCGTCTCGATCGCGACCACGGACGGTTCGTTCAATACGATTCCGCGATCCTGTACATAAACGAGCGTATTCGCGGTGCCGAGATCGATAGCCATGTTCTGCGAACCGAACTTGAAGAATCGCGACATCAACGTGGCCATTTAGAAATCCGTGGTATTCTGCCGCTTGTCCGCAGCGTGGAATGCGGAAAGCAATCAGGCGGTGGTGAGGAAGGCGGTCCCTTAGCTCATGCTAACCAGAAACGCCAAAATTTTGTGTCGAAACTTGTGATCATCCGTTGAGCCCTGTCTCGAAACTACGGCACTTCGTCGCTACACGGAAGCTCCAGCGCAAGAGACATACCGCAGGCGTGCATCCGCTCGCGGACCAGAACCAGCGCATCGCAGGAGCCGCATGCCCGAAATCCGTCGCCTTCCGGACGATCTCGTCAACCGCATCGCAGCTGGCGAGGTCGTGGAGCGTCCAGCCTCAGCACTGAAGGAACTGGTCGAGAACGCTGTCGACGCGGGATCACGGAATATCTCGGTACGGCTCGTCTCCGGCGGCCTCGACCTGATCGAGGTAACCGATGACGGCTGCGGAATGTCTGCATCCGAGATTGCCCTTGCGCTTGAACGCCACGCCACTTCGAAACTCCCGGACGAACGCATCGAGATGGTTGCTACGCTGGGCTTCCGGGGCGAGGCGTTGCCTTCGATCGCGAGTGTCGCGCGAGTTACGATTGAAAGCCGCAGCCGTACCATTGATGAGGGGTGGCGGCGGATCGTGGACCATGGGGCGGTCGCTGCCGACGGTCCGGTGGCTCTGCCTCCGGGAACCCGCATCCGGGTGGAAGATCTGTTTGGACGGATACCGGCGCGCCGGAAGTTCCTGCGCAGTCCGCGAGCCGAATATGCAGCCTGTCTGGACGTCGTTCGCCGCTTGGCGATGGCTCGGCCGGAGATCGGCTTCGTGCTGGAGCATGATGGTCGCCGGACTATTGCGACTCAGCCGGACGAGCCGCTCGCGGCGCGCGTGGCAAGGCTCGTCGCCCGCGAACTTGCCGAAGACGGCGTCCTTATCGAGGCTGAACGTGGAGCGGCCCGGCTCACCGGAGTGGCGGGCCTTCCCACCTTCAACCGGGGAGTTGCTGACCACCAATACCTTTTCGTCAACGGTCGCCCGGTAAAGGACCGGTTGCTGATTGGCGCGGTGCGCGGCGCCTATGCCGACATGCTCGCACGTGACAGGCATGCAGTACTCGCCCTGTTTCTGGAGATCCCGCCGGAAGATGTCGACGTCAACGTGCATCCAGCAAAGACGGAAGTACGCTTCCGGGATCCTGCTTTCGTGCGAGGGTTCATAGTCGGCGCCCTGCGGCATGCGCTGGAAGGGCAGGGGCAGCGAAGTGCGCAAGCGCCCGCAGCAGGCGCAATGGCGGCCTGGCAGGTGGAGCCCGCCGCCGCCGCTCCCCAACCGCCGTCGTTGCAGTCGCTCTTTGCCAGGCAGCACGGCGCACCGGCGAGTGGCGTACGGGAGTCCGGAGCTGTCTGGCGCTCACACGAAGACGCCGTCCTGGCGCCTCCCTCGGGACGGGCCGAGGCAACGCAGGAGACAGAGGCCACCGTGCCCTCCGAGTATCCCTTGGGTGTGGCACGAGGTCAGGTTTCGGGCACCTACATCGTCGCCGAGGCAGAGGACGGGCTCGTCATCGTCGATCAGCATGCTGCGCACGAACGTCTGGTGCTGGAAAGGTTAAAGGCTGCCGGAGCGGAAGACGCCATGATCCGCAGCCAGGCTTTGCTGCTGCCCGAGGTGGTGGAACTCGAAGAGACTGATTGCGACCGGTTGGAGGAGAAGGCGGAAGAACTCGCTCGCTTCGGGCTGGTATTGGAGCGGTTCGGGCCGACCGCGATGTTGGTTCGCGCTGTTCCCTCGGTACTCGGAAAGACAGATGCGAATGCTCTTGTACGCGACATCGCCGATGACCTTGCCCGCCACGGCGATGCGCTGTTGTTAGGGGAGAAGCTGGATCTGGTGTTGGCGACCATGGCTTGCCACGGTTCGGTGCGCGCGGGCCGCGCGCTCACCGTTGCCGAGATGAACGCTCTTCTGCGGGAAATGGAGCGCACCCCGCGTTCCGGGCAATGCAACCATGGGCGACCCACATGGGTTAAGCTTGCCCATCAGGACATAGAGAAGTTGTTCGGGCGGAAATGATGAAGAAGGCCACGGGGTTGCTTCTGGGACTTGCGGCGATCAGCGGCTGCGCGAACGACGAAGCTTCCCGGCGAGATCCGGCAAAAGACGCCCAGGATGTGGCGATGGTGGAACGACTCAGCCGGGCTCCGTTCCGGCCGATCCGGCCGGAGCCGCTAACAGGCGAAGACATCGACCGTTACGATCTCGCGCGGGACGGATGCATGTTCAGGCCGGGCAGCGACGCGAAGGAAGCGCCCGTGTTTGTCGCGCAGAAGGATCGGGGATATCTCAAGATCGACGGTCGGTTGCAGCCGCTCGCGGTCAAGAGCGGCAGCTCTGAGCTCCCGTCGGGGGCACATTCTACTTACGTTGGAACTGAGAATTGGGTCGAACTGGTAGCGCAGGCTACCAGCGAAGGGCGGGGTGCTGGCGGAAAGGGGTCATGGCCAAGTCGCCTCATCATCCACGACGCCAACGAGCGCATCGCTTTCGATGCGCCCGGGCACGTCAGCTGTCGAGGTTCCGATTCCGGGGCTTGATGTCGCGTCAGACGTTGAACTTGAAGTGCATCACGTCCCCGTCGTGGACGATATACTCCTTGCCTTCCTGACGCAGTTTGCCTGCCTCGCGAGCCGCCGCTTCGCCTCCCAGTGTGACGAAGTCGTCGAAGGCGATGGTTTCTGCCCGAATGAAGCCCCGCTGCATGTCGGAATGGATCTCGCCTGCCGCCTCAGGGGCTTTCGCGCCCTTGTGGACAGTCCATGCACGTGCCTCCTTGGGGCCGACCGTGAAGAAGGTCAGCAAGTCGAGCAAGTCGTAGCCGGCCCGGATGATCCGCGCCAAGCCCGTTTCGTGCAGACCCATTTCTTCCAGGAACGCGAGCCTTTCTTCGGAGTCCATCCCAATCAGTTCAGCTTCGATCGCTGCAGAAACTATGACCGCGCTGGCTCCTTCGGCAGCGGCCTTTTCGAACACGCGAGCTGAGAAAGCGTTGCCTTCGGCGGCGGCTTCTTCCTCGACGTTGCAGACGTAGAGAACCGGTTTGGCGGTAAGCAGCTGCGCTTGGCGGAAGACCCGTGCCTCTTCCTCGTCCCTGGGTTCGGTCAGGCGGGCCGGCTTGCCGTCGCGAAGGAGTTCGAGCGCCTGGCCGAGTACGCTCGCCGTGACCTTCATTTCCTTGTCGCCCTGAGCCGCCTTCTTCTGTGCCGCAGGAACGCGCTTTTCGAGGCTTTCGAGGTCTGCAAGCAGCAGTTCGGTTTCGACTGTCTCGGCATCGGCAAGCGGATCGACGCGATTGTCGACGTGCTGGATGTCATCGTTCTCGAAGCAACGCAGGACATGAATAATCGCGTCTACCTCGCGGATGTTGCCCAGGAACTGGTTGCCCAGACCTTCACCCTTGGAGGCCCCGCGAACAAGGCCGGCGATATCGACAAACGAAAGCTGCGTCGGAATGGTCTTCGCCGACTTGGCTATCGCTGCCAGTTTATCGAGCCGGGGGTCGGGAACTCCCACCTGTCCCACGTTCGGCTCGATGGTGCAGAAAGGATAGTTCGCCGCCTGCGCCGCCTGCGTCTCGGTCAGCGCATTGAACAGGGTCGATTTGCCGACATTCGGCAGCCCGACGATCCCGCAACGAAAACCCATGTCAATCTCCGGAAAATGCAATCGCGGGCCCATAGCGGCCGCAGCGCCGCTTGGCCAGTTCGCGTGATGCCCAGGGCTTCACTGAAACTTCAGATGTACGGCGGTAGCAGGCATCACGATGAGGAGATTGTGTGCGGTATTCGTGCCGGCCGTTTTGCTGACGCTGGCTGCTTGCGGTGATTCACCGGCCGGAGGTCTGGCGGATGCGCGGTCTTCATTCGAGCGAGCGGACTACCATGCGGCTCGTGCCGCGCTTGTGAGCGCGCTGCGTGAAGAGCCGCAAAATGCGGAGATGCTGGCATTGCTTGCCCGTACCCAGCTGCGGCTCCGGGACCAGGAGGGCGCCGAGCAAACGATTGCAGAGTTAGATGGCAAGATCGCAGCCGATGAGCTTGCTCGCCTCGGTGCGGAGCTGCGCTTGCAGCAGGGGCGTGCACCGGAAGCCCTCGCGATGCTTAACGTCGATGACGGCTCGCCAGCCGCGTGGCGCCTCCGGGCGGCGGCTCTGCGCGAACTGGGGAGTCATGCCGATGTCGATGAGGCTTTTGCCCGCGGTATGGCAGCCGGGCACGACGTGCACCTTGCCGCCGACTTCACGCGCTACCTTCTTGAGAATGGTGCGCTTGCTCAGGCCGCTGACGTGCACCAGTCGATGCGCAGCTTCGCGCCTGAGGCTTTCGAAACACTGATGCTGCAAGGCGATCTTGCCGTGGCGCGGGGCCATTCACCTGACGCGATTGCGGCATATCGCCTGGCGATAAAGGCTTTTCCGCATCGGCATGAGCCGTTGCTTGCCTTGGCCTCCCAGCTCAAGGGAGAGCGCACCGATGAGGCGCTGGAACTGCTGAAGCAAGCGTCAGGCTTGACTGGCGGCTCCCCCGAAATCTTTGAAGCGCAGATCGCACTCCACGCTGCGCGCGGTGACTGGGACAAGGTGCGGGCTGCAATTCAGGGCCAGGCGAGCATGCTCGATCCGACTTCTGCACTCGCGCTGACTTACGGGGAGGCGCTGTTGCAATTGGGGCAGCCAGAACAGGCGCGAGCGCTTTTCACCCGCGCACGACTGCTGCGTCCGGGCGACCCTTATACGGGGTACATGCTAGGGAGAGCGCAACTGGCGACAGGCGATCCCGCGGCAGCGTGGGCAACGCTTGCTCCGCTGGCCGCGACCGTCCTCGCCCCAGAGGAAGTGCTTCAGGCCGCGGCTCGCGCCGGGGCGGCAATCGGTCACCCGGACACCGAGCTACTTCGGGCGCGGCTGGAGCCGCGACGGTTGCGGAAGCACATGGCCCTGGTCAACAAGGCACAGGAGGCTCTTGATCGGAAGGAGTGGCTTGCCGCCCGCTCGTTGCTGCTGACGTTGGCTGGAGCCAATGACGACCCTGAGGTGCTGATGCGGCTGGCTTTGGCATCGAGCCAAGCGGGGCGAGACGCGGAGGCGATCGCGTTTGCGGATCGCGCCGTCGCCTTGCGGCCTGACGATGCGGAATGCCTGCACACGGCCGGCATGGCCCGGTTCGAGGCAGGAGACCTGCAGGGCGCACGTGCGTTACTGAAGCGAGCGGTGGATGCTGATCCTCGCAACCAGAACATCCGTCGGGATCTCGACAGGCTGCGTCTACCTGCTGCCTAGAATGCAGATGTAGGCGGACAAGCGGGCCGCCGCGCCAGATCGCACGGACGGCCCATGTGCCTCAGTCCTTGCGCGACTTCTTGCGACGCACCACCGCGAGGCCAACGAGACCCGCACCCATCAGTCCAAGCATGCCCGGCTCGGGAACTTTCGTGCCGCCGGAAGTTCCGCCGCTGGAAGTGTGGCCGCCCGAGCTGCCGCCGCTGGAGGTGTGCCCACCCGAAGTGCTTCCGCCCGAGCTGCTGCCGCCGCATGACTTGCCCCACCAGCAGCCGGGCTTATGGCCACCCCAGGTGGCATGTGCCGGCGCTGTGAACGACATCGCGAGACCGGCGGCCAGAGATGCGGTGAGAAGTGCTTTGCGGATCATCGGTATTCCCCTGTTTGCTGCGGACGATTGGTTTACCGCCAGGTTCGCAAGGGGCGTGCCAAATCAGGGATCGCGCTCGACACGGTGGTTAATGGACTGAGTGCCATGTCTCGGCTGTCAAGCATCCCGACACCTTCGGGAGGGAGAGTCAGGGTTGCTGACGTAGCGCCACGTCATTCATGAAGCGTGTGTCGTCGCCGTTCGCCAACCACGCCGCCTCTGCCGCAACGGCGCCCAGCATGTCTGCAAGCGAGTCCATCTCGGTTTTGGCGTAGTTGCCAAGCACGTGGCCGGTCACGCGGTCCTTATGGCCCGGATGGCCAATGCCCAGCCGGATCCGGCGAAAGTCGGCGCCCAAGTGCTGGTCGATGGAGCGCAGGCCGTTGTGTCCTGCCGTTCCGCCGCCACGCTTCACTTTGACCTTGAATGGGGCGAGGTCGAGTTCGTCATGGAAGACCGTCAAGGCTTCAAGCCCGAGCTTGTAAAAGCGCATCGCCTCGCCGACGGCGCGCCCGCTCTCGTTCATGAAAGTCGCAGGCTTGAGCAGGAGAATCTTCTCACCGCCAATCCGGCCTTCCTGCAGCCAGCCCTGAAACTTCTTCTGCACAGGGCCGAAGCCATGCACCTCGGCAATCGTGTCCGTGGCCATGAAACCAACATTGTGCCGGTGCATGGCATATTGAGCGCCGGGATTGCCGAGACCAACCCACAACTGCATAAAAATGTCCCCTCCCGCTTACGGGAGGGGCCGGGGGTGAGCCCGTCAGTGACAGTGCCCCTCCGGCCCACCCCATCCCCTCCTGCGAACAGGAGGGGCATATCGGCCGCTGGATTACTCCGCGGTTTCTGCCTCTGCAGCCGCTTCCTCGCCTTCGGCCTTCTTCAGCGCCGAAGGAGCCACGATCGTGGCAATGGTGAAGTCGCGGTCGGTGATCGCACTTGCCGAACCCTGCGGCAGCTTCACGCTGCTGATGTGGATCGAATCGCCAACGTCAGCGCCGGTGACATCGATCTGGATCTCGTCAGGAATGCGGTTCGCGTCGCAAACCAGCTCCAGCTCGTGGCGGACCACGTTGAGCACGCCACCGCGCTTCAGGCCAGGCGAGGCCTCTTCGTTGGTGAAGACGACGGGCACGTTGACGTGCACGGTCGCGTTGGCAGCCAGACGCAGGAAGTCCACGTGGAGCGGACGGTCAGTGACCGGGTGGAAGGCAACATCCTTCGGCAGCGTACGCAGCTTCTTACCGCCAACTTCGATCTCAACGATCGAGTTCATGAAGTGACCGGTGCCGAGGAGGCGGATCAACTCCTTGCCCTCGACATGGATCGACAGCGGTTCTTCCTTGTTGCCGTAAACAACGGCGGGGACGCGGCCTTCGCGACGCAGGGCTCGGGAGGCTCCCTTGCCAGCCCGATCACGCGTCTCGGCCGGCAGGTTCAGCGTATCGCTCATGATAACGTGCCTTTCGAAATCGTATAGAAAACAAGGATGGCGCCGCTCACCGGCGCATCCTTTTCCCGCCACGCCTCCAGGGATGACCATGGCCGGGAAGCGCGCGCCCTTAGCGGCAACCGCGCTCGAAAGCAAGGCTTAGGGCAGGCGGGTCACGGTGTAGCCAGCTTGTTGCAAGAGGGCGATCAACCCGTCCGGGCCGACCATGTGTGCGGCTCCAACGGCCACGAAGGGAGGCTGCCCCTTGTTCATCTCGGCCACGATCCGCCCCGCCCAGCGCAAGTTCCGGTCCGTGAACAAGGCATCGCGCAGTTCGGGGTCGGCAAGCAGGCCGGTGCGGGTTTCTGCCTCGATCCGGGCGACGTCGCCCTGGCGCCAGGACTCGAGCAGGTGTTCATCCTCCCCGCTGACGACCTCGGCGTCGCTGAGAACCGCGGAAAGCAGTTCGCGCTGCTCGCTTTCAGGAAGGGAATCGAAGATCGATAGCTGCGTTGTCGCGCCCTCGAGCTCGACGATCGGTTTGTTCCCTGCAGCGGCTATCACCGCGCGGTCTATGCCGTTCCGCCCTTCGTTGCTGTCTGCCGGGCGCGCGAGCATCAGGGCGATGGCCCAGGTTTCCACGTCCCGAAGATCGCGTTCCTTGATCCCGCGCTCCTTCATCAGGCCGCGAAGCGCCTCCTGCCGCTCGGGCGGCACGCGGCTTGAAACGGCGGGAAGGCCTTTGCTGCGGGACAGAGAGGCAAAGACCTGCGCAACGGCCGCATCGTCACCCACATTGGCCAGCTCGACGACGACCACGCCAGCACGGGTGAGTGCTTCGTCGATTGCCTCGGTGCGCCAGTCCAGTGGCCGCGGCGCAGCATGGATCGTGCCGAACAGCCAGGCTTCTTCCCCTCTGGAGCCGGTGACGTGCCAGATTGCGGGATCAGCCTCCAGCGGCTCGCGCTTGCATCCGGCGAGGGCAAGCGAGGCCGCAAGCACAAGAGTCGCGCCACGCATGAAGGGCAGGCGCATCATTGTACGCGAACAGCCCTGATCTGCCGTGCGGCCAATTGCGTCTGTACGCTCTGCTTGCCGGCGAGGTGCCCCGCTCCCACAGCGACAAAGACTGTCCCCGGCTGCTGGAGCCGCTCGTGGATCCAGCTGGCCCAGGCTTTGTTGCGGTCGACCAACAGGACTTTCATCAGGAGCGGATCGCTCTCTTCCTCGTTCATCAGCCGCGCCAGATCGTCGGCCTCGCCGGCCTTCCACGCGCTTATCATGCGGCGCACCTCTGTTCGAAGGTCGGGGAAGGTCTCCAGCACTTCGGCAAGGTAAGTGACCTGCGTTTCCTGTGGAAGCGTGTCGAAGAGTTTGAGCTGCGCCTCGGGTGTCTCCAGCCCGATATGCGGCATGTTTCTCGCCTTTGCCTGGCTGACAAGAAGCGCCTCTGCCCCGTTCACCGTTCCATAGCCGTCCTTGATGAGCGGCAGGGTGGAAAGCGCGACAGCGGCATACCAGGGATCATTCGCATCCAGTGCCCCTGCAGGAAGCCCCACCTCATTCATCGCTTGCTCGTAGGCCTTGCGCACTTCGGGAGGGAGTTGCTCGCGAAGATTACGCGGCGGATCGGAAAGCGCGATACGGCCCACCGCTGCCGTAACTGTGGGGTCGCTTGCTTCCACGATCTCCGTCACCAGGGTGTCCGAGGCCTCGAAGGCTTTGGCAACAGGGCCTGCGTACCAGTCTATTCCAGCAGGCAGGATATGGATCGTGCCGAAGAGCCAGATGGTCGTGTCTTCGTCCGCAACCTTCCAGAGTGCAGGCGTCGCGGCCTGAACAGCCGGAGTGCTGGGAGCGGGAGGGGCAGAAGTCTGGCCCGGCGCAGCACAGGACGTGAGCAGGAGCAGGAACGGCGCGAATAGCCAGGTAAGGCGGCGGCAGCGGATCATACTGAGCCTTATAGGCGCTGTGCCGCGCACGTCGACGCACGATTGCGCGCTGACTAGCGACTGCATTGTTGACCCGTTCCCGGCCATCCGCCAAAGCGCCGAGCCATGACGACTGCCCTGTCCAGCACCGCGCAACCTCTCAGTTTTCAGGACATGATCCTGACGCTCCACTCGTTCTGGAGCACGCAAGGATGCTTGATCCTCCAGCCTTACGACATGCGCATGGGAGCGGGCACCTTTCACCCGGCCACGACGCTGCGGGCACTTGGCCCGGAGCCGTGGAAGGCGGCTTACGTTCAGCCCTCCCGCCGGCCGACGGATGGCCGCTATGGCGAAAACCCGAACCGGCTGCAGCACTATTACCAGTATCAGGTGATCCTGAAGCCGAACCCCGCGAACCTGCAGGAGCTTTACCTCGCCAGTCTCGCCGCGATCGGGATCGATCCCTTGGCGCATGACATCCGCTTCGTGGAGGATGACTGGGAAAGCCCGACGCTGGGCGCCTGGGGGCTGGGCTGGGAAGTCTGGTGCGACGGCATGGAGGTGACGCAGTTCACCTACTTCCAGCAGGTCGGCGGGTTTGACTGCAAGCCCGTCGCGGGCGAGCTGACTTACGGGCTGGAGCGTCTGGCGATGTACATTCAGGGCGTTGACCGTGTGTATGATCTGCGGTTCAACAACGAAGGTGTGTCGTACGGTGACGTGTTCCTTGCCAACGAGCAGGAGATGTCGAAGTACAACTTCGAAGTCGCCGATACCGAGCAGCTCTTTGCGGGCTTCCGCCACGCAGAGGCCGAAGCGATGCGCTGCATCGAAGCGGGCGTGCCTCTGGCCGCTTACGATCAGGCGATCGAGGCCAGCCACTTGTTCAACCTGCTTCAGGCGCGCGGCGTGATTTCCGTGCAGGAGCGGGCCAGCTACATCGGCCGTGTGCGCGATCTGGCGAAAGGCAGCTGCGAGGCGTGGATCCGCAAGAACGAAGCTCGCTGGGCCAGCGAATACGCGGGGTGGAGCGCATGACCGACTTTCTGCTTGAACTCCGCTCGGAGGAAATTCCCGCCCGCATGCAGGCGGGCGCCCGCGCCGACCTGGAAAAGCTGTTTCGCAAGGAACTCGCTGCCGCGGGGGTGGAGCCGGGCGCGGTTACCGTCTGGTCGACGCCGCGCCGTCTTGCTCTGATCGCGCGCGATCTGCCCGAAGCCACGCAGCCGGTGCGTGAGGAGACCAAGGGGCCGGCACTCGGCGCGCCTGCGCAGGCGCTGGAAGGCTTCCTGCGCAAGACTGGCCTCACGCAGGACCAGCTTGAGGTCCGCGATCTGAAGGGCAAGGAGACTTACTTCGCCGTCGTGGAGAAGCCCGGCCGTTCCGTCGCGCAGGTTCTTGCCGAGGCGATTCCCGCCATCGTCCGCGCATTTCCGTGGCCAAAATCCATGCGCTGGGGCGCAGCGTCGCTCAGCACCGAAAGCACGCGCTGGGTTCGTCCCCTGTCAGGGATCGTCGCGATCTTTGGGGAGGAACTGGTGCCTTGCGAGGCGGGCGGCGTTCAGAGTGGCTACGCAACGGTCGGCCACCGTTTCCACCATCCCGGCCCGATCACCATCGGCGGCGCACATGATTATGCCGAAAAGCTGCGCGCCTGCCATGTCATCGTGAATCACGAGGAGCGGCAGGACATCGTGCGCATCGGCGCTGCCGAAGCGGCGACGCTCGCTGGCTTGAAGCTGGTTGAGGATGAGGGACTGGTGATCGAAAACGCCGGCCTGACTGAATGGCCGGTGCCGCTGCTCGGTCGGTTTGACGAGGCGTTTCTTGAGGTGCCGCCTGAAGTCATTCAGCTAACCGCCCGTGTGAACCAGAAATACTTCGTCTGCGAGCAGAACGGCAAGCTCGCCAACGCTTTCGTCTGCACTGCCAACATTGAGGCGTCGGACGGTGGCGAGGCGATTGTCGCTGGCAACCGCAAGGTACTCGCCGCGCGCTTGTCCGACGCGCGCTTCTTCTGGGATACCGACCGCAAGACCACGCTGGGCGAACAAGCGAAGAAGCTGGAGCGGATCACCTTCCACGAGAAGCTGGGCACCGTCGCCGACAAAGTCGAGCGCGTGGCCAAGCTGGCCGAGTGGCTGGCGAGCGAAGGTATCGTGCCGAACTGCGATCCGGCTCTGGCGCGACGGGCGGCGGAGCTGTGCAAGGCCGACCTCGTCACCGAGATGGTCGGCGAGTTCCCCGAGCTTCAGGGCCTCATGGGCGGCTACTACGCCCGTGCCGAGGGTCTGCCGGACGCGGTGGCCGACGCCATCCGCGACCACTACAAACCGGTCGGGCAAGGCGACGAAGTGCCGTCCGCACCCGTGACGGTGGCGGTGTCGCTGGCGGACAAGTTAGACACCTTGGCCGCCTTCTTCCTCATCAACGAGAAGCCGACTGGCTCTAAAGATCCGTTCGCTCTTCGGCGGGCGGGCATCAGCATAGCTGCATTGATAATCCGAAATCGCTTGCGAGTTCCGCTGAGTTCCGCGGTCATGCAAGCCATGTTCGGGTCGCTTGGACGTGTCTATAAAGCGGAGGTCGCGGCACAACTCAAGGAGCTTGAGCCTGCGCTCAGAGCCGTCTCCAAGACCTCGCTCAGCGCGGCGGTACTGCGTGACGTCTTTCCGCCGGTGGGTCTTCCGACTGACGTCAACGCGCAGGTTCCGGTTGAGCAGCGTGATCGGGACAACGCGGCCACCCTTTTCGATATCGTCCTGTTCCTCCTCGAACGCCTCAAGGTCCAACAACGCGAAGCCGGCGTCCGCCACGACTTGATCGACGCGGTTTTCGCGCTCGGCGGCGAGGACGATCTTGTTCGCCTGCTAGCCCGCGTTCACGCGCTCCAGGCGTTCGTCGGCACCGAGGACGGCGCCAACTTGCTCGCAGGCTACAAGCGCGCCGCCAACATCCTCAAGAAGGAGGATTGGCAGGGTCTCGAGGGAGAGATCGCCCGCACCGGGGAAGAGGACCCGCTCGCCCTTGTCGACGACCCCGATCTCGCGCCGGTGATCGCGGCGAAGATGGCCGAGCGCCATCAGGCCGAGCGCGGCTATACGACCGAACCTGCCGAGCAGGCGCTCATCGAAGCACTGGAAGTGGCGGCTCCACAGGCCGAGCAGGCGGTGGCGGCGGAAGATTTCGCCGGAGCGATGGCCGCTTTGGCTTCGCTCAGGGCCCCGATCGACGCATTCTTCGACGCGGTTACAGTCAACGACGCCGATCCCGCCAAACGGCACGCGCGCCTTGCACTGCTTGATCAATTCCGTGCTGCAGTGCACAATGTTGCCGACTTCTCGCGCATCGAGGGCTGAATACCAGGCGCGAATTCGTAGCTGCGATTGAATGCCGAAGTAGCAAGCTGGAACGACTTAGAGCTTGTCTCGCTTCTACATTCCCCGCAGGTGACCAGAAGGAAGACGCAAGCAGTGAGCACTGAAACCATGGTCAAGCAGGTCTACACCTTCGGCGGCGGCGTAAAGCACTCCGATCCTCGCTCACGCGACAAGGTGATTTGCGGCGGCAAGGGCGCCAACCTTGCCGAGATGGCCGGGATCGGCCTGCCGGTGCCTCCAGGTTTCACCATTACCACTGAAGAATGCGTGAAGTACCTGGCCGAAGGTGCCGAGTTCTCTGACCAGTTGCGCGCCGACGTGGCTGAGGCGCTGACCCACATCGAGAAGACCGTTGGCAAGTCGTTCGGCGATGCTTCGGACCCGTTGCTGGTTTCCGTGCGCTCGGGCGCGCGCGTCTCGATGCCTGGCATGATGGACACGGTGCTGAACCTCGGCCTCAATGACGAAACGGTGCAGGGCCTCGTTTCTGCCTCGGGTGACGAGCGTTTCGCATGGGACAGCTATCGCCGCTTCATCCAGATGTACTCGGACGTTGTGCTCGGCGTGGAGCATCATCTGTTCGAGGAAGCACTGGAGATTGCCAAGGAGGACAACGGCTACGTCAATGACGTGGAGCTCTCCGCATCCGACTGGCAGAAGATCGTCAAGGAATACAAGGCGATCGTCGAGAAGGAACTCGACAAGCCGTTTCCGCAGGACGTGCAGGAGCAGCTCTGGGGCGCAATCCGGGCCGTATTCGACAGCTGGGATTCGGACCGCGCGAAGGTCTACCGCCGCCTCAACGACATTCCCGGCGGCTGGGGCACTGCCGTCAACGTGCAGGCAATGGTCTTCGGCAACATGGGCGATACCTCGGCCACGGGCGTTGCCTTCACCCGCGATCCCGCGACGGGTGAGAAGGCGTACTACGGCGAATGGCTGGTCAATGCGCAAGGCGAGGACGTCGTGGCCGGTATCCGCACGCCGCAGTACCTGACCAAGGCTGCGCGCGAGCGCGCCGGAGCCAAGCCGCTCTCGATGGAAGAGGCCATGCCCGAGGCCTACCAGCAGCTCGCCGACGTCTTCGAGCTGCTCGAGAAGCACTACAAGGACATGCAGGACATCGAGTTCACCGTTGAGCGCGGGAAACTGTGGATGCTGCAGACCCGCTCGGGCAAGCGCACTGCCAAGGCGGCACTCAAGATGGCCGTCGACATGGTTGCTGAAGGGCTGATCGACGAAAAGACCGCCATCCTGCGCGTCGATCCGATGGCGCTCGACCAGCTGCTGCACCCGACGCTGGACCCGAATGCGGCCCGCGACGTGCTGGGCAAGGGACTGCCCGCATCGCCAGGCGCCGCATCTGGCGCAATCGTGCTCGATGCCGACACGGCCGAGAAGCGGGCCGAAATGGGTGAGGCCGTGATCCTCGTTCGGGTGGAAACCTCGCCGGAGGATATCCACGGCATGCACGCAGCCAAGGGCATTCTCACTGCGCGCGGCGGGATGACCAGCCACGCGGCGGTGGTGGCGCGCGGGATGGGCCGTTGCTGCGTCTCCGGTGCGTCGGGTGTCTCCATCGACATGAAGAGCCGCACGCTTCGGATCGGCAACCGGGAGCTGAAGGAGGGTGATGTCATCACCCTTGATGGCTCCACGGGCGACATCATGGCCGGCGAAGTGCCGACCGTTGAACCAGAACTCGCCGGCGACTTCGCCGAGCTCATGATCTGGGCGGACAAGCACCGTCGCATGAAGGTGCGCACCAACGCCGAGACGCCCGCCGACTGCAAGATGGCGCGTCAGTTCGGCGCTGAGGGTATCGGCCTCTGCCGGACCGAGCACATGTTCTTCGACGCCTCGCGCATCTCGGCGGTTCGCCAGATGATCCTTGCAGAGGATGAAGCGGGCCGCCGCGCCGCGCTCGAAAAGCTGCTGCCAGAGCAGCGCGATGACTTCGCGCAGATCTTCATGGTCATGGCCGGTCTGCCGGTGACGATCCGTCTGCTCGATCCGCCGCTGCACGAATTCCTCCCGCAAGGCGATGCCGAGTTCGCGGAGCTGTCGGAGACGATCGGCATCGGTGTCGACACGCTCAAGCGGCGCGCAGACGAGTTGCACGAGATGAACCCGATGCTCGGCCACCGCGGTTGCCGCCTGGGCATTACATTCCCCGAGATTTACGAGATGCAGGCCCGCGCCATCTTCGAGGCGGCTTGCGAGGTGGCGGAGCGCCTGGGCGATGCGCCTGTGCCCGAAGTGATGATCCCGCTCGTCGCGACCAAGCGCGAACTTGCGATCCTCAGGAAGCTTGTGGACGATACCGCCGCCAAGGTGTTAGCGGAGAAGGGGCGTTCGCTCGACTACATGGTCGGCACGATGATCGAGCTCCCCCGCGCCGCGCTGATGGCCGGTGAGATCGCGGAGGAGGCCAAGTTCTTCTCGTTCGGCACCAACGACCTGACGCAGACTACGTTGGGCGTCTCACGCGACGATGCGGCGCGGTTCCTCTCGCCCTACGTCGAGAAGGGGATCTACGCACGCGATCCATTCGTCAGCCTCGACATCGAAGGCGTGGGGCAGCTTGTCCAGCTTGGTGCCGACCGCGGACGCGCGACCCGCGCCGATCTCAAGCTCGGCATCTGCGGTGAGCATGGTGGCGACCCGGCCTCGATCGCGTTCTGCGAGAAGGTGGGGCTGGACTATGTCAGCGCCTCACCCTTCCGCGTGCCCATCGCCCGCCTTGCTGCAGCGCAGGCGGCCCTTGCCGGATAGCTTGGTGCTTGGGCTGGCCTCGCAAGCGCGCTAGCGTCGCCAGCCCGAAAGCGTGAGAATCTCGAAACGCTCGACTGTACGGCCGTCTTTTGAGGCTGCCGAGAACGCATCGATGGCTCTCTCAAGCGCCGCCTTGCCGAGGGGCGGGCCGGCGTCGGCAAGAACGTTCGTAAGGCCCTGTGCCCGCAAATCGGCTATCTCGCGCCCGAAAGAGCGGAACGCCACGGCAAGATGGCGAGCGTCAGCCACGGGATCGGTAAACCCTGTGCGCTGGAGAAGCTGCGCTCCCGCGCGGACGTCGACGAGAGGGTGGATCCGAGCTGCGGGACGATCCGCGTCAGCGGCCAACATGACGCTGCGGAGTACGGGCAGGCTTCCCGCTGCAGGGAAACTTGCGATGAAGAGGCCGCCTGGTTCCAGGGCTTGCCGGCAATGAATCAGCGCGCCTGGCAGATCATTGACAGTGTCCAGCGTCCCAAGGCTCGCCACGAGGTCAAACCCCGAAAACGGATAGGGCGCCTCTTCCTGAAACCCCAGCGCTGGCTCTACTGTGGTCACTTGGGCGCCGGTGGCCTCAAGTGCCGCCTGCAAGGAGCCGTGGATGTCTCCTACGAGAAGGGCCCGCTGCGGTCGGTGCCTCAGAAAGGCGAGTCTTTCCACCACGTCCTCGATCATGTCGTCCAGCAGATAACGCGGCGCGTCGGGTGCTTGCTGGAGGTTCAACATGCGCCGGCGTACGGCAGCTCTTCGGTCAGGCGCGAAGATACGGGGAGGGGTCTCGGGAGGCATGTCGTTTCCTGCCCAACCGCCCGGCCAAGCGCAACCTTCTCGCAGTCTTCCTTGGAGGTACGTGTCGGTTGGTCTAGCGTCGCACGGTGTCTTTGCTCGCCTCGCTCCAGCCTCTCATGGACTTCGTTTTTCCCCCACGATGTCCGCTCTGCCGGGAGGCGGTGGGCCAACAAGGTGGGCTCTGCGGGGGCTGCTGGAGCGAACTGGCCATTCCGGGGGAGCCTTGCTGCCAGAGTTGTGGGCGGCCATTCGGCGAGAGTATGCTGCAAGGCGCGACTTGCGCTCCGTGCCTTGGTGACCCGCCCAAGCATGATGGCATCGCGGCTGCCACCTTGTACAACGACGCGTCGCGTACGCTGGTTCTAGCCTTCAAGCATGGGAGCCGCCTCGGCCTCGCGCCGCTGATGGCTCGGTTGATGGCGGCGAAGCTTCCCGATGGCGTGGATGATTGGCTGATCGTTCCCGTGCCTCTTCACCGCTGGCGGCTCTGGCGGCGGGGCTATAATCAGGCCGCGGTGCTGGCACGGGAACTTGCCCGCACAACGGGGGCGCAGCTGGCGGTGGATGCTCTGGAGAGGCGCAGAGCGACGGCAAGTCTGGGTGGCCTTGGCCGCCGTGCGCGAAAGCGGGAGCTTGCAGGCGCTATTCAGGTCTCGTCGCGAGCGCGGGCTCAGGTCCGCGGACGCAAGGTGCTCCTCGTCGATGATGTACTGACCAGCGGAGCTACCAGCGACATATGCGTGAGCGTGCTGCATCGGGCAGGCGCCGAGAAGGTTATCATTTCCTGTTTTGCGCGCGTACTGGACGAGGCGCTCGATCTGACATGACGCTACAACGAAAACGCCCGAGACACATGGCCTCGGGCGTCCTCGTGACGAAACTCGATAGGCTCTGCAGAGCAGTTCGGCGACGCCCCTGATCGTCGCCTAGCCTGATCCCTCATGTTTAGCGGCCAACCTGCATTACTGCGGTATCGACCTTCCCTGAACCGTTGGCGCTTGATCATCAGCACCTGTTCGGTGTTTTGCAGCCCCCCAGCTGCGAGACATGTGTTCTCCTGAAATCGCCCTGTTGAAAAGGGGGTTTGCAGAAGTGCCGGGATTTTGATCTATGCGTGTGGTTATCGTGCAACATCGCACCAGCGAGACACAAGGTTACGCAAGATGAGTAATGCGGCCGCTCTTGAGCGGGAAACCGGAACGAATTTCATGCCCCGCTATGACGCGCAAGGTCTGGTTACTGGCATCGCCATAGACGCGCATAGCAAAGACGTGCTGATGGTGGCCTTCATGGATGCAGAGGCCGTCGCTCGCACCCGCGAGACGGGGTTGGCACATTTCCATTCAAGATCACGAGGGCGCCTGTGGCTGAAGGGCGAGACTTCCGGCCACTTCCTGAGAGTGCAGGACATTCTGGTGGACTGCGACCAGGATGCGCTGGTGATGCTGGTAAAGCCGGAAGGACCGGCATGTCACACCGGAGCCCGCAGCTGTTTCTATCGCAAGCTCGCAGGCGACGGTCTGGTGCCGGTTGAGGAGTGAAGGGTCAGCCCAGGATTTCGTCGAACAAGTTGGTCATAGCGGACCAGCTCTGACGGTCGGCACTGGCATCGTATGCGATTGCCGGAAGTCCGCGTGCATCGCTGCCCGGATCGGTGAAGCCATGCTTCACGCCGCTGTAGGCGTGGAAGTGCCAGTTTGCCGCTGCATCGCTCATCTCGTCCCAGAATGCGATGACCTGCTCGCGCGGCACGAGAGGGTCGTCGTTTCCATGACAGACAAGAAGGCGGCTGCGAACTGCCCCCTTCGTGGCCTCGCGGCCTGTCGCAAGAATGCCATGGAAGCTGACGGTCGCAAACAGGTCGTGTCCGTCGCGAGCAGCCTCCAGAGCGGCTTGCCCTCCCATGCAGTACCCGATTGCTCCCACTCGCAGGTCGGTCGCTTCGGGCAGGGCACGCAGGGCGCCGATAGCGGCCGCGATCCTTGACCGGTACCGGTCGACGTCAGAGCGCAGCCCCTCTGCGAGTGTAGACGCTTCGGCAGGATCGCCGACTGGCTCGCCATAGAAGTCGGCAATCATCGCAAGATAGCCGCGATCCGCCAGCATGAGAGCCCGGCGTTCCACGACAGGTGTCTTGTTCGCGATCGTGGGGAACACGACGATCGCAGCGCGAGCCTGGTTGTCCGGGCGCGCCAGCCATCCTGTCAGGCGTGCCTCGCCGTCCGCGTAGGAGAGGGGTTCAAGCTCGCTCATTCCGGCAGAAAATCCGGAACCGACAGGTACCGCTCGCCCGTGTCATAGTTAAACCCGAGCACCCGCGAGCCAGGTGGCAGCTCCGCTAGCTTGGATGCAATCGCGGCGAGCGTTGCGCCCGAGCTGATCCCTACCAGCAGGCCCTCCTCGCGCGCGCAACGCCGCGCCATCTCCTTTGCGTCCGCGGCATCGACTTGAATTGCCCCGTCGATCGCCTGCGTATGAAGGTTTGCCGGAATAAAGCCCGCGCCGATGCCTTGAATCGGATGGGGGCCGGGTTGCCCACCCGAAATCACCGGCGAGAGACCGGGTTCTACAGCGAAAGCCTTCATGTCCGGCCACTCTTGCTTGAGCCTTTCGGCGCAGCCGGTGAGATGCCCTCCGGTCCCGACCCCGGTAATCAGCACGTCGACGGGGGTATCTGCAAAGTCACTCAGGATCTCGCGAGCCGTAGTGTTCACATGGACGGCGATGTTCGCAGCATTATCGAACTGCTGGGGCATCCAGGCTCCGGGCGTCTGATCCACGAGTTCGCGGGCGCGTTCAATGGCGCCTTTCATGCCTTGCTCCTTGGGCGTCAGGTCGAAGGTCGCGCCATACGCGAGCATCAGCCGCCGCCGCTCGAGAGACATCGATTCCGGCATGACCAGAACGAGCTTGTAGCCCTTCACTGCCGCGACCACGGCGAGTCCGATACCCGTATTCCCGGACGTTGGCTCGATGATCGTGCCACCTGGCTTGAGACTGCCATCCGCTTCTGCTGCCTCCACCATGGAGAGCGCGATCCGGTCCTTGATCGAGCCGCCCGGATTGGCACGCTCGCACTTCACCCAGACCTCATGATCGGGAAACATACGTGCAAGCCGGACATGCGGCGTATTGCCGATGGTGGCGAGAATGTTGTCGGCCTTCATCAGACGGTCTCCCTCTGGCGGTATTGCGGTGCGAATGTACGGGCTCTGCGGATCTCGGGAAAGAGGCGCGCCCATGCTATGGTGACGACTATGGCAGCGGTACCTCCAAAGACAACCGCCCCGGTGGCGCCCAGCAACGCCGCAGCAAGTCCGGATTGCATCTCTCCAAGCTCATTCGAAGCCGATACGGCAAGGCCGGACGTGGCAGAGACCCTTCCACGCATTTCGTCGGGAGTGTTGAGCTGGATGAGCGAACTACGGATGAACACGGAAATCATGTCGGCGGCGCCCAGAATGACAAGAAACCCGAGCGTGAGCGGAAAGTTGCGCGAGATGCCGAAGGCCACTGTCGCGGCACCGTAAACCGCAACCGCAATGAGCATCTTCACTCCGACGTTGTGCTCCAGAGGGCGAAACGAGAGCAAAAGGGCCATCACGGCGGCACCGAGCGCGGGGGCTGCGCGCATCTGTCCAAGGCCTTCCGGGCCGACGTGCAGGATGTCTCTTGCGAACACCGGGAAGAGGGCCGTCGCTCCGCCAAGGATCACGGCGAACAGGTCCAGTGTGATACAGCCGAGCAGAAACCGGTCGTTCCACACGAAGCGAAAACCGCCGACGATCTGCGCCAACGGGTGAGCCTTGCGCGCGTGTTCCGGTGGAGGCGGGAGCGTGCGCAGGGACATGATGCTGCTGGCAGCGATCACCAGCAGGGCCATTGAGGTCCAATAGGGCAGGGCTCTTGACGAGGCAAAAAGGAACCCGAAGGCCGCCGGCCCGATCACACCGCCCGCCTGCCAGGCTATCGAGTTCAGTGCGATCGCCTTGGGAATCAGCGCCTGAGGAACGATGTTGGGAGCGATGGCGCTCATCGCCGGGCCTTGAAAAACTCTCACCGCGCCGTGGAGAGCTGCAAAGACGAATAGAAGCGGCAAGCTGCGTACTTGCATATAAGTGACGATGCCGAGGCCGAGGGCGATGCACAGGTCAACCGACATCGAAGACGCGGCCACATAGCGGCGATCGAACCGGTCAGCCACTACGCCCGCCAAAGGGGTCAACAACAGCAGAGGAACGAACTGCGCGAGCCCGAGGAGGCCTAGCTGGAACGCCGCTTGCGCAATGCTCATCCCGTATTCGCCGCGGGCCACGTCGTACAGCTGATAGCCGATGATTACGACCATGCCATTGGTCGCGATCACGCCTGCAAAGCGGGCCAGCCAGAATCGACGGTAGTCGGGGATTGCGAGGGGAGAAGAGGGGGCGCTCACGCAAGCGCCATGGCACCGGACTCACAACTTGCCAACAGCTTGGCGTCCGCTTGCCGTGTGCTTACCACAATGTCGGCTCTTGCCGGAGCTCCGCCCCGGCGTTGGTTAGCGCCGAGGGCGAAGGCGTGGGTTAGGTTGGAGCGCGTCCACGAGCTTGAGGAAATCGTCGAGACGGATAATCCGCTCGAATTGAAAGCCAGCGCGCCCTTCATGCGCCCATATCAGGTGCGCCTCGATCCGCCCGGTGACGGGCAGGCGCATAACCAAGCGATCCCCACGTCCCAAGCCTGACACTTCCTGGGCCATGAACCCTTGGGCAGAGACGTTCACGATGTGCAGATGAACATCGCCGAGTTGGCGATGCTCCGCAATTACCTTGTAATCCGCAGGGTGACGCGCTGCACGCCGTTTATCGGTTACGGTAAGCTGTGCACCCGCACTCATGACCCGTCCTGTGTTTCCTGATCCGAGCATCAACATGCACGAGACTGGCAAACAAACGGTAAACCCTTGCCGTTAAAAGCGATTCAGGATGATGATCGAGTGTGCCCGAAGGCGTCACGCTCCTTTCAGAATACCGTGTTTCTTCCGGCCGAGGCTCAGCTTCCTGGACGCGCCGGATGCCACGGTCACCAGGAGATTGGCGTCAGAGACGGCCTCGTCGTCGAGCTTCACCGCCCCCTCGGCAATCTTCCGCTTGGCTTCCCCGTTAGATCCGGTGAACCCGATTTCGGTACAAGCCGCCACGAGGCGCATACCCTCAGGCGGGATCACGAGTGTGGGAAGATCATCGCCCATGCCGCCACCTGCGAACGTCGCGCGAGCCGTCGATTCCGCTGTGCGGGCTGCCTCGTCCCCACGGCAGAGGCGGGTCGCTTCGTTCGCGAGCACGACTTTGGCATCGTTAATCTCGCTGCCCTGCAGCTTCTCAAGTCGGTCGATCTCGTCGAGCGGGAGATCCGTAAACAATCTCAGGCGTTTGCCTACATCGCGATCATCGGTGTTGCGCCAGAACTGCCAGTAATCGAAATTGGGAAGCTGATCCTCGTTCAGCCAGACAGCCCCGCCGACCGTCTTGCCCATCTTGGTGCCATCGGCATTGGTTAGCAGCGGGGTCGTCAGGCCGAAAACGTGTGTTCCGTCGACCCGGCGAGCAAGTTCGATGCCGTTGACGATATTGCCCCATTGATCCGATCCGCCCATCTGGAGGCGGCACCCTGCGCGGCGGGACAGCTCCAGGAAATCGTAGGCCTGGAGGATCATGTAGTTGAATTCGAGGAAGCTGAGCGATTGTTCGCGGTCGAGACGCAGCTTGACCGAATCGAAGCTGAGCATCCTGTTGATCGAGAAGTGCTGGCCGATGTCGCGCAGGAACGGAATGTACTCGAGCTTGTCGAGCCAATCGGCATTGTCGACCATAATAGCGTCGCTCGGGCCATCGCCAAACGTGAGAAAACGCTCGAAGACCCGACGGATGGACGCGACGTTCTGCGCGATCAGATCCTCTGTCAGCAGCTTGCGCGCTTCGTCCTTGAAGCTGGGGTCGCCGATCTTTCCGGTGCCACCACCCATGACCACGATCGGCTTGTGTCCCGCGCGCTGCAGTTGCCGCAGCATCATGATCGATACAAGATGTCCGACGTGGAGCGATGGCGCGGTGGGATCAAAGCCGATATAGCCAGGCACCACCTGCTTCTCCGCAAGCGCGTCGAGCCCTTCGGCATCGGTGAGTTGGTGAATGTAGCCTCGCTCGTCGAGCAGGCGTAGCAGGGTAGAATTGTACGTCATGGTGCCTTCCTCGGGGAAGCGCGCGCGTAGCATGGAGATGCGCGGTTGCAAACGCACTCGCTGATAGCTCACCCGGGGTTTGCCCCTGCAGCGGTGAAGAAGGTGACGGCACGGGTTACGCCCGACGGTGAATGGCTGCGCCTTCGCTGGCGGATCGAGGGAGCGCAGAAGCTGATCGTGCCCCCCTTCGCAGGGAAAGGCCGCGCTGACGGTCTGTGGCAGGCCACCTGTTTCGAAATCTTCATCCAGCCGCCGGGTGAAGCCGGATACGTGGAGCTTAACCTCTCGCCGTCAGAGCGTTGGAACGCGTACGACTTTGTGGCCTATCGACAGGGCATGAGCGAACGATCATTCCCTCGCGAGCCTTCCTGCGCAATGCGCAAGGGAGAGGCGCTTGCGATCTTCGATGCGGCTGTGCCGGCTTCCGCCCTGCCATCCGCGCCTTGGCGCTATGGCATGGCGGCTGTGATCGAAGAGGAGGGCGGCACAAAGTCGTTCTGGGCCCTCGCACACAACGCAGACAAGCCCGACTTCCATGATCCAGCTTGCTTCGCGGCAGAGCTTGCGGCACCGGATCGGGCATGAAGTTTGGCATAGACCGCCTCCTCGCCGATCCCGCCCTGCGCGAGCCTCTGGAGGGCCGCAGGGTTGCTCTTGTTGCCCATCCAGCGTCCGTTACTGAATCTCTGGTTCATTCGCTGGATGCGCTGGCGGGCGCCGGCGTGAACCTGACGTCCGCGTTCGGACCCCAGCACGGCCTGAAGGGTGACAAGCAAGACAACATGGTCGAAACGGCGGACGAACTCGACCCTGCGCTCGGCATACCGGTATTCAGCCTCTACGGTCAGGTGCGTCGGCCTACGTCTGAGATGATGGCCACCGCTGACGTCTTCCTGTTCGATCTGCAGGATCTGGGCTGCCGCATCTATACCTTCGTCACGACCCTGCTGTACCTGCTGCAGGCGGCGTCGGGCACTGGCAAGGCGGTGTGGGTGCTGGATCGCCCAAATCCCGCCGGGCGGCCGATAGAGGGCACGTTGCTGATTCCTGGTCAGGAGAGCTTCGTAGGGGCGGGGCCGATGCCGATGCGACATGGGCTGACACTGGGTGAAATGGGGCTGTGGTTTATCCGCCAATTCAATTTGGACGTGGACTATCGCGTAGTGACGATGGAAGGTTGGCAACCATCCGGCAGCCCCGGCTTTGGCTGGCCCGACGATCGGGTCTGGATCAACCCCAGCCCGAATGCAGCGAATCTCAACATGGCGCGTGCATACGCTGGCACTGTCATGCTGGAGGGAACGACTCTTTCTGAAGGACGTGGCACCACGCGTCCTCTCGAAGTTCTGTTCGGAGCTCCCGATCTTCCGGCGGGTGCGGTGCACGCCCAAATGCAGCGCCTTGCGCCCGAGTGGCTTGCCGGTTGCGCCATCCGGGAATGTTGGTTCGAGCCGACCTTCCACAAGCACCAGGGAACCTTGTGCAATGCCCTGATGATCCACGCGGAGGGGCAGTTCTATCGTCACGAGGCGTTTCGCCCCTGGCGGCTGCAGGCGCTCGCCTTCAAGGCAATCAGGCAGTTGCGGCCGGACTATCCGATCTGGCGCGATTTCCCCTACGAGTACGAGTTCGATCGGCTGGCGATCGACGTCATCAACGGCGGCCCAGCTCTTCGCGAGTGGGTCGACGATCCTGCCGCCGAACCCGGTGACTTCGACGCTTTGGCGACGCGCGACGAGGCGGCATGGCGTGAAGAAATCGCGCCGATCCTGCTCTATACGTAGTTTGCCACCCAGGCGATTGCCTGGGCCGAAGGAACGAAAAGGGCCTGGGCCAACAGAGTGCCAACGAGCCGGCTGATCGAGATCCACACGATTGTTCGCCGGAAACGTGCTTCGCTGATCCGTCCTTCCACCACGTCATCAGTCATGACCGAGAGCTGGGGGTCAATCAGGGCGAATAACAGGATCGTTGCGAAGCCGTTCACCACTGCGGAGAGCTGCGATGCCGTTACGCGGTATTCGGGGTTGAGGAACCCCGCGTAAAGTGAGGCGAGCACACCCACGACGATCAACGCCTGAGCGAGGCAGTTTGCGAGCAGGACCCCAAACCCCACACCCCGATCTTGCGCGAAACTGTGCAGGTGCTTCAACGATGGCGTCGTTAATGAGCGACGGATCGTACGCAGCCCTGCCGGAGAGGCTAGGCGCAGGATGAGCCTGCCGGTCGAGCGGTGCACCTGAAAGTGGCCGATGGCCGTCGCGAACAGCCGCTGTGCTGTTGGTACCAGAAGGATGCCCAGGAAGACCGCGACCGATGCAGCAGCCAGCACGAGGCGGAAGTCGCCAAGCAGTGCGTCGCCTCCTTCAGTCGCAAGGCGGGTCTCAATACGCTTGGCCAGGAAGGGTCCGAGAAAGCTGTTAGAGGTGCGCGAGACGAGCACCAGAATGTTGAAAAGCGCGAAGCTCATCGCAATACGGCGTGTCCGTACTCCAGCTATTCGTGCCGAGTAGGCCAGGGTGCCGATGAGATTGATCGCCGCCGTAAGCAGGCAGATGATCAGCAACTGACGATCCATGCGGGTTCCTGCGCGCCCAAAAGGGTGGAGACGGAAAGTGCTGTTCAGGCCTTCTTGCGCGTAAGTTCGCGCATGGCACCCTCAAGGCCGTCAAGGGTCAACGGGTACATGGCATCGTGCATCAGCTCGCGGATCATGCGAGTGGACGTCGAATACTCCCACTGACGCTCGGGCGTGGGATTGAGCCACACAGTGGCCGGATAAGTCTGCATCACGCGCTGCAGCCATACCGCTCCAGCCTCGTCGTTCATGTGCTCGACCGAGCCGCCCGGGTGGCTGATTTCGTACGGGCTCATGGCTGCGTCGCCCACGAAGATGACCTTGTAGTCGTGGCCGTACTTATGGAGAATGTCCCAGGTCTTCGTCCGCTGCGACCACCGCCGCCGGTTGTCCTTCCAGACGCCCTCATAAAGGCAGTTATGGAAGTAGAAGAACTCCAGGTTCTTGAATTCGGCCGTGGCGGCGCTGAACAGCTCCTCCACCAGTTTGATGAACGGGTCCATCGAACCGCCCACGTCGAGAAACAGGAGGACCTTCACGGCGTTATGCCGCTCCGGCCGCATCACGACGTCCAGCCAGCCCTGCTTCGCCGTTCCCTCGATCGTGGCGTCGAGGTCCAGCTCATCCGCCGCGCCTTCGCGCGCAAAGCGGCGCAGACGGCGTAGAGCCACCTTAATGTTGCGCGTGCCCAGTTCTTTCGAGTTGTCGAGGTTAGCAAACTCGCGCTTTTCCCAGACCTTGATCGCACGCCCGTGCTTGCCTTCGCCTCCGACGCGAATGCCCTCTGGATTGTAACCCGAGTGGCCGAAAGGAGACGTGCCGTTGGTGCCCACCCACTTGTTGCCGCCTTGATGGCGCTTCTGCTGCTCTTCCAGGCGCTTCTTGAGGGTCTCCATGATCTCATCCCAGGAGCCGAGCGACTTGATCTGCTCCATCTCCTCGGGCGAGAAATAGCGCTCCGCCAGCTTCTTGAGCCAGTCCTCGGGGATCTCGACTGGCTGCTGGCCGTAGTCGGTCAGCACGCCTTTGAAGACCTTCTGAAACACTTGATCGAAGCGGTCGAGCAGGCCTTCGTCCTTCACGAAGGTGGCGCGGGAGAGATAGTAGAACGCCTCTGGCGTCTGCTCGATCACGTTCTTGTCCAAGGCTTCAAGCAGCGTGAGATGCTCCTTGAAGGACGCCTTGATCCCGGCTGCGCGCAGCTCGTCGACAAAGTTGAAGAACATGAGATCAGTTCTCCGTGCGATCTGGGCGCTGAGGCGGTGCAGGCTGGCGCAAGAAGGTCTCTATCTCAGGGTTGATCGCAGCCCAGGCAGGCGCCTCTTCCAGCCAGATCGCGCTCTGTGGCCCCAGTTCATGCGGTCCTTCGAGGAAGCCAAGCCGCACGACATTTGCTCTCTGCCGAGCCGAGTTGCGGCCGAGGATGTGTGTGCCGCAATTTGGACAGAAGCCCTGCTCCACAGTGTTGCCACTGTCCGCGGTATAGCTCGCCCAGGCAATCTCACCCGCTATCGTCATGGCTTCGGTCATGAAGAGCGCGTTGTTCGTGGCACTGCCGGCGGCGATTTTCTGGCATTGGCGGCACCAGCACTGACGCACCCACAAAGGCTCCGCGTCGATTACCGCGGTGACGGCACCGCAGTTGCAGCGCCCGGTGTAGGAGGCAGGCACTTAGCCGCCCCGCCGCGCCATGAAGGCCAGCCGCTCGAACATCATCACGTCCTGCTCGTTCTTCAGCAGTGCTCCGTGCAGGGGCGGGATGGCCTTGCTGGAATCCTGATTTTGCAGAACCTCGAGCGGCATGTCCTCGTTCATCAGCAGCTTGAGCCAGTCCAGCAGTTCGCTGGTGGACGGCTTCTTCTTGAGGCCGGGCACGTCACGCAACTCGTAGAAGACCTCCATCGCTTTCGCCACGAGGCTCTTCTGAATGCCGGGGAAGTGCACGTCGATGATCGACTGCATCGTCTCGCGATCCGGGAACTTGATATAGTGGAAGAAGCAGCGGCGCAGGAAAGCGTCCGGCAGGTCCTTCTCGTTGTTGGAAGTGATGACGACGATCGGCCGCTCGACCGCAGCCACGCGCTCGCCGGTCTCGTAGACGTCGAAGGCCATGCGATCGAGCTCGGCAAGGAGATCGTTCGGGAACTCGATGTCGGCCTTGTCAATCTCGTCGATCAGCAGGACGGGCAGTCTGGGGGAGGTGAATGCTTCCCACAGCTTGCCCTTGCGGATGTAGTTGCGGATATCGTGAACGCGCTCGTCGCCAAGCTGCCCATCGCGCAGCCGGGCTACAGCGTCGTACTCATAAAGCCCCTGATGCGCCTTCGTCGTCGATTTGACGTTCCAGGTGATCAGCGGCGCATCGAGGGATTTCGCAATCTCCTCTGCAAGCACGGTCTTGCCGGTGCCCGGCTCACCCTTCACAAGCAGCGGGCGGCGCAGCAGTACGGCGGCGTTGACCGCAACCTTGAGGTCATCGGTGGCGACGTAGTTGCTGGTGCCTTCGAAACGCTGCATCGGGCCGGTCCTGTCAGTTGTATCTTGCCCCGGACCGTATGTTGTGCGGCGCAGCGAAGCAAGCGCGGCCATGGACAACTGCCCGGCAAGATAGCAGATATGGCCGATGGCCAACTCAGACCCATCTCGCAATATCGCCCTGCTGATCGACGCGGACAATGCATCACCGGGCAACATCGATGCCGCGCTCACGATCCTGGGTGACCTGGGTACCGTCAATGTTCGCCGCATCTATGGCAACTGGAGCAAGCCGGGCTTGCGGGGCTGGTCGAAGCTCATGCATCGCTATGCGCTTGAGCCGCAGCAGCAGTTTGACCTGACCAAGGGCAAGAACGCCACGGACATGAAGATGACGATCGATGCCATGGATCTGCTCTATGGAGGGCGGATCGAAGGCTTCGGCATCATGTCGAGCGATAGCGACTTCATGCCGCTTGCAATGCGTATTCGCCAGAACGGCACACCGGTCTACGGCTTTGGCACCGGCCGGACACCGGAGGCATTCCGCGAAGCCTGCACCCGGTTCATCGACGTCGATGCAATGGTCGAGGAGGAGGAGAAGGAAGAGCAGGGGGGGCAAGCGCCAAAGGCGGCGATCGACGACGAGCTGATCAAGCTGCTTGGTGACGCATGGAAGGCCAGCAAGCGGGACGATCAGGGCTTTGCAAGCCTTTCGGAAGTCGGGCAGCGCGTTGCCAACCGTTCAAGCTTCGATGCGCGTAGCTACGGGTTCTCTCGACTTGCGGAACTGGTGAAGTCGCTGCCGAACTTCGCCACGGAAAAGCGTGAGAGCGGATTGTTCGTGAGGCGCGTCCGATAGTTCGGAGCCAAGCTGCGGCCACGCCGGCCTGAGGCATCAAGCCGCGTTCCGATGCTTCAGGCCAAGCGTCTAAGCCGCGTGCTTAGAGCATGATCTGGTTTAAGTGACTAGATAGGGGATCCACGAGCCGCTGGTTTTCTGACTCGACCTGCCGGCTGGGTAGGAGGCCAGCAGGGATGAGCCGAGCCTGTTCGATAGATCTTCAGAAGCCTGTGGTTGCAGCGATGGCGCCGGGTTCGTCGGCGTAAGCTGCAGCAGTTTGGTGTAGGCGTTGCGAGCGCAGTTCGTTGGTCGCAGCGGCAGCGCCGGACCGGCGGCGTGGCGCTGGGCAAGCTCGGCGGGCACCGCAAGCCGGTTCTGCTGCCCGAACGCGAATGGTTGCTGGTGCGTGTATGCGCGTCATCCCGCGTAGCATGTCGGGTATGATCCGGAGCGAGCTTGCCCCGGATCATACATTTTCGTTCCGCAGATCAGAACACTGCGCGCGGTTGCGGCTCGTTCATCATGACCTGCCGGATGAGCGGAATCGGCGCGCCGCCATAGCCGAGGAAGGTGTCGTGGAAGGCTTTCCATCCCGCCTTTCCACCGCGTGTGGCGGTCCAATCTTCACGCAGCTTCAGGATCATCAGCTTGCCGAGGGTGTAGTTCAGATAGGCCGGATCGTACGTTCCGCGTGCCGCCTGCTGCTCAGCCGTGCCTTCGACCTGATAGCACTCGTCCTGGAACATCTTCTGCGACTGGGCTTGCGTCATGCCTCTCGCGTGAAGTCCGATAGCGGAGAGGAAACGGCAGTTGCGCAGCAGCGCGTTGGAGATCTGCCCGACGTGAACGCCGGGATCGCCTCTACCGTAACCGGCCTCCCACATCATCTCTTCCGTGTAGTGCGCCCAACCTTCCGCGTAGGCGTAGCCCACGAATATCCTTGAGATCAGCGAGGGAGCCCGGTTCGAGTGAAGGAACTGCAGGAAATGGCCAGGCATGACTTCGTGTATGCTGGTGAACAGCAGATCGTTCTCGCCAGGGATGTAGTCGCGCTGCTTTTCGGCCGACCAAGCCGGGTCCGGCGGAGAGATATAGTAGATCGAGGGAATACCCTTCTCGAACGGTCCCGGAGGATCGATGTAGGCGCTGTTCTGCCTGTTGTAGGGTGGGCTCTCGCGCACGAGCGCCTGTTCGGTGCCGGGAATGGTAACGAGGTCTTTCTCACGCACGAAGGCGGTCAGCTTGGGGATCTGCCGGGTTGCCGCAGCGACCGGTCCCTCAGCTGGTTTGTCGGCATTCAACTTGTCGAAGCACTGCGGGATGGTCTTACCGGGAGCATACTGGGCACATGCGACTTTCAGCGCCGCTTGATTTCGCTTCAGGTCTGCCCGGCCGATCGCCTCAAGCTCGTCGATGCTGATATCGACGCCCTCTGTCTCCTTCAGCATCCGTGCAAACAGGTCGGGGCCAAGAGCATAGTCCTGGGTGGCAGCGGCCCTTTGGCCCTCAAGCCATGACGCCAACCCGGCCATCGCTGTTGCTGCCTTCTCGGAGGCGGCTTTGAACTCGGCCTGGAGGGCCGGGTCTTGCACATCCGCGAAGGCGGCGCGCGCATCACCGCGGTAGTAGTCGGCAAAACCTCCAAAGCCGGCCACGCCGAGCTTAATGAAGCTGGCGGGAAGCGGCGTGCGCAAGTTCGCCCGGATGTTGCTGGCAGCGTCGGGAATCGCGTTGAAGAACGAGATCATCGCCCGCATGCGTGTGGGTTTGTCGGCATACTCGCGCGAGACATAGACGTTCGGATCGAGTCCGCCATCGATGTAAAAGCCTGGGTTGCGATGCGGACGATCGGCATCGACGATCCAGAACAAGTCGCGGCGGGCGGCTGCAACAAGGTGATCCCGCGCAAGCGCCTCCTGAGGCGTAAGGTTCGTGTATGCGCGTGCTTCATCCACTACCGAGCGCAAGAAGGCCACGCGTCGGGCAAGGCCGGCTTCGCTCCAGTCGGGCAGCCGGCCGTCGTATTGATGAGCGCCTTGGTAGACGGCCATCGCGGGATCGAGCGTAAACCACTCATCGAGCGTCGCCTGAGCGAATTCGGACCAGGCTGGCTGAGCGCTCGCGGCAGAGGTTTGCTCGGGCGAGGTTTGCTCGGTTGCGGGCATGTTGACCGTCGAGCACGCCCCCAGCGCACAGACGGCGATCCCGGTCAGCAGCAGTTTTCTTGTTATCATGGCAGCCCCTTCATTGAACGCACGAGGGGGTGCCCGCCTGGCGGACACCCCCTCCAAGGCCGGAGTGTGATCTAAGGTGCCCCGAAGGTCCAGCCCTCCGTTCGCGCGACATCATGCGTAAGCTCGCCGGGTCGCCACAGCGCTTCATCGTTGGCGTGCATGCGCAGCCAAGCCGCAGAGAGCAGAGCGTCGGCGCTATGATCGTCTACGATGCCTGATAGGCCCGATGGCGGTGATCCGAGCTTGTGAAGCGCGACATCGAGGGAAGCGCCATCGCGGATTTTCGAGCGGCCGACGCTCCGGCTGGCGGCCAGTGCAGCGATGGCCGTGTAGATCTCGACGATGACAGATCCGCTTGCTGGCGGGTAGAGCCCATCGACCGGCCAGACGAACAGCCGTCCCTCCAATCGATGGAGCATTCGCATGCCGGTAAGGCTGGACTTTCCCACTTGCGCCGCGCCCACAAGGTTGAAGTTGCTGTAAGGCTTGCACCCTGCGCGCTCCTGAGCGTTCTCGGTGATCCGAAACCGGCCGCGGCGATGCGGGGTGCCCAACAGGTGAAAGCGGCTGCCTTCTCTCCCCCCATGCCGGCGGAAGTAAGCGCTGGCGATAGGGTGATCGACGAAGCTGCGGGCGCCGAGGTGCGGGTCGCTCTCACATATTTCGTCGACGAGCCTCCAGAGCGCACGAGCGTCGCAGGGGCTGTCCGCCCAGCCGGGGAAAAACGCCCCTGCATCCTGGTACGGCAGCGATATGCCGAGATCGAGCCCGACCAGTGTGTCGGGAGGCAGATCGGTGAGCAGGTAATCCAGAACGGCGTCGCGCGACCAGCGGCGGTGGCTCTGAGGGTGGAGGAGGCGTGGTGAGCCCTCTGCCGTGCAGAGGCTCAGGGCAATGCCCGGCTGGCGCTCGCCCGCGGCGCCCGACCAATCAATCGCAAGGAAATGCCGGAAGCGGTTCGTCCGCATGCTGCCGGTTCGCTCATTCACCTTTCGCGCGCCGCTCGCGCCGCTTCTTCTCCCACCATTCCATCCGCTCTATCACTTGGCGTTCGAAGCCGCGTGGCACGGGTCTGTAATAGGATTGGGGCACCATTCCCTCTGGCCAGTAGTCCGCTCCCGAGAAGCCGTCAGGAGCATCATGGTCATACGCGTAGTTCTCACCATAGCCGATGTCCTTCATTAGCTTTGTGGGCGCGTTCAGGATGTTTGCGGGCGGCATCAGCGATCCGGTCTCTCGCGCCGACTTCAACGCTGCCTTGTAGGCGACGTAAGTTGCGTTCGATTTGGGAGCGGTGGCGCAGTAGATGCACGCCTGGACGATTGCCAGTTCCCCCTCTGGAGAACCCAGGAACTCGTAGGCGTCCTTGGCGGCAAGGCATTGGGTCAGAGCTTGCGGGTCGGCAAGGCCGATGTCCTCGCTGGCAAAGCGGGTCAGGCGCCGCAGCACGTAAAGCGGCTCTTCGCCAGCCGTCAGCATCCGCGACATGTAATAGAGCGCTGCCTGCGGGTCGGACCCGCGCAAGGACTTGTGAAGCGCTGAGATCAGGTTGTAGTGGCCCTCGCGGTCCTTGTCATAGACCGGGACGCGGCGCTGCAGGAAGCTGCCGAGCGATGCAGGGTCCAGAGGCGCATCAAGGTGCGCCGCATAGAGCGTCTCCACCTGATTCAGCAGGAAGCGCCCATCGCCGTCCGCCGATGCGACCAGCGCCTCCCGCGCCTGGGGGACGAGGGGCAGGGGACCTTCCAGCGTCTCGGCCCGCTCGATCAGGCACGACAACGCGTGCACATCCAGCCGATGCAGGATCAAGACCTGCGCCCGACTTAGCAGAGCTGCGTTGAGTGCGAAGCTGGGGTTTTCGGTGGTGGCGCCCACCAGCGTGACGGTGCCGCGTTCCACAAACGGCAGGAATCCGTCTTGCTGAGCCCGGTTGAAGCGGTGGATCTCGTCCACGAAGAGCAGGGTTCTTTGCCCGGCCCGGCCTGCGGTTTCCGCTTCCGCAAACGCCTTCTTCAGGTCAGCGACGCCCGAAAAGACGGCGCTGACCGCCGCAAAACGCATTCCCACCGCATCGGCGAGCAAACGGGCGATGCTTGTCTTGCCCGTGCCCGGCGGTCCCCAGAGGATCATGGAAGATAACCGCCCCGCTGCCACCATCCGCCCGATCGCGCCTTCTGGACCGGTCAGGTGTTCCTGGCCCACGATGTCGGCGAGCGACTGGGGCCGCAGTCTGTCGGCAAGCGGCGCATCCGCGCGCGGCGATGAAGGTGGCTGGGGAGGGTGTTCTTCCGCGAATAAGTCGGCCATCGGCTGCATCTAGCAATTGCCGCGTGTGATTGCATCGTCTGGAGGCGGGGCGTAAACTGCTGCGTCATCGGCAGGGAGTGGCGAGATGGAAACAACCGCTGACCGTTCAGCGATCCGAAAGGCACCTGCTCACCTGTGGGTCGTTGGCACGCTGGCGACGTTGTGGAACGGCTTTGCCTGCCTCGACTATGTGCTGACGAACCTGCGTCATCCCGCCTACATTGCGCAGCTTCCGCCCGAGATGATCGATTATATCGACGCGTTCCCGGCTTGGACGATCATTGCCTGGGGAGCGGGTGTCGCTCTTGCTCTGCTCGGATCGCTGTTGCTGCTTGGGCGTTCCCTGTGGGCCGCCTACTGCTTTGCTTTCTCGCTACTCACGCTAGCGGCCACCCAGTTCTACAACTTCGCCACGGGTTGGCCCGAAAGCATGAACACCCCAACGAACTGGATCATGAATGTCGTGATCTGGATCGTGGCAGTAGCTCTCCTGCTTTATGCGATCCGCATGCGCACGCGGAAGATCCTGCGCTAGGAACGAGCAGCGCGCTGCCGGATCAGTCTGAGGTAGGTGTCAGCGACAGCCTGGTTGATCTTGTCCCAGCTGAAATCATGAGCGCGCGCTTCACCTGCGGCGCCGTGGCTGGCCCTTAGTTCCGGATCGGCGATGTAGCCACGGAGAGCTTCGGCGAACTGATGCACTGCTCCGGGACGGATCAGCCGACCGGAAACGTGATCCTCCACCAGGCTCTCACTTCCCGTCGCAGCCGCTGCCACGACCGGAAGGCCGCAGGCCATCGCCTCTAGCGTGACGTTACCGAAAGTCTCGGTGACGGAGGGGTTGAACAGGATATCCATGCTGGCCACCGCCCGGCCAAGATCCGCTCCTTGCTGAAAGCCCACGAACTTTGCACCGGGCAAACGGCCCTCGAACCACTCGCGTGCCGGCCCTTCGCCGATGACCAGGACTTTGTGCCCGACACTGCGCCGCCGCAGCTCGTCGATGGAATCGGAGAAAACGTCGAGTCCCTTCTCCATGACAAGGCGGCCGAGGAAGCCGATGACCGGCTCATGGTCGGCAATCCCGTGCGCGCGGCGCCATTCCAGTGAGCGAGCGCCGCGATGGAACACATCTCGGTCCACACCCCGGGACCAGATCGACACATCATAGTTCATGCGCTGTTCGCGCAGCACCTGTGCCATACTCTCGGAGGGGGCGACCAGAGCGTCGCAGCGCCGATAGAACCGGCGAAGCATGGCTTCCATTGCGGGTTCGGCCCAGGCCATGTTGTAGTACCGCAGGTACGTCTCGAAACGCGTGTGAACGGAGGCCAGCACCGGTAGTTTTCGGCGCCGTGCCCACGTGACCGCCTGATGTGCTACCGGGTCCGGTGATGAGACATGCACGACGTTGGGAGCGAAGCGGGTCAGGTGCTTACGCGCTTTTCCGGAGAGGGAGAGCGGCATCCGGTACTCACCGCGTGTGGGGATCGGCAATGCCCGGACCCCGATGACTTCGCCAGTGGGCTGAAAGGCCGGCTTGTCGATGACAGGAGAGTAGACGCGCACCTCGGCTCCCTGGCCAAGCAAATAGCCGACAAGCCGGTTGAGAGCCTGATTAGCCCCGTCACGGACGTAGTTGTAGTTGCCCGAAAAGAGAGCAATGCGCAGGTCGGCAATTTCCATGGTGGGCGCGCCATAGCCGGGCTGAACCAGCTTGGCGAGAGGCACGAGTGACTAGGCCAAGAGTACGATTTGGGCGAGTATGATTTGGGCGCCTGGTCTGTTCAACCAAGCGCCCGATCCGCCGGTATGAGCGGGCAAGGGGAACCGCCCTCCGGCAGATTTTTAGTAACCGCGACGTCCGTAGTAATAGTTGTCATAGTAGCCGCCATTATAATAGCGGTCATGCCTACGTCGGTCATCACGGCGCCACTGGGAATGAGACCGGTAGCGAGGCGAACGATTATAGTATCGCCGATCACGATAGTATCGACCATCGTCAACATATCGCCGATCGTAATAGCGTCTGTCCTGGTATCGCCGGTCTCGATTGCTCGAGGCGACGATTGCGCCAACGGCTAGTCCAACAATGCCGGCTCCGATCGCTACCGCAGCGGTATTGTCGCGATCACGGTAACGCTCGCGATAGGAGTCACGCGCGGCCGCGGGGCTGGTGGAAACGAGCGCAGTCGCAGCCAAAGTAAACGCGGCCAGGCTCTTCTTTATCATTTTCATGTCCATTCTCCTCTGGTCACGGGCGGAGAAGACTCGACTGCCTTCGCAGGACGTCCGATGTGATCCTTATGCGTTATCCAGACTGAACCAGGGCGGGACGCTCCTTGCAGGCACCATTCAGCTTGGGGGCGCTCTACTTTGTAGTGATGCCAAGCACCGATCTCTGTTCTTGGCGGCGCTGATTTCTTAACACGACGAGCGTCGGAACGTTCCTGGTATGGGTTCGACCGGATGGGGTCACGGAACGCGTAGTGCTTGCGGGGCGCTTACAGTGCAGACCGAGTTCAGGAGTAAACGCATGTCCTTCATCGACAAGATCGCCGCATCCCTCGCACCGATCGCTTCAAAAGAGGATCGCGCCGAGGCGCGCCGCAAGGCTGAGCAAATTGCGCAGAGCAACGACTGGCTCGACAACATCATCGACCATCATCGCAAGATTGAAGCCGCATTCGATCGTGCGCTTCGCGCATCAAGCGGGCCAGAGAAGCTGCAGGCCCTGCGCGAGTTGAAGGTCGTTTTCGCAGGGCACTCCAATGCGGAAGAGTCCGTCATTTATCCCGCAGTGGTCGAACATAGCAGTAAGTCGCATGCCACCATGGCCTACGAGGAGCAGGCAGCAGCCAAAATCAACTTTGCGATACTGGAGAACATCGACCCGATGAGCGACGAGTGGCGGCAAAAGCTGGAGCATATCCAGAGCGCCGTGCAGCAGCACGTCTATCAGGAAGAGAGCAGCTGGTTCCCTGAAGTCGCGCAGAATGCTCCGCGTGACAAACAGGCGGCGCTAACAACGCGGTATATGGAAGAGTTTGACCGCTATTGCGGGGCGCGGAGCAGCCAGCCCACGCAGATGTCATCTATCGCCTGAGGAATGCAGGCTGAGGATACGGGCGCTTGCTTAGGTGGGCGCCCGTATCCCTATTCTATGCTCAGGCTGCGTCCTTCTTGCGGCTGGCTTTCTTGCGCTCGTTCGGGTCGAGGATCGCCTTGCGCAGGCGGATCGACTGCGGCGTCACTTCGACCATCTCGTCATCGTCGATGTAGGCGATCGCCTGCTCCAGCGTCATCACGCGCGGCGGCGTGAGGCGGATCGCGTCGTCCTTGCCGGTCGAACGGAAGTTCGTCAGCTGCTTGGACTTCATCGGGTTGACTTCGAGATCGTCAGGCTTGGCGTTCTCGCCGATGATCATGCCCTCGTAGATCTTCTCCTGGGGCTTGATGAACAGCACGCCGCGGTCCTCAAGGCTGTTGAGCGCGTAGCCCACCGCCTCGCCGGTGCAATTCGAGATCAGAACGCCGTTCAGGCGACCTTCGATCGCACCCTTGTGAGCATCGTACTTCTCGAACAGGCGGTTCATGATGCCGGTGCCACGCGTGTCCGAGAGGAACTCGCCGTGGTAGCCGATCAGGCCGCGCGAAGGAGCCGAGAAGGTGATGCGGGTCTTGCCCGCGCCGGAAGGGCGCATGTCCGTCAGTTCCGCCTTGCGGCGCTGCATCTTCTCCACGACCGTGCCCGAGTATTCGTCGTCCACGTCGATCACGACAGTCTCGTAAGGCTCGGTGCGCTGGCCGTTCTCGTCTGTGCGGAACAGCACGCGAGGGCGGCTGATGCCCAGTTCGAAGCCCTCACGGCGCATCGTCTCGATAACCACGCCGAGCTGAAGCTCGCCGCGGCCGGCAACTTCGAAGCTGTCCTTGTCTGCGCTTTCGGTGACGCGGATCGCAACGTTCGTCTCCGCTTCGCGGAACAAACGGTCACGAATCATGCGGCTGGTCACCTTGTCGCCCTCACGTCCAGCGAGCGGGCTGTCGTTGACCGCGAAGCGCATGGCGAGCGTCGGTGGATCGATCGGCTGCGCCTGAATGGGCGTGGTGACCTGTAGGTCGGCGATGGTGTTGGCGACGGTAGCCTTCTCCAGCCCCGCCAGCGCGATGATATCGCCTGCACGCGCTTCCTCGACCGCCACGCGCTCAAGGCCGCGGAAGGCAAGCACCTTGGACGCGCGACCGGTCTCGATCACCTTACCATCCGAGTCGATGGCGCGGATCGGATCATTGACCTTGAGCTTGCCCGACTGGACGCGACCCGTGAGCACGCGGCCCATGAAGTTATCACGGTCAAGCAGGGTAGCGAGGAACGAGAAGGGGGCGTCCACGTCCAGGTTCGGCGCGGGCACATGCTCCACGATCTTCTCGAACAGCGGGGTGAGGGTGCCCTCGCGCGCGTCCGGATCGTAGCTGGCGTAGCCGTTGCGGCCCGAAGCATAGAGCGTCGGGAAGTCCAGCTGCTCGTCGTTGGCGTCGAGGCTGACGAACAGGTCGAACACCTCATCCAGCACTTCAGCGTGGCGGCCATCGGGGCGGTCGATCTTGTTCACCACGACGATGGGCTTGAGGCCAAGGCCCAGAGCCTTGCCGGTGACGAACTTGGTCTGCGGCATCGCGCCTTCAGAACTGTCGACCAGCAGGATCACGCCGTCCACCATCGAGAGGATGCGCTCCACCTCGGCGCCGAAGTCGGCGTGTCCGGGCGTGTCGACGATGTTGATGCGGTAGCCGTTCCACTCGATCGAGGTGGGCTTCGCGAGAATGGTGATCCCGCGCTCCTTCTCGAGATCGTTTGAATCCATGGCGCGCTCTTCCACGCGCTGGTTGTCACGGAAGGTGCCGGACTGGCGGAAAAGCTGGTCGACGAGCGTGGTTTTGCCGTGGTCGACGTGCGCGATGATCGCAATATTGCGCAGCGGAAGCGGGGCGGACATGGTGAGGCCTGTAAGTTCGAGGGGGCGGGGGCGACACTACGCTGCACCGCACAATTCGCGCGCCCTTACTCGATCTGGCGTTTTTGGGCAAGCGGTGCGGAGCGCTCCATTTCATTTCCAATGGAACCGGAGGCATCTTAGAGTCGCTAGAAACACAGCTATCTGGGAGAGCTTGCCGTGCTCGAATACATGCTGATGCCGTTTCGGCGCTACGCCGAATTCACCGGTCGTTCCCGTCGGATGGAGTTCTGGGCCTTCGCCCTGCTCAACGTAATCGTCTACGCGATCATCACCGCGATCATCTTGGCCACCACGGGTTCGGTTGCTGCGTTCGGTGATGTGGAAAGCGCTGGATATAGCGCCATGATGTCACTCTTTTTCGGAGGCGCGGGGCTTCTATACGTGATCTGGTGGCTTGCTACCATAATTCCCGGCCTGGCTGTGACGGTGCGTCGCCTGCATGATCGCGACATGAGCGGGTGGTGGTATCTGGGCTTCATCATCGCCTCGTTCGTTCCGCTAGTCGGGCTAGTCGCCAGCATCGCCTTTTTCGTGATCATGTTGCTGCCCGGAACTCCTGGGCCGAACCGCTACGGTCCCGATCCGAAGGATCCCGCTAGCGTGCAGGTCTTCGCCTGAGCGTTCCGGGATCATCCGTCATGCTGCGCGCTGCCTTGTCGCTTGCCGCCGCGGCAGGTTTGGCTGCATGCGGTCAGGAGACGGCCCCTGCCGCAAGGGATGAAAGGAGCGCTCTCGACCAGCCTCCGCCCATCCCGGTTATGGGGCCACGACGGATAATCCTTGCGTATGGGGACTCGGTACTGGCCGGCAGCGGCTCAGCGCCTGGCGACAGCTACCCGGGCATGCTTGAAGCTGCCTTGCGCGCCAGAGGCGTCGACGCACGAGTCGTCGACTCCGGCCTTGCGGGTGAGACGAGCGGGCAGGCGCTAGGTCGTTTGCCAGAGACCTTGGATGGACAGCCGGTGGAGCCTGAGGTGATCGTTGTCAGCATCGGGTCGAACGATATGCTGCGCGGTGTTCCGCCGGCGCAAACACGTGCCAATCTCGCGCGGATACTCAGCATGTTGCGTGATCGCGGGATTCGGGTTGTCCTCCTCGGCGTAATGGCGGCTCCAAATCTCAGCGCCGATTTCGCGCGGCAATTCAATCCGATCTACCCGACACTTGCGAGACAGTATGATGCCGTCCTGGTGCCATTCTTTCTGCAGCCCGGCGCTGCCGCTGCGGATGCCGACAACCTTCAGGGCGACAGCCTGCAGCCCATCGCTCACGGCGCGGAGGAGTTGGTGGTCGCGACGATCGATGACGTCATTGAGGCGTTGCCCGAACGCTAAGCGAGCGTCAGACCCTTCGGACCGTTCCTCCATGGACGTGCCAGACCGCCGCCTCGTTCAGGATTGCGGAGAAGGGGGCGGCCTCAGTGCCCGTTAGCCAAAGTTGCGCAGATCCTCTCCGGAGCCGGTCGAATAGCGCCTCCCGCCGCACCGGATCCAGGTGCGCGGCGACTTCGTCCAGCAAGAGCAAGCGTGGCCGTCGCTCACCGTTCCGCTCAAGGATCTGCGAGTGTGCGAGAACAATGGCGATCAGCATCGCCTTCTGCTCTCCCGTCGAGCATTCCGCTGCCGGCTGGTTCTTCGCCGCCATGACCACTTGAAGTTCGTCCCGGTGGGGCCCCGTGAGCGTTCGCTGGGCAGAGCGGTCGCGCACCCTGCTTTCGCGCAGAGCGACCCCGAGTGCGTCTTTGCTGAGGGGGCCGCCGGGCAGATAACTCAGCGCCGGCTTCGCAAAGGGGGTGTCGGGCAGATGTGCCATCATCTCCTGGAGAGCGCCGACGGTGTCACTGCGTGCCTGCGCTACGGCTGCGCCCGCTTCAGCGATCTGGGCTTCGATGGCATCCAACCAGTGTGGATCCGGCGGGCGATCGTCTGAAAGAAGGTTGTTGCGTTCTCGCACGGCCGCTTCCAGGCGGGAGGCCTGCCCAGCATGGCCTGGATGCAGCGCGAGTACCATCCGGTCGAGAAAGCGGCGCCGGCCGCCCGCACTCTCTGAAAACAACCTGTCCATGGCGGGGGTCAGCCAGCCGATCGATAGCCATTCAGCAAGCCGTACGGCGGGTGCGTCGGCGCTATTGATCTGAACCACTCGTCTTCTGGGGCGATCCGGAGAGACCCCCGTGCCGATCCGAACCGGATCCGGACCGGTCTTCAACAAAGCACTCACGGCAAAGCCGCCGGTGCCCTGCTGTGCGGGAAGGTCTGTCAGAGTAGCTCGCCGCAGTCCGCGTCCCGGAGCGAACAGAGAGATCGCTTCAAGGACATTGGTTTTCCCGGCGCCGTTCTCGCCGATCAGCAGATTGAACGGTGCTGTGTCCTCGACAAGCGTGTCGCGGTGGTTGCGAAAGTCGGCAAGCTGGATGCGGTCGAGCGCCATTGTGCGCGGGGACTAGCCCCGCTTGAGGTGCGCGGTCAAACCGCCTTTGCTTTCGCGAAGGGCGAGAAGTCGGTGTCGTCATCGTAGACGTCAACTCCCTCTCTGCTCTTCAGCCAGCCCACGACTGCGTAAGTCACCGGGGTCAGGAAGACCTCCCAAGCAACTTTCATCGCCCAGTTGGTGATCATGACCAGGAAGACGGACTCAGTGGTCCAAGTTCCCAGGAAGGCAATCGGGTAGAAGACTGCGCTATCCACTGCCTGTCCGAACACTGTTGATCCGATCGTACGGGTCCAGAGCAGCTTGCCGCCAGTCCAGAGCTTCATCTTTGCCATGACAAAGGCGTTGACGAATTCGCCGGCCCAGAACGCCAGCAAGGACGCCAGCACGATTCGCCATGTGCTGCCGAACACAGAGACGTAAGTGGACTGGCATACGGCGCCGCTGTCCGATGCGGCGACCACCCCTTGGTAGAGCGGGTCTGCGCTCGCCGCGCACCCCCATTCTGGCGACGCCGGCATCGCGACGACGACGAAGCTCATGAAAGCCATGAAGATGAGCGCGAAAAATCCCGCCCAAACGCAGCGGCGTGCATTCGCGTAGCCGTAAACCTCGGTCAGCACGTCGCCCAGAACATAGCTGACGGGAAAGAACAGGATGCCTGCCCCGAATGTGAGCCCCCCCAGGGACGAGAGCTTTGCCGCGCCGATCAGGTTGGACAGCAGCAACATCGTGACGAAGGCTGCCATCACATAGTCGAAATAGCGGAAGTGGCGGCGTGCGCCCGTGGCTCCGCCAATGCGGGAAAGCTGCTCTTCGCTCATGGCCAAGGCGTAACCTGCAGCCATGCACAAGCCTAGAGACTTTTTCGCTCGTGAGAGGGTGCGAGACAATGGAGACATTTGCCTCACGCGGGAACCGCGCTAAGGGGGACTCAAGGTGCGCCCGTAGCTCAGCTGGATAGAGCACGAGCCTTCTAAGCTTGGGGCCACAGGTTCGAATCCTGTCGGGCGCGCCATCAGATCGGCCTCTTGGCGACACGTCTGGCAACGAACGTTTCGTATAGGAACGGCAGTCAGAGGGACTCTCGTCCTCATTAATCGCTTGCCGCGCCTGTTGCTGCGGAGAAAGCGACGAGCATGCGTTGACCGCGATCGGATGGCCGGAACCGAGCACTTTTGCTCGGGCATCAAGGTAGTTCGAGCCTTGAGGTATAGCGGCCTCTCAGGTGCCCCGCTCTTGCGCCGGACCACCACCGCCTCGCAGGTTAAGCGCGGTGCTCACAAGCGAGAGGTGCGATAGCGCCTGGGGGAAATTTCCGAGAAGTACCTTGTCGCCGTATTCCTCTGAAAGCAAACCCACATCGTTGGACAGGGCGCAGACCCGCTCGAACAGCGCACGCGCAGCGTCGGTGCGCCCTTGGAGCACGTACACGTCAGCGAGCCAATAGCTGGCAGCCAGGAAGGTGCCTTCATCGCCGCCCACGCCATCGTCGGTCTCCTCGGTGCTGTAACGGCGCACGAGCCCGTCGCGCATCAACTCGCGCTCTATGGCGGCTACCGTTCCCACCACTCGCGGATCATCTGCCGGCAGGAAGCCGACGAGCGGGAGCCGCAGCGTCGCAGCATCCAGGCTTGTCTCTCCAAACGCGGAGACGAAGCTTTCCCGCTGGGGATCGTAGCCGCGATCCAGCACCAGCGACTTCACCTTCTCGGCCAACTCGCGGTAGTGGCGCGACAACTTCGGATCGCATTCGGCAAACCACTTCGATGCTCGGTCGAAGCCAGTCCAGCACATCGCCTTGGAATAAACGAAGTGCTTTGCAGGCCCGCGGCTTTCCCAGATGCCGGCGTCAGCATGCTCCCATTCCTGCTCCAGCTTTGCGGCGAGAAGACGAACCAGCGCATCGCTGTCATGCTCGCGCTCAAGCCCGTGGCGCGCACCCGCGAGCAGAGTGTCCAGAACCTCGCCATAGACGTCGAGCTGACATTGCGTAGCAGCGGCGTTGCCAAATCTCACCGGTGTCCCGCCATTGAACCCTGCGAGCCAGTCTGCATGCCACTCGTGAATACGACGGTTACCGCCCACCGTGTACAAAGGTTTCACGTCGATCGGCTCGCCAGCGATTGCACGGCGCAGCCAGCCCAGCCAGGCGCGGGCTTCTGTCCGCATTCCGGCTTGGAGCAAGGCGAGCAGGGTGAACGTCGAATCCCTCAGCCAGCAGAAGCGATAATCCCAGTTGCGCGCGCCGTTCGGACATTCCGGAAGTGACGTCGTGGGCGCCGCAACGATGCCGCCAGTGGGAGCGTGGATCAGCGCCTTGAGCGTGATGAGCGAGCGGATGACCTCTTGACGATACGCGCCATCGTAGTCGGTGCGGGTCACCCAGTCGTTCCAGAACTCCTCTGTCTTGAGCAGTGCCTCCTCGGCATCGAAGCGGTCGGGTACCGGCTCATGTGCCGGAAACCAGGTCATGATGAAGCAGCGCCGGTCACCTTCGGACACTGTGAAGCGGGACGAGAACCATCTGTCCTCAAATGTCACGGGCTCATCAAAATGCAGCACGAGGCCGTCAGGTCCCGCCATCGCGAGCACCTGATGATCGGAACAGGTGCGCACCAACGGGTGAAGCTGACCAAAGTCGAAGCGCACGGCAAGGTCTGAGCGCATTTCGATCGAGCCGCGGCGACCCTCCACGATTCGCACGATGTCGGGTGCACGGCCTCGGGTCGGCATGAAGTCTATCACCGCCACGCACCCGGCGTCTGTTTCGAACACCGTCTCAAGGATCAGCGTATCACCGCGATAGCGGCGGCTACTGCGCCTCACCTGCTCGGACGGCCGCATCTTCCAGCAGCCGTTCTCCTCGTCTCCGAGGAGCGCTGCGAAGCATGCCTCGGAATCGAAGCGCGGCATGCAGAGCCAGTCGATTGAACCTGAGCGATCGACAAGCGCAGCCGTTTCGCCGTCGCCGATCAGGGCGTAGTCCTCGATCAACTTCCTGCCGCTGCTCATGCGCCACCCCGCTGCGGTTTGAGGACAGTGTGAACACGCCCGCGCATAGCGAGCGGCAAGGCACCGTCACGACGGGAGGCCGGCGTGGCAGGTATGCTCCAGGGTGCGGCATTCCCGATCAAAGCGCGCCCTGCCGCGCAAGTTCCCTGATCCGGTCTGCCGTGCGACAGGCGAGCGCCTGTATCGTCAGCGACGGGTTGGCGCCGCCCACGGTGGGGAAGACCGATCCGTCGCATATCCAGAGATTGGGAACGTCCCAACTGCGACAGTCGGCATTCACAACGCTGCTTGCTGGATCGTCGCCCATGCGCGCAGTGCCGTTCAGGTGACAGGTATCGTCGGTCTCGCGCCAACGGTCGCGCGCGCCGGTGGCCTCGAGGCTGGCCTCCATGAAATCCAGCGCGTGGGCGATCATCGCGTGCTCGTTATCGCCGAGCGCAAAGGTCACACGCGGGATGCGCAGGCCATACTGGTCCGTCTCATCGGCCAACGTGACGCGGTTGTGCGGGTAGGGCAGGACTTCCCCGACCATCTTGAGTCCCACGCTGTGATTGTTGAGCGCCATCTCATCGATCAGAGGCTGCCCCCACAGGCCCCGGCCACCCGCCAACGTGGTGGCCCAGGTGATCGGCAGCGGCCCCTGGCTCATATAGGCCCAGCCGCCGTGATAGTCCTTGCCGGCGTCGGAGTAGTTCCAGTGCTCGCTGATGGCCAGGCTCGGCGGCCCCTTGTAGGATCGGATCTCCTCGTCAACCTGCCCCCAAACGGCTTGATTGAGCTGCACCATCAGGTTGCGTCCCACGAGACCGGAACTGTTCGCCAGACCCTCCGGAAAGCGCGAGCATGCCGAGTTGAGCAGCAGCCGCGGAGTCTCGATCGCATAGCCCGCGACCACGACATGCTTCGCCTTCTGGAAACGCCATGTGCCCTCTCGATGGTAGTGGACACCGGTGGCCCGCCCGTCTGGTCCTGTGTCGATGCGCCCGGCCATCGCGAGGTCGCGGATCTCCGCGCCTGCCGCCAGAGCGCGCGGCAGCCATGTCACCAGCACCGACTGTTTCGCGTTGGTCGAGCAGCCGATCACGCACATGCCGCGATAGACACACGGATGGGCTTTGCCGTGAGGCGACGAAAGCGTTGCCAGCGGCGTTTCCGCCCATTCCGTGCCCAGCGCTTCCGCTCCGCGCGCAAGGTGCGTCGCCGCTGCGTTCAAGGGGTGTGCGCGGCGAGGGTAGCGAGGCCGGGCCGGGCCCCAGGGGTAGGAAACCGGGCCGGAGATCTGCAGCGCCTGCTCAACCTCATCGTAGTAATGCCACATCTCGCGCCAGTCGACCGGCCAGTCGGCACCATATCCCAGGACTGAGCGTGACTTGAACCACTCCGGCCGGAATCGGAGCGACACCATCGCGAAGTGCACCGTCGATCCGCCGACCGATTTTCCCGAGTTGTTGGAGCCCAGCTTGATCGGGTTCGCACCGTCGACGATCCGTTCGTCGGTCCAGTAGAGCTTGGACTGCTCGCGCTCGTCCGAGGCGAAATCCTCCAGTGGCCGCCAGTACGCGCCCGCATCGAGGGCGACCACGGAAAAGCCTGCCTCCGCCAGCTTGCATGCCAGCGTGCCGCCGCCTGCTCCGGTGCCGATGATGACGAAGTCGACCTCCTCCGTTTCCGGGTACTCACGCATCGGCACCCAGCCGCCCGGCAAGAAGACGTCGGGCGCACGGCCGTTCGTGGCGCGAGGGGCTTGCATCGCCTCAGCCGACACGGCGGTTCCGGAAAGAAGCCGAGAGCAGGGCCTGGTCTCCGGCCTCGGCAGGCTCCCAGGGATCGCGCCGGCCTGGGGCAAGCCGCACGTAACCACGTGGGCTCGCCGGGCCGCCGAAGCCCATCGCACTCCAGGCCGAGGGGTGGGCGTAATATGCGGAGACGAGGTCGGGCAGCATACGCCATTGCCAGAACAGCCGGGGTGGAAGGCTTGTCCAATCTGCGCGCACATCACCGCTTTGGACCGCGCGGAGCAGCGCATCGGCGTCTGCCGGCGGCAAGTCCGTGAAACGGGCGCGGTGTCGCTCTTGCGCCTCGGCCTCGATCGCGTCGAGCCCGCGCTTCCACGCGTCCCGTGCCGGTGGCAAGCCCGCATGGCGATAGCCGTCCGCGCTTGTCTCACCCGCCAGTTTTTCCAGGATCAGGGCCACGACGTTCACTGCCTGCCGTCCTTGCGGTTGAGGCACGATCCTGTCGGCGAGCGCGCGCAGTGTAGCAATCTGGGCGGGGGTAAGTACGTCGGAGCGCTCCGGGAGGTCCAGCCGCGCATTGATAACGTCGCGGGTGCGCGCATCCCAGCTTAGCGTGTTGCGCTTGTTCAGTACGTCGTAGTCCGGGAAGCGGTCAGTCATCGCCGCGCCTCCCCATCAGCATCAGGGCGCCGATGCCGGCAAGCGCAAGACCGGTGAAGGCGGCCGGCGCCGGTATGGGAGGGCCGGCAAGCAGATTCTGCCTCCAGTTGCGCCAGCCGCCCATGTTTCGTGCCACGCCCCGGACGTGAAAGCCCGCACCGACGAAGCCGAGCAGCGTTGTCGCGCCAAGCAGCAGGCCAGTGCCTAAGCGCGGCACGCTGGTCAGGACATCGCGTGCCATCGCCACGGCCGCAAGGGGGGGGGAGCGTAACAGGCAGCCACATGTAGGGGCTGTGAAAGGCGCCGCGGAAGTGTAGCAAAGCAGCTTCGGCAGCCGTCCCTGCGAGGCCGGTAGAAACGAGCCCGCCCACCAGTCGTCCGGTGATCGGCAAGGCGCCGAGCCGCGGATCGTCCGTGGTCAAGGCATCGGCGCATGCTCCCAGCGCACCTGTCAAAATGAGCGCCGCTGGCGCGCCGATCGGGGCTGCATAGAACATTGAGTTCCAGTTGAGGCGTCCGGTTCTGCGCCCGATGTCAAAGGCGTGAAAGCCAAGTCCCGCTGCCCCGGTTGCGCCGATTGCCGCGTGTAGCGAGAAGCGCGAGCCTCCGACGGAGCGTTCCCTCGCCACCCTACCCACTGCGCCAGCCATGCTCCTGCCCGAACGCACGGCGGCAAGGCCCCGGGCTATCCTGCTTCCAGGCGAGGCTCTCTTGCCATGCGCCACGCGCGGGAGGGCAACGGCGGCGCTGCGACCATTCGCTCCGATCGCGACGGTCGCAGCGATGATCGGCAGCACCATGGCGGGATGGCGAAACGATCCGCGATAATGCTCTACCAGGCTATCGGCGAACACTGATGCGCCCAGAACCGAGGCTCCGGCCGCGATCAGCCGCGCTGTCGCGTTATCGCCGTCTCGCATGAAAATCACCTCAGTCGCTGGAGAACACGTTCGCGAGCAGTTGCTTGGCGCTCCCTTTCAGCACCGATCCCTGTTCTGGATCGCCCTTGAAGAAGAGCTGGGTGAACGCCTTGGCCTGTTCCAACGTAATATGGGGCGGCAGCGGCGGCACTTCCGGGTCGGTCTTCACTTCGATGACAACCGGCCGGTTGGCGGAAAGTGCCTGATCCCATGCGGCGCCCAGATGTTCGGGATCGTCCACATAGATGCCCATCAGACCGATCATCTCGGCAAAGCGGTGATAGGGCACGTTCGGCAGCGTCTGGGTTGCCTCGAACTTGGGATTGCCTTCCTGGACCCTTTGCTCCCAAGTGACCTGGTTGAGATCCTCGTTGTTGAGCACGAGCACCACGAAGCGCGGGTCGGCCCACTTCTCCCAATACTTGGCCACTGTGATAAGCTCGGCCATATTGTTCATCTGCATCGCACCGTCGCCCACGCTGGCGATCACGGGGCGCGTGGGATGCGCGAACTTGGCCGCGATCGCATAAGGCACGCCCGCTCCCATCGAGGCGAGACCGCCCGAGAGAGAGCCGCGCATGCCGCGCTTCATGACTAGGTCACGCGCATACCAGTTGGCGCAGCTGCCGCTGTCACTCGTCAGGATGACGTCACTGGGCAGTCGCGGGCTGAGTTCGGTGAATACGCGCTGCGGGTTGACGGGATTAGCCGGGACCATCGCCCGATCGTGCAGTGTTTTTTCCCAGTCGCGTTTCCAGCCGGCTATGTCGTCCCGCCAGCCGGTGTCCGTTTTCTGCTCAAGCATCGGCAGCAGAGCCTGCAAAGTCGACTTCACATCGCCGTTGAGGTTTACGTCCATCGGGTAGCGGATCGAGAGCATGCCCGGGTCGATGTCGACCTGCACGCCGCGCGCTTGCCCTTCCTTCGGAAGGAACTCTGAGTAGGGGAAGCCCGAACCCAGCATGAGCAGCGTGTCGCAGCCCATCATCAACTCCCAGCTCGGCTTGGTGCCGAGCAGCCCGATCGAACCTGTTACCCAAGGCAGGTCGTCTGGCAGCGCGTCCTTGCCAAGCAGCGCCTTGGCCGATCCGGCGCCCAGGCGGTCAGCCACCGCAATGACCTCATCGGTCGACCCGGCGGCGCCGGCGCCGACAAGCATCGCCACCTTCTTACCGGCGTTGAGCACTTCAGCCGCACGCGCGAGATCGGCCTCTTGGGGGATTACGCGCGGCGGCGACCAGCCGACTCCGGAAAACACCGCCCCATGCTTACGCGGGGGCTGCGCCATTTCCATCTCCTGAAGGTCGTTCGGGAAGACGAGCGCCGTTACCCGCCGTTGGCCCAAGGCTATGCGCACTGCGCGGTCGACCAGATGGCGAACCTGAGCGGGGGCCATGGCATAGCCGGTGAAGGCGCCAGCCACGTCCTTGAACATCGACGTCATGTCGAGTTCCTGCTGATAGTGGGCGCCCACGGCGGTCCGCGCCTGCTGCCCGACGATCGCCAGCACCGGCATGTGATCCATCCGCGCATCGTACAGGCCCGTCAGCAGGTGCGAGGCACCCGGTCCGGATGTCGCGAGGCAGACGCCGAGTTCACCTGTGAACTTGGCGTGCGCAGACGCCATGAACGCAGCCATCTCCTCATGCCGGGTCTGCACGAACTCGAAGTGATCCTTCGCTCTGTCAAGAGCTCCGAGCAGTCCATTGATGCCGTCGCCGGGGTAACCAAAGATGCGGTAGACATTCCATTCGCGCAGCCGCTGCCAAACGAAGTCTCCAACAGTCTGCGTCATATGCGCCTCCTGGGATTTTTCCTGGATTTTATGCTGTGTCACCAAGGGTAACTTGTCGGCGCCATGTGCGTTCCATTTTCATTCAAAACACACTGGAGACAAAGATGGATGCAATTGGTACGACACGATGGGTGATCCCCGAGGGCTATATTCCCGCCGGCAGTATGGCCGGCGCCGACCGGACGCTGAGAAGTCACGAGGCCGCGTGTATCCTCAACACCGGCGACTCTGAGGCCCATGTGCAACTGACGCTGTTCTTTGCCGATCGTGATCCTGCAGGCCCTTACACAGCAACGGTCGGCCCCAGGCGCACGCTGCACTTGCGCTTCAACGACCTGACGGACCCCGAGCCCGTCCCCTTCGACACCGACTATGCAAGTGTAATCGAGAGCGATGTTCCGGTTGTAGTTCAGCATACCCGGCTGGATTCGCGGGCGGCCGAAATCGCACTCATGACGACGATGGCCTATCCGGTTGGGTGAGGCGCAAGCGGCAAGTCGGCGCGGCGCGCCAGCAGTTCAGGGCCGAGCGCTTCCAGCGCCGGCGCGCCGATCTGGCCCAGCTCGTTCAGCGCCTCGTCGTGCAGGATCGCCAGCGACCGGGCCACGCCGTCGGCGCCACCGGCACACAAGCCATAAAGCGGCGCACGGCCCGCCAACACTGCGTCAGCGCCCAGCGCCAGCGCCTTCAGCACATCCGCGCCACGGCGGATTCCGCCTGAGAGGTAAAGCGCCACGCTGTCGCCCACGATCTCCCGTGCTCGCGGCAGAACGTCCAACGGTGCAATGGACCCGTCAGCCTGACGGCCGCCATGGCTGCCCAGCACTACGCCATCCACGCCGCTATCGCGCGCACGCAGGATATCGTCAGGATGAAGTAGCCCCTTGAGGAACATCGGCTTCTTCCAGCGGTCGCGAATTTTCGCCACCGTTTCCCAGGACAGCGACTTTGGCATCTGCTCCCGGATCCAGAAGGCACTCTCGAAAAAGCCGCGCCGGTCTTTCGGTACGAAGTCGATGACGTTGGGAAAACCAGGCATTCCGTGGTTGAAGGTTCGTAGCGCCCATGACGGGTGACGCGCGGCGTTCAACATGGTCGGCAGGGTAGGCCGGGTCTTTGTCGCGCGGGTGCGCGCATACCATTCGCGCCGTCCGAACAGTTGCGCGTTGGTGGTGAGCATCATCGCTTCACAGCCGGCAGCATCGGCCCGGTCCGTGAGCGCCTGCCAGATCTCGTCCGGTCCGAAGACATAGAGTTGCCACCAGTGGCGCAGGCCGGGCACCTTCGCCACCTCTTCCACCGGATCGTTGGACATCGTGCTTTGCACGAAGGGCACTCCGGCACGGGCTGCGCCCTGCGCCAGAGCGGTGTCTCCGTGGCGCTGGAAGATGCCGTTCAGCCCGGTGGGTGCGACCGCTACAGGCATCCTAGCAGGGCGACCGAGCAGCGAACACGACAGGCTGCGATGGCATTCGTCCCTCAGTGTGCGGGGAACGAAGCACCACTCATGCCACACATCGAGCTCCCGCCGCAGCGTCGCTTCCTCACCTGCGCCACTCTCAAGATACTCGAGAACGAACCGCGGCATTCGGCGATGCGCGCGCGCGCGCACGTCCGCGATGGCCTGCGCGCGATCGAGATCACGGCCCGTATAGTAGCGCCGTTGTGGGCTTCCTTGAAACTGCGCAGGGGAGGGCATGATAGTTCGAAGCCATGATACTGGCTTCTAGTTCCCTTTCGCCGGGTATTCTCGGGGGACGAATGTCCGGCTTCGAGATAAAGCTAAAACAATCTCTTCTTGGGTTCGAGCAGCGTGCGGCACCCGAATTCTCCGATGAATCTGAGTGCGCATGGCCTATCTCGCGAAGTCATTCGAGGGGATCGGGAAGGTGACCGATCGCTCAGGCTCTTGCGCGCGAACTCTGCCGAGCGGGTAGCCGGCTGCTCCCCTCCATTGCGCGCTTCAGCATCTTTAATTCGGCGCAACGTCAGTCGGGTTCCCGTGCGCCATTTCGGCGCTTTTTTCGGCTAAGAGCGGCAGGATCGTCGTGTCGGCCAAGACGGTGCAGAAATACTCGTCGATCCGGCGGATCCTGCCGTCGGCGAACGTGAATATGAAGACGTATTGGTTGCAATAGGGTGTGCCGTTGCTGAGTACGGCATTGCCTTCCCACTCGACGAAGACCGTGTCGCCTTCCGCCACCACCTTGTGGAACGTTGGCCGGAAGCCGGTCGGCACGATCTCGTTGAAGGCAGCCACCGTCGCCAGCATCGTGTCCCGGTTGCGAGTGCCGGAAACCTGCGCAAAGCCGTGCGTAACCGTGGTCGCATCGTCCGCAAGGCACTCTGCCTGAGCGCTCGAATCCCCCTCGCTCATCGCGGTGAGGAACTTGAGGGCTATCCGCTTGTGTTCTTCACTCATGTCGACAGATCCCCAGGACACCTTTGATTGATGAGTTCCGCTATGAACTGAGGGCACTCAGGCGCGGCCGAAGCACCGACGCAGCCAGGCGGTGAAACGTCCGAACAGGCCGATCTTGGCGGAAGGCGTGGGTGTTGGAGTTGTCGCTGCGGAGGCATCATTGAACTCCTCGATGCGCCCCTTGAGCTGTTCGGCGAACGAGCGGGCGAACTTGGGCAGCACCGGGCCGCACATCGCCTCCCACATCGGTGCGAGCGGTCCGCTGCCGACTATCCTGACCTTGAGCGTCATCGCGGTCTGATCGCTGCCCGCGGGGGTCGCTATATAGGACCCGTTACCCTCCACGGGATCGCCCAAGAGCTTGTAGGTGAAATCGACCCGTTCCGGCCCGGCCCAGTCGACGACACAGACCTTCACCTTGACGGTGCGGACCATGGCTCCGACGCCCACCTTCAGCACCCATAGTGAGTTATCCTCATCCTCCATCTCACATGACTGGTAGCCCGGCATGATGCTGGCCCAGCGCTGGAAATCCTTGGCATAGGTCCAGGTGCTGTTGATGTTGCAGTTTACCGTAACGGTCTGTTCTGTCTCGATCACAGTGCATTATCCAAGGATTTGCTGGGCCGGCCGGCTGCGTGCAGCGCCGCCAGCCAGCCGTAGGTCATGCCACGCGCGTTCGAGACGCCGCTTTGCATCACCGCGCCAGTCTCCAGCCGTGCGGCCGAGTTTCCGGCGGCATATAGTCCAGGGATCGGCTTCTCGTCCCATCCCACGACATTGGCGTTGTGATCGATCTGCAGGCCCGCTGCAGGAATGCCGGTTGCGCCCATGCGCCGCAGGGGAACAGCAAAGAATGGCCCCTTGGACAGTGGACCCAGGTTGGGATTGGGCTCGTGATCCTTGTCTCCGGTCATCCAGGCACCCCACGGCTGCTCGCCGCGCCCGAAAGCGGGGTCCTTGCCTGCTTCCGCATTCACGTTGAAGTCTGCCACCGTAGCGGCCAGCCCGGCCGCGTCGATACCCGTCTTGCGTGCCAGTTCCTCGATCGTGTCTGCCGTCGTACCGAAGTCTTCGGGCCATTCCTGTCCCGGCGCGAGCGAGCCGAAGCCGTACTTGGCGCGGGCTTGGCTATCGAGGATCACCCAGCACGGGAAGTTGGGATGGGTCTGCGTCGTGCCGTCGATGGCATCGAGCTGATAGAAGAACGAGCGATAGAAGCCCTCATTGCCGAACCGTTTTCCGCTGCTGTTGACCACGATTGTGTGCGGCAGCCCCATGAACGGCATGACGCTGCGCCACAGAGGCTGGCCTTCCTCGGTCTCCTCGCCGGGCTGATGGAAGCCCGCCATGCTGATCTCGGGAACTCGCGAGATTCGTGCCCCTAGAGGCCCCGCAAGGCGGATATTGGCGCCATCGATCGCAGTGAACAGCATCGATACCGGATCGAGTTGGTTGCCGAGGTTCCGTTCCAGCTTTTGCTCGCGCTCATAGGAACTGACGGCGATTACCACGCCCTTGTTCGCCTTGACGAACAGTTCGGCCCCGTCACGCGTGCAGCGCACGCCGACCACGCGTTCGCCGTCGGCAATGAGCTCCTGCGCATTGACGCCGGTTTCAAGCGGGATGCCGCGGTCAAGAGCACCCTTGACGAAATAGGCGGCGAGGCCCGAGCCCGCGCAACGTTCGTCATTCATCAGGCGCTGGCCCATCAGCTCGAAATCCCACTTCGACATCGCGGCGAGGCCGCCCTTGTCCGCGATGTCCTGGGTGGTGAGGCCATAGGGTACTTGGGGCGAAAGCCGGGTCTTCCCCTGCCAATCCCCAAGAGTCGCACCGGGGAAGGGCACCACTTCGAGCAATCTGCCCTCGGAGACACTGTCGTTGGTGAGGCCGTAGTAGTAATCCGGGCAGCCCCTGATCGGAACCATCCTGAGGCCGATTGTGTCCTCGAACCAGTGCAGCGCCACCGGTGCATGTGTGGTGAAGTTACGGATTGCAGTGTCGTCGCCATAGCCCATCGCCAGGCGTTGGAGGTAACGGAACCCGCTCTCGACGCTGTCTTCAACGCCGATTTCGGCGGCGTGCCGGCTGCCCGGAATCCAGACCTGCCCTTGCGAGAGAGCCGTGACGCCGCCGACCTCGTTCGAACGTTCGAGCACAAGGGTACTCAGTCCCTGCTCGTGTCCGGCGATCGCCGCCGAGAGCCCGCCGATCCCGGAACCGATTGCGACGAGATCAGCTTCCATGTCCCATTTCGCAGGGAGATTGCTAAGCATCATGTTACCTCTCGAAAGAATTTTATCGATTATGTCCTAATCAGGCGAAGGTTTATTCACCCCTCAACGTCGTGTGATGCACCATCGGGCCGCTACCGGGCGCCCGGGGGGGGGCGCGGCCACCTGCATGGTCTGGGCAGCCCGCCGCCTCAACACTTGCAGTCGAAGCCTTCAAGCTGGTCGTCCGCTCGCCACTCGGCCAGCTTCTCCCAGAATGCATAGGGTCCCGGCCCGTATGAGTCGCCAAGGAAGTAGCGGAATACATCACCGCCTTCGCTGTTGTAGTATCCCGGCGTGCAGGCACGTGCGAAGGTTTCCACATCCAGTTCCGTAGCACGATGGTGCGCGACCCATGCATCCTCGGCCTCTTGGCTGAGCTCCATCACCTTGACCCCGCGTTCCATCGCAGTTGAAATGATGTAGGCAATGTGCTCGGCCTGACGCCGGAACGTTTCCGTTGTAGAAGCGTGCACGCCTCCTTGAACAAATCCGATGAAGAACTTGTTCGGAAAACCGTGCGTGCTCATGCCATGCAGGGTTTTGTAGTTGTCTTCCCAGTGCTCGAAAAGCGACTTGCCATTGCGCCCCTCGGCAACATCGAACGACCAGCGTTTGCGAAGTGAGCTGGTCTGCTCATAGCCGCTGGCGAGGATGATGCAGTCGACCTCATACTCTTTGTTTTCGTGAATGAAGCCCTTTGCGGTAAGACCTTCGACGCCACGGGTATTCGACACGTCGATCAGATCGACATTCGGTTTATTGAAGGCTGGATAGTAATTGTCGTTTGAGCAGGGGCGTTTGCAGAGAAAGCGATAGTAGGGCTTCAACTTCTCAGCAGTGTCCTTGTCCTCGACAATCTCGTCAACGCGCCGACGCATGCGCTCCATGGTGCGGTGATCATGCTGCTCGCGCAGAACCAGCAGTTCCTCAACACTGAGTTCCGACCAGCCGACCTGTTCTCTTTCATGGCGGATGTTGCGATTGATCTCGGTCCAGATGTCGCAGATCAGGTCGGGCTCATCACGGGCAAGTCCGTTCCACAAGCCGTGCTGAAAATTGACCATCATTTCCTGGTGCCAACCCGGTTTGAGCGACTTGGCCCATTCCGGATCCGTGTCGCGGTTGTCCCTGGCGTCGACACTCGAGGGGGTGCGCTGGATGACGTAGACGTGTTTGGCATAGTCCCCCAGGTAGGGGACGATCTGGACAGCGGAGGCTCCCGTGCCAAGCACGGCGACGCGCTTGTCCTTGAGTTTGTCGAGTGCGGGGTTTTGCTGGCTGCCCCCGGTGTAGTCGTAGTCCCATCGGGAACTGTGGAAGATCTTTCCCCCGAATGCATCCAGACCGGGAATGTCGGGCAGTTTCGGTTTGTTGGCCGGACTATGCGATAACGCGATAAAGCGCGGTCGCAGTTCATCACCGCGGTTGGTCGAAACGCGCCAGCGGGCGATGGCCTCGTCCCAACGCATCTCGGTGACCTTGGTATGCATCAGGGCCTTGTCGTAAAGCCCTGCCTCACGCGCAATACTTTGGATGTACTCGCGAATTTCATAGCCCGGCGAAAACTTCTTCGAAGGCATGAAGCCCATCTCTTCCAGCAGCGGCAGATAAACGTACGAGACGTTATCGCACTCCACGCCGGGATAGCGGTTCCAGTACCAGCAGCCGCCGAAGTCTCCGGCATGGTCGATCACGCGGAAGTTGCTAAGCCCGGCCTGGCGCAGGTAGTAGCCCATCAGTACACCACCGAAGCCACCCCCGAGGACCATGACATCGAGATCCTCCGCGATCGGCTCCCGCTCGATCAGCGGCATATGCGGATCGGCTTCGCTGATCTCGGCAAACCTTCCTTGCGGCGATACGTACTGCTCCTGCGCTTCGGACCGCATCCGCCGATCACGCTCGTAGGCGTACTTGCTCAGTATGCCTGGAACATCGATCTCATCGATCGAAGGAATGTCGGTCGTTTCGCAACGTATTTTCATGGGCCGATCACATTCTCTTGCAGCTGCAAAACCGCTCACCGTTTGGTTCCGACGCCCCAAGCATTCGCTTCAGAAGCTGAGGTCCAGACGAGGAGGCGCGGTACGAAGCTAAGGAGCCTCACTTCCGGCCGACGGTTTAACACTCTAATCGTTTCAAAGGTGGCAATCTCCGGACGATAATCCTCGAATTCGCCTCTCGCGCCCCGCTTTTGTCACTCCGTCAGTGGTAAAGTCAAGCCGCCGCAACAGATTTGCTCAGTGGGATGGTTGAAACCCCGGAAATAAGCACCCAATGAGTTTTGAGCTTATCTCACGCGGGAGCAGGTTTGCGATCGATCGTCGCGCCTTCCCACCGCGCGTAGAAGCAGCCGGTGATAACCGAACCGGCGGCGCTGCTGAGCCAGCTTGGAGCTTCGCCGGAAAACCGGCATCATCCGGCCGCCAGAACCGTAACGCGTGCTTTCCGGTCACCGTATATCGCGTCGTCAAGGGGCGCCTTGGTCTGGCGGTCTCACCTTCGACTGCCCACAGGCACTAAGCCTCGGAGGACCTCCAGCCCGCCAGACATGGCCTTCCAGCTGTAGATCGTAACCCCGAAGCGCCACGCCCGTTGGCTTTCATCCTGGTCTCGGCGCACTTCAGCATCGCGACACCTGCTCTCCGTAGACACCCGTCGCTTCATTGTTCGCCCTCCGATCAGGCCGAACTCGCATCATGCTGTGAGGAATTTTGATGGATCACGTCACGTGAGTCTTGAACCTGAGCGGTGCCGCTGGCCCGCGATGGTCTACTGCCGCTTCGCGGTCAGTGGCGCTGAAGCCCGAACGGTTTGCCTCACCGGCCCCCCAAGAGTCTCTCCGCAATGGACGCTGTCCAGCAGTCCCCGCTCCATCACGGTCGCTCGGCAGAGCGATGCATTGTCAGCTGCTTAGTGCGGTAAAATGGTCGGGGAGAGAGGATTCGAACCTCCGGCCCCTGCCTCCCGAAGACAGTGCTCTACCAGGCTGAGCTACTCCCCGACCGATCGGAGCCGATGTGATCGGCCCGAGGCAGGAGCGCGCCTATAGAGAGCGAATAGGAGAAGGGCAAGCGGGGACATAACTACGTCCTGGTTTTTCTCCTTACCGCCGACTGACGAGAGTGCGTGCCTTGGCAGTTTGCGGAGTGGGAGCTAACCAGAAGCCATGTCCGCAAACACCTTATCCCCACCCCAGTCCAGCCGGTCCGATCACTGGGAGTGGCAATACTTGGATCTCATGCGCCGCATCTGGGAGGGGGGTGACGAGCGGACAGATCGTACAGGAGTCGGCACGCGCTCGCTGTTCGGCGCGCTCATTCGGTTCGATCTCTCTGGCGGCGCAATGCCGCTGCTGACCACCAAACGCGTATACTGGAAAACCGCAAGCCGGGAACTGCTATGGTTCCTTTCCGGAGAGACGAACATCCGCCCCCTGTGTGCACAGGGCGTAGAAATCTGGACTGACTGGCCGCTGGACCGTTATCGGCGCGCAACCGGCGATGAGCTAACGCGAGCGGAGTTCTCGCAGCGGATCGTCTCCGATGCGCAGTTCGCGGAGCGCTGGGGCGATCTTGGTCCTGTCTACGGCAAGCAATGGGTGGATTGGCCTGTTTATGAGCCGGTGACGGAAATTTCAGGCGAAACACTCTATCGGCTGAGAAGGCGTGGCATCAACCAGGTTGCGCAGTTGGTTGAGAGCCTGAAAAGCAATCCCGGCAGTCGCCGCCATATCATCGAGGGATGGAACGTGGCGGAACTGGATGCGATGGCGCTGCCGCCATGTCACAAGACTTATCAGTTTCACGTCGCGGACGGACGTCTTTCCGGCATGCTGTACCAGCGCAGCTGTGATTTGGGCCTCGGATTCGCTTTCAACATGTGGTCCCTCGCCTTGCTGACACGAATGCTGGCGCAGCAATGCAACCTGGAACCCGGCGAAGTCGTTTGGACAGGTGCCGATGTCCATTTGTACCTCAATCATGCGCAGCTTGTGGAAGAGCAACTCATGCGCGTGCCGGCGGGCGAGCCAAAGCTGGCTTTTGAGCGGCGCCCCGGCTCAATCTTCGAGTACCGGATCGAGGACCTGATGGTGAGCGAATATGCCCCTCAGTCTCATATTCCGGCGCCAGTAGCGGTCTGATTGACATTGCGGCAGTGTGAAATAAAATGACGTCTTATTGGAATATTGTTCTGCCTGCCGACTAAGGGGGCATCGCACGGGAGACGCGAGAATGGCTGACAGCGGCGCAGGGCCGGCCCGAAACCGAGGCAATTTGCCGCCACTCAGCTTGCACGTGCCAGAACCACGTTTCCGTCCTGGCGACCGCGTGGATTATTCGCACCTTCCCATTCCTCCGGCCGGTGAGCAGGCGCGCCCGGATGAGACCTGCGATGCAAGCGATACGCGTGGTCTGTGCGACGACCTGATCCGCGTGCTCGATGATGATCATCGCGCAGTCGGCGCCTGGGACCCGAAGCTCGATCCGGAGACGTTGCGCCGGATGCTGCGTTCCATGGCGCTCACTCGCGCGTTTGACGATCGGATGTATCGCGGCCAGCGGCAGGGCAAAACAAGCTTCTACATGAAGTGCACCGGTGAGGAGGCGATCTCCATCGCTACCGCTCACGCCTTAGCCCGCGATGACATGGTGTTCCCCAGCTATCGCCAGCAAGGCATTCTTATCTCGCGGGATTTCCCGCTGGTGGAGATGGTCAACCAGATCTACTCCAATCGGGCCGATCGCTTGAAGGGGCGTCAGTTGCCGGTCATGTATTCGGCGCGCGACTACGGCTTCTTTTCGATTTCGGGCAACTTGGCGACGCAGTATCCGCAGGCTGTTGGCTGGGCCATGGCGAGTGCGATCAAAGGCGACACCCGCATCGCCAGTGCCTTCGTAGGCGAGGGATCGAGCGCAGAAGGTGACTTCCACGCGGCGATGACGTTCGCCGCAGTCTACAATGCGCCTGTCGTTTTCAACATCGTCAACAATCAGTGGGCGATCTCCAGCTTCTCCGGCTTTGCTGGCGCTGAGCGGGCGACGTTTGCAGCACGGGCGGCTGGTTACGGGATTGCCGGGCTCCGCGTGGACGGCAACGATGCTCTGGCGGTCTATGCTGCTGCGCTGTGGGCCGCTGACCGCGCGAGAGCCAACGCCGGCCCGACGCTCATTGAACACTTTACCTATCGTGCCGAAGGTCACTCCACATCGGACGATCCGAGTGCCTATCGTTCCGTTCAGGAGCGCGAGGAGTGGCCGCTTGGCGATCCCATTGACCGGCTCATGCGGCATCTGATTGCGCTGGGGGAATGGTCAAGTGAGCAGCACGCCGAGATGGACCTGCAAGTGGCGGAAGAAGTGAAGGCTGCGACAAAGCAAGCCGAGAAGAACGGAATTCTCGGGCACGGCATGCATCACCCGTTTCACACCATGTTCGAGGACGTGTTCGAGGAGTTGCCTTGGCATCTGCAGGAGCAGGCCGAGCAGGCTATCCGTGAACGCCAGACCAAGTTTCCGGAGTGGAAAGCATGATCGAGGAAGAGGCGGTCAGCCTTCACGACGCACCTACACGCCAGCTCAACATGATCGATGCGATCAACGATGCGCTGGATATCATGATGGCGCGCGACCCTGACGTGGTGATCCTGGGCGAGGACGTCGGTTATTTCGGTGGCGTCTTCCGCGCGACTGCAGGGCTTCAGAAGAAGTACGGCAAGCAGCGGGTGTTCGATACGCCGATCAACGAATGCGGGATCGTGGGTGCAGCCGTTGGGATGGCCGCATACGGGTTGCGGCCAGTCCCGGAAATCCAGTTTGCCGACTATATCTATCCCGGCCTGGACCAGCTCATCTCCGAGGCGGCACGGATGCGCTACCGTTCGGCGGGCGAGTTCACAGCGCCGCTGACCGTGAGGTCTCCGTTTGGCGGCGGTATCTTCGGGGGCCAGACCCATAGCCAGAGCCCTGAGGCGCTGTTTACGCACGTGGCCGGGCTCAAGACCGTGATTCCGTCCACGCCGCACGACGCCAAGGGCCTGCTTATCGCAGCGATCGAGGACAATGATCCCGTCATCTTCTTCGAGCCCAAACGCATCTACAACGGTCCGTTTGACGGCTACTACGACAACCCCTCGAAGACCTGGAAGGCTCATCCCGGCGGAAAGGTGCCTGAGGGCTACTACTCGATCCCTCTGGGCAAAGCGCGCGTGGTGCGTGAGGGCTCAGCCCTGACAGTGCTGGCGTACGGCACGATGATCCACGTGGTCGAGGCAGTGCTGGCCGAGAAGGGGGTCGATGCCGAGATCATCGATCTGCGTACACTTGTTCCGCTGGATATAGAGACTGTGCAAAAGTCGGTGGAGAAAACCGGGAAATGCCTGGTGGTGCACGAGGCCACCCGCACGTCCGGCTTTGGCGCAGAGCTCTCCGCCTTGGTGCAGGAGCGGTGCTTCTATCATCTTGAGGCCCCTGTCGAACGCGTAACCGGGTTCGATACGCCTTATCCGCACAGCCTGGAGTGGGCTTATTTCCCCGGTCCCGTTCGCATTGGCGAGGCGGTCGATCGACTCTTGAAGGACTGATCCGATGGGCCGTTACACATTCCGCCTGCCCGACATCGGCGAAGGCATCGCCGAGGCCGAGATCGTCGCCTGGCACGTGAAGGTCGGCGACATGGTCGAGGAAGATGGCCGCCTTGCCGACATGATGACCGACAAGGCCACTGTCGAGATGGAAAGCCCGGTCTCCGGCAAAGTGCTTGAGGTTGCGGGTGCTGAAGGCGATGTGATCGCAATCGGATCGCCTCTGGTGGTGATAGAGACCGAGGGTGAAGCCGAAGAGGCTCCTGAACCTGCTGCCGCGTCGGAGGCTGTCTCTTCGGCACCCGCGCCTAAGGCTGAGGTCGTGCAGGCACGGATTGAAGCGGAGAATCTCGATGCGGGCGATGCGGACCGCGCACTGGCTGCCGACCCGGATCCCGTCACCAGGGGCGATCCGCTCGACAAAGCAGCTGCGCCTCGGCCTTCGCCGTCTGCGGTATCAAAGTCTCCGTCGACATCTGCAACGCCTGCCGTTGCGCAAGGGGCGAGGGCGCCGCAGCTCCGGCCTGCATCTGGAGCGAAGGTGCTGGCGAGCCCAGCCGTTCGGAAGCGTGCAAGCGACCTCGGCATAGATCTCGCAGAGGTCCGCCCTGCCGAAGATGGACGCGTGCGGCATGCGGACCTGGACGCATTCCTGGCCTATAACGCCTCCGGAGGCTTTCAACCTGCTGGCCGCAGGGGTGAGGACGAGCAGGTCCGTGTCATAGGCCTGCGCCGCCGGATTGCCGAGAACATGGCGGCGTCGAAGCGCAACATCCCCCACTTCTCTTACGTTGAGGAGTACGATGTGACCGCTCTTGAGGAGGCGCGTGCGCAGCTGAATGCTGGCCGGGGAGATCGGCCTAAGCTCACCATGCTCCCGTTCCTGATTTCAGCGATCTGCCGTCTGCTGCCCGAGTTTCCAATGCTCAACGCGCACTACGACGACGAAGCTGGCGTGGTGACTCGGTACGGTTCAGTGCATCTGGGGATGGCTGCTCAGACGCCTGCCGGTCTGATGGTGCCTGTCATTCGTGACGCGCAGGACCGTAACCTCTGGCAGCTCGCGACTGAGATTGCGCGCTTGGCCCAAGCTGCACGCGAAGGCACAGCCAAGTCGAGCGAGCTCTCCGGATCGACAATCACGCTCACCTCGCTCGGGCCGATGGGCGGGGTGGCGACAACTCCCGTCATTAACCGACCGGAAGTGGCGATCATCGGGCCTAACCGCATCGTCGAGCGCCCGATGTTCGTCGCTGACGCGCATGGCCACGAGCGCATCGAACGGCGCAAGCTCATGAACATCTCGATGAGTTGCGACCATCGCGTGGTCGACGGCTGGGATGCAGCGAGCTTTGCTCAAGCTCTCAAGCGTCTGATTGAGGCACCAGCGCTGCTGCTTGCGGGCTGACGCTATAGGCGCCGCTGGCGCCTATAGTCCCCTAACGAATGTCCGACTGGCTTAGCGCCCGCATGTCGATCATGCGGGCGTTCTGTCATGTCCGCACATGAGCACGGCGAGTGTCTGCCTCGGGGTCTCCGGGCCATACCTTCCGCTGCGCATGGAGGCGCGAGAGGTCATTGCGCGCACCTGAGATGCCACGGGAGCTGTTTGGAAGAAGGCTCCGAGAGGGGCATCGCAAGAAAAATCACGCTGTGTTGTTTTGTGGTGTTGACAGCCCAACCAGCCTGGCCTAGTTGCGCGGCTCCCCAAGGGGTGCACGCCCAAAAGCGTCGAGAACGCGGGTGTAGCTCAGTTGGTTAGAGCGCCGGCCTGTCACGCCGGAGGTCGCGGGTTCGAGCCCCGTCACTCGCGCCACTTGGGGAATTTTCCTTCATAAGAGGCAATGCGCCGAGGCTGCGCTCCAGGTAAACTGGAGCGGGCCCTCGGCCTCTCCCGTCGTACTCCCTTACTTCAGCCCCAGCGGCCGGTTTCCATCCAGATCAGGTAACGCCGCAGCGGAAGGATCCATATGATCCCAAGCACCAGGTAAATGGGCGCTTGGGCCAGCGCGGGCCAGCTTCCGATCAGAGGAGCCACCAGGACTGCGATCGCCAGTCCATAGAGGGCGAGGCCAAGTACAATGCCGAGCACCCCAACGGGGATTCTCCAGGTCGGCTGCTCGCGCATCAATCTTGTCCTTCGTACATACGGGTAGGAGTCACCACTGCCGAGAGACGGCGGTCATGCGCTTCAGCCGGTAGGTGTTCGGCAAGTTGGCAGTCCCAGGCGAGACCGATTGCAAGCGCATCAGGATGATCTGCGAGCCAGCGGTCGTAATGACCGCCACCCTGGCCCAAACGGGTGCCGTCTGCAGTGAAGGCGAGCAAGGGCACCAGAAGTACTTGTGGAGTGACTTCCGTCGCGTCCTCTGGCGGCTGGCTTACGCCGAACGGCCCGGGTGCCAGCGCGGACATCACGTGCGGGTCGGGCAGGGCTCGAAACGCCATCGGAGCACTTCGGTCCGCGAAATAGGGAAGGGCCAGCCTCCGGCCATGCTCATGAAGCCACTGTGCGTAAGCCTGCGTCGGAGCTTCGTTCGGATGCGGGTGGTACAAGGCCACGCAGGCATCCTCCGGGATCAAACTGACGAGAGGTGCCGGCGGCCGTAGGAAAAGCAGCGCGCGCATCCTGTCCGGCAAGCTCGCTACGTGCTCACGCCGCAGCGCGCGATAGTGCTTTCGCAGCCGCGCCTTGAGGTTGGCGTTTGTCTCTGAATTCGGGGGTGACGGGTCCACCGTGGGTCGTTTCCTAGAAATCCTCTGACGCCTCGACGTCAGGTGGGAGCCATGTGTGCCGGACCAAGATCCGACCAGGGACAGCCCCCATTGGATTGCTTATAGCCTCAGGGATGTTCGAACGGCACGTGCCGGGCAGATCCCGTCAAAGCCTGAGTTAGGCGTTCGAGGCCGAATGCTCAAGATGGCGCGCAAGGATTTCGACTCTCTCGGCAATTCGAGTGACACGGTCCTCGATCTCCGCAGACACTGGTCCTGGCTTCGCCGGGGTGGCCCTCGCAATCTCTAGCTCGCTGCGCGCTTCATGCAGTTCGTCCGCCAGCATGAGCGCTGCGAACAGGAGCATTCGCGGTTCCCCTTGTTGTTTGAGGCCACTGTTGGCGCTGATTTTGGTGTCGATCATCTGCCCGAGGGAGGAGACGTGCTCTTCCTCGCCATCCGCACAAGCCACTGTGTAGCTGCGACCGCCTATCGAGAGGTGGACATTGCTCACTGCTCCTGCTCCGCCAGCAGCGTGTCGAGCCGAGCCAGCGCGTTCGTGACAGCAGCCCGCAGATCTTCGTGCCTTTGCTCAAGGTCCGAATCGCTTTCGATCGTCACCCGCGCTTGATTTTCCGTCTCCCGCGCAGCAGCCTCGATCCGTTGGAGTGCTGCCTCAATGCGATCGAGAGAACCGGTGATAGTTTCTCCATCCATGAACTCTGGGCTAGCGAGCGCTGCGGCAAGTGCAAGCTCTGGGCCCATAAAAGTGTGAATGAGCAGATCCTGGTCGGCGTTGAGGCGAGACGCAAGGGGTCGTGCTAACCTTGACGGAACAGTGTCTACCCGCGAAGAGGCCGCCAAGTCGAATCGGCGCCTCGCAGCCGTTCTTGCGGAGTAGTTTCATGAGCACCGACCCAGCCCGCTATGCGCCGATGGCGAACGCCATCCGTGCGCTCTCGATGGATGCGGTGCAGGCCGCGAACAGCGGACACCCCGGCATGCCGATGGGCATGGCCGATGTAGCCACCGTTCTGTTTTCCAAGTTCCTGCGCTTCGATCCCTCGTGCCCAGACTGGGCCGACCGCGACCGCTTTGTGCTGTCTGCCGGTCACGGCTCCATGTTGATCTATTCGCTCCTCTATCTGTCTGGATATGACAGCCCGACGATCGAGGACATTCGCAACTTCCGCAAGATGGGCTCGGTGTGCGCGGGGCATCCTGAGAACTTCCTGATTCCAGGCGTCGAATGCACCACGGGGCCCCTCGGTCAGGGGCTCGCGATGGCAGTCGGCATGGCGATCGCCGAGCGGCATCTCAATGCGACCTTCGGCAGCGATCTGGTAGACCACAAGACGTGGGTCATTGCAGGCGACGGTTGCCTCATGGAAGGCATCAATCACGAAGCGATCGGCCTCGCCGGCACGCTGAAGCTGAGCCGTCTCAAGGTGCTGTGGGACGATAACCGCATCACAATCGATGGTGATACCTCGCTCTCCACCAGCGAGGACATTCCTGCGCGCTATCGTGCGTCGGGCTGGGACGTGTTCGAGTGTGACGGTCACGACTTCGCCGATATCGAGCGTGCGCTTGCCGCAGCGGCGATGTCGGACAAGCCTTCACTGGTCGCCTGCAGGACGATCATCGGCAAGGGTGCACCCAACAAGCAGGGCGGGCACGATGTGCACGGCGCTCCGCTCGGCGCGGACGAGATCGCTGCCGCCCGCGAAGTTCTGGGCTGGCCCGACGAACCCTTCGTCATTCCCGGTGACGTGCTGGCTGACTGGCGCGATGCTGGGCTGCGCGGTGTTAAGGCGCGGCAGGAGTGGGAAGGGCGCGTTGCGGCCGATCCGCAGGCTGAAGAGTTCCAGCGCCGCATGGCAGGCGAGATCAAGGGCATTGACGAAGCGATGGCTGCGTTCAACGGCTGGCTTGATGGTGATGCCAGCGTCGCTACCCGCAAGGCATCAGAGAACGCACTTAACGTACTGGTCCCGCTCATCCCAGAGATGATCGGCGGCTCGGCCGATCTCACCGGATCCAACAACACCAAGGCGAAGAACCAGGCGCCGCTCACTTCTGAGGACTACGCGGGCCGCTACATCTATTACGGCATTCGCGAGTTCGGCATGGCTGCAGCGATGAACGGCATGGCTCTCCACGGGGGCGTAATCCCTTATGGTGGCACATTCCTGATCTTCTCGGACTATTGCCGCAATGCGATCCGCATGTCCGCGCTGCAGCAGACGAGGGCAATCTACGTCCTTACGCACGACTCCATCGGCCTTGGCGAAGACGGTCCGACGCACCAGCCGATCGAGCATATCATGTCGATGCGCCTGATCCCGAACCTCAACGTGTTCCGTCCGGCGGATCTGATCGAGACAGCGGAGTGCTGGTTGCTGGCACTCCAGACGCCCGAGACTCCGTCGGTGCTTGCGCTAACCCGCCAGAACCTGCCGCAACTGCGCAAGGAAGGCGACATGCAGTCCGCCCGCGGGGCCTACCGCCTCAAGTCGGCGAAAGCAGAGCGCAAGGTGATCCTGATGGCCACCGGCTCTGAAGTGCAGGTCGCTGTCGAAGTCGCCGAGCGTCTTGAGTCCCAAGGCATCGGGGCGGACGTGATCTCGGCTCCTTGCCTCGAACTGTTCGAGCAGCAAGATGAGGCTTATAAGCGCGAGTTGCTGCCTGACGTGGAGCCATCGCAGATCCTGCGCGTCTCGATCGAAGCAGGCGTAACCTGGGGCTGGGAACGCTACACAATGTCGAACGGCCTGAACGTCGGTATCGATCGGTTCGGCGCTTCGGCCCCAGCCAAGGATCTTTTCGCGCGCTTTGGTTTCACTGCGGATGCGATCGTTCCCAAAATTCTGGATAAGCTCAGCACGTAAGGAGGAGTACTTCTCATGGCGACCAAGGTTGCGATCAACGGTTTCGGACGTATTGGGCGCAACGTCGCTCGCGCCATTCTCGAGCGGCCCGATTGCGGTCTCGAACTGGTCTCGATCAACGACCTTGCCGACGCCAAGTCGAACGCGCTGCTGTTCAAGCGCGATTCCGTGCATGGCACTTTCCCGGGCACCGTCGAAGTCGACGGTAACGACCTGATCATCAACGGCACCCGCATCAAGGTGACCGCGGAGCGCGATCCAGCGAACCTGCCGCACGCTGAGAACGGCATCGACATCGCGCTGGAGTGCACGGGCTTCTTCGCGGACAAGGCTAGTGCTTCGAAGCACATCGAAGCAGGTGCCAAACGCGTGTTGATCTCGGCGCCCGCCAAGGGTGTCGATCTGACCGTCGTATACGGCGTCAACCACGACAAACTGACCGCTGACCATCGGGTCGTCTCGAACGCGTCGTGCACCACGAACTGCCTGGCGCCCTTCGCCAAGGTCCTGCACGAGGCGATCGGCATCGAGCGCGGCCTGATGACCACGATCCACTCTTACACCAACGACCAGAAGATCCTCGATCAGATTCACAAGGATCCCCGTCGTGCTCGCGCTGCGGCGATGAACATGATCCCGACCAGCACCGGCGCCGCGGTTGCCGTGGGTGAGGTTCTTCCAGACCTCAAGGGCAAGCTCGACGGTTCCTCAATCCGCGTGCCCACCCCCAACGTCTCGGTGGTCGACCTGGTCTTCACGCCTTCGCGCGACACCACCACCGAAGAGGTCAACAAGCTGCTCAAGGCTGCCGCTGAAGGTCCGCTCAAGGGCGTTCTCGGCTACACTGAGGAGCCGCTGGTTTCGATCGACTTCAACCACGATCCGCATTCGTCGACGATCGACAGCCTCGAAACCGCTGTGCTCGAAGGCAAGCTGGTTCGCGTTCTGTCCTGGTATGACAACGAGTGGGGCTTCTCCAACCGCATGGTCGATACGGCTGGCGTAATGGCGGGCCTGCTCTGATCGGACACTGCTGACGGATGTCGGTATCGGGCAGACTCATTGGCATCGCGCGGCGTCCACGGTCGCGTGCAGCCATGGAGTTGCTCGATACCGTCTTCGTGACTGTCGACGAGGGCGTGCAGGGGGACCTGCGCGGCCGCGTTCGGCCTGGCGCCAGGGGACGCCGACAGGTCTCTGTACTGGAAGCCGAAAGCTGGGCCTGTGCTATGGCTGAGCTTGGTCTTTCCGGCAGTGCCGTGTTGCCATGGCATACGCGCCGAACCAACTTCTTCGTTGAGGGGCTGCGCTTCCCCAGAGACGGGGGCTATATCGTCTCCGTGGGTGATAGTCTGCGCATAAGGATAACGCTTGAATGCGATCCCTGCGGGCGCATGGATGAGTTGTGGCCCGGGCTTGAGGCTGCTCTCACGCCAGATTGGCGCGGTGGCTTGCTCGGCAGAGTGATTGCGGACGGTACAGTCGCCATCGGCGACGAGATAAGGATCGAAACATGAGCGCTTTCAAGACCTTGGACGATCTTTCCAACGTGAATGGCAAGGTCGCGTTGGTCCGCGTTGACCTTAACCTCCCCATGCAGGATGGGGCGGTAACGGACGATACGCGTATACGGGCTGCCGCGCCAACGATCCTGGAACTGTCCGAGAAGGGAGCCAAGGTCCTCCTGCTCGCGCACTTCGGCCGTCCCAAGGGCGAGCGTGTGTCGACCCAGTCACTCTCGATGGTCGTGGGCGCGGTCGAGAAGGTGATCGGCAAGGAAGTGATGTTCGTCCCCGAGATCGCTGGTGACGTGGTCAAGCAGGCCGTGGGCATTCTTCGTCCCGGCGACATCGCGATTCTGGAGAACACGCGCTTCTGGAAGGGCGAAGAGAAGAACGATCCGGAACTGGTGAAGGCGATTGCCGAAAACGCCGACTTCTACGTCAATGACGCGTTTTCTGCCGCGCACCGTGCACACGCCACCACCGAAGGACTGGCGCGGGCGCTGCCTGCGTACGCCGGTCGCTCAATGGAAGCCGAACTGAAGGCCCTGGATAAGGCGCTTGGCAAGCCGGAAAAGCCGGTTGCCGCAGTTGTCGGCGGCGCGAAGGTTTCATCGAAGCTCGATGTTCTTACGCATCTGGTGACGCAGGTGGACCACCTCATCATCGGTGGCGGCATGGCCAACACTTTCCTTGCGGCCAAGGGGGTGGATGTCGGCAAGTCGCTTTGCGAGCATGACCTCGCGGAGACAGCGAACCAGATCCTGGAAGCGGCTGATAAGTCGGGCTGTACGGTACACCTGCCTTATGAGGTTGTCGTTTCCAAAGAATTCGCTGCAAACCCCGCGAGCCTTCGCACTTGCAATGTGCATGAGGTTGCGGCGGACGAGATGATCCTCGACGCCGGTCCGGCGGCTGCTGAAGCGCTGGGAGACGTACTCAAGACCTGCAAGACGCTGGTTTGGAATGGGCCTCTCGGCGCCTTTGAGATGGCCCCTTTCGACGCTGCAACGGTGGCGCTCGCCAAGACGGCCGCAGCGTTGACGCGTGAGGGATCTCTGGTCTCGGTAGCTGGCGGTGGCGATACGGTTGCAGCGCTTAACCATGCGGGAGTGGCGCAGGACTTCTCCTACATCTCTACCGCGGGCGGCGCGTTCCTCGAGTGGATGGAAGGTAAGGAACTCCCCGGGGTGGCCGCGCTTCAAGCGTAAGGCTGGTCAGCAGCAAGGCCGCGGCGATGATGAAGCCGTTACCAGAGGCATGCCCCGGTCCAGCAGGGTCGGGGCTGGGCCGCTATGTGACGCTCGACGGTATGCGCGGGCTTGCGGCCATTGCCGTGGCCTTGTTCCATTTCGACGTTGCCTTGGTGCCTCACGGCTACGTGGCGGTCGACTTCTTCTTCGTCCTGTCCGGATTCGTACTGTACCGGAGCTATTTCCCCCGGTTCAGGCAGGGCCTGGGCATTGGGCGCTTCATGGTACAGCGGCTCGCTCGGCTTTATCCTCTGTTCCTGTTGGGATTGTTGCTGGGGGGGGCGCTTGCTCTGCAGCAACTGCTGAGCGGTGATTCCAAGGCGCTTCCGCTGCATGAAGTTGTCAGCGCGCTGGCGTTCAACGGCTTGATGCTGCCTTCGCCCGCCAGCTTGCCGCTCTACCCGCTCAATGTTCCGTCATGGTCGCTGTTTTTCGAGATCCTGGCGAATCTGGCGCTGATTGCGTTGCTGTTTCGGATTCCCGCGTGGGCTTTGGCAGCGATCTGTGTAGCCGCGGCCGTCGGGATGGTGCCGGTCGTGATCGCCAATGGCTCAGGCAACATCGGCGCCCTGTGGGGTGAACACAGCATCGCTTTGATGCGCACAGCCTTTTCCTTCACGCTGGGGGCTCTGATCGCCATGCTGCCGGAGGGCAGGTGGGGACGGAAAGCCGCATCGCCCGACGGAGATCCCTCCCCACACTTACGCGCCTCGAGCTGGCTTGGCGTTGCGTGCATCGCTGCGATTGGAGTGCTTCTATCATGGCCGGTGGTTGGGGAGTGGAGTGCACTCTACGATCTGGCCATCATCCTGTTCTTCTCGCCGTTGCTGGTTTTCCTTGGCAGCAGGTGTGAGCCAGTGCGCTTCGCGGTTCCAGCCGCTGCATTCACGGGCGAGGTTTCCTACGCTCTATATGCAGTGCATTGGTCCTTCATCGAGCCGATGCGTGCTGCAGTTCGTGAGATGGGTTTGTCCCCTCTTCCTGCGGGTGCCCTGTTCCTGATTACGATGCTGACTGCAGCATGGATTGCGGTCCGCTGGTACGATCTCCCGCTTCGCAGGAAGTGGACTGCGCTTCTGAGGCGGAGCGCCCGTGACACAAGGCCACTTGGCGTGTGATATGATTAACAACATAGATGCCGCAGTTGCGAAAAACCGGGGCACTCGATAATGAATCAGACCTGTTCCGAACTAACAGAGGGATTTTCATGCAAACCTCCGAAATGACCGCCAAGATGGCTGAAGGCAAAGGTTTCATCGCCGCACTCGACCAAAGCGGCGGGTCGACGCCCAAGGCTCTCAAAGGCTACGGCATCGAAGAGGGCGCCTGGAACACCGAAGAAGAAATGTTCGGTTTGATTCACGACATGCGCAGCCGCATCATCTCCTCTCCGGTGTTCACCGGCGACAAGGTGATCGGCGCCATCCTCTTTGAGCGCACGATGGACGGCCAGGTCGACGGGGTGCCGACGCCGCAGGCGCTGATCGCAAAGGGCGTGGTGCCCTTTATCAAGATCGACAAGGGTTTGGAGGACGAGGCGAACGGCGTGCAGCTGATGAAGCCGATGCCGACGCTGGATGCCCTGCTGGAGCGTTCGAAGGCGCTTGGCGTCTACGGCACCAAGGAGCGGTCGGTCATCAACTCTGCCAATGAAGAGGGCATTTCCGCTGTCGTCAAACAGCAGTTCGAAGTCGGTAAGCAGGTGCTCAGCCATGGCATGATGCCGATCATCGAGCCCGAGGTGAACATCAAGAGCGAGACGCGGGCGCAGTGTGACGAGATCCTCCTCAGGGAGATCCTCAAGAACCTCGACGAGCTGCCGGAGGGCAAGCGGGTCATGCTCAAGCTCTCTCTGCCGGTGAAGCCCGGTACGTTCGATCCGCTGGTTTCTCATCCCAAGGTTCTGCGGGTCGTGGCGCTTTCGGGCGGGTACAAGCGCCCTGAGGCCTGTGCGGAACTGGCCAAGAACAAGGGCATCATTGCCAGCTTCAGCCGTGCGCTGCTGGAAGATCTGCGTGCCCAGATGAGCGATGCCGAGTTCAACGAGGCGCTCGGCAGCGCCATCGACGAGATCTACAAGGGCTCGACGCAGAAGACGGAGGCTGCCGCAGCAGCCTGAACGCTCTTCTAAGGGATATGGCAATGAGGCGGTGCTCCTTCGCGGGAGCGCCGCCTTTGCTGTTCTTGGGCTGTCTCGCCGCTTGTCCAGTGCACCCGCAGTACCCAGATGGCGCACTCGCACACATCAGGAGTGTTCCTTGTCCTCATCCAAGCTGTTCGAGCCCATCCGAGTGGGTGGCCTCTCGCTAGAAAACCGCATCGTCATCGCGCCGATGTGCCAGTACTCTGCGGTCGAGGGGTGTATGACCGATTGGCACCTGATGCACCTGGGGCAGCTCGCTCAATCAGGCGCGGGCTTGTTGACGATTGAGGCGACCGCCGTCGTCCCCGAAGGCCGCATCACTTATGCCGACGTCGGGCTCTGGGACGACGAGACCGAAGCCGCGATTGCGCGCACCTTGGAAGGGGTGCGGCGTTATTCCGATATGCCGATCGCTATCCAGCTGGCCCATGCCGGCCGCAAAGCGTCGACCGATCTGCCGTGGAAAGGCGGAGCTCAGGTTGCGCCAAGCGAGACGAACGGGTGGCAGACCCATGCTCCTTCAGCGCTGCCTTTCTCGCCCGGTGAAAACGCTCCGAGTGCGATCGACAAGGCCGGTTTGGCGCGCCTCGTGCACGCCTTTGCGGAGGCGGCCCGCCGTTCTGCACGGCTTGGGATCGATGCGATACAGTTGCACATGGCCCATGGCTACTTGATGCACGAATTCCTCTCGCCGCTCTCCAACCGTCGGGACGACGAGTACGGGGGTAGCCTCGAGAACCGGATGCGCTTTCCGCTTGAGGTCTTCGACGCTGTTCGCGAAGCCTTCCCTGCAGACAGGCCGGTCACCGTCCGCGCTTCAGGCACGGACTGGATGGAGGGAGGCTGGGACGTAGACGAGACAATCGCCTTGTTCCAAGCTCTTGAGCGGCGAGGCTGTGCCGCGGCGCACGTGTCCAGTGGTGGGCTCGACCCTCAACAGCAGATCCCCATCGGGCCGAACTATCAAGTTCCACTTGCACGCGCCGTCAAGGCAGCCGTTGAGATGCCGGTCGTCGCGGTGGGCCTCATCAACGAGCCGGAGCAGGCTGAGGCCATCGTTGGGACCGGTGATGCCGATATGGTCGCTCTGGCGCGCGGTATGCTCTACAATCCGCGTTGGCCCTGGCACGCTGCGGCACAGCTTGGGGCGCAGGTAAAGGCTCCTCCCCAGTATTGGCGTTCGCAGCCGCGGCAGTTCCACAATCTGTTCGATCTCGAACGCGATTGACGTGTGCCAGGTAGGGGCGCGAGGCGTTGAGATATAGGCGAGAGTTTACAGGGAACTCTCGCCTGCACGCCGCGTTTTTCGCCTGATTTGGGGCGGGTTTGTAGTACATGCGCAGTGTCGCCTCCGGAAAGCAGTCAACAATGGGGTCGGATTCGGACTCTCCAGGAGTTCCTATTTCATTTCTGAGCCCCGGGAGTGAACTCGCGCGGCGGATCGCCACCTTTGACTGGTCTGCGACGCCGATCGGACCCATAGGACAGTGGCCTGCCAGCCTTCGCCACACCGTAAGCATGATGCTGACCAGCCCCGTGCCTCTCGTTCTGCTCTGGGGAGAGCAGGGCGTGATGATCTACAACGATGCCTATTCGGGGTTCGCGGGAGGCAGAGATTCCAGACTGCTCGGTTCCAACGTCCGGGAAGGCTGGGATGAAATCGCGGACTTCAACGATAATGTTATGCGCGTGGGGCTGTCTGGAGGCTCGCTGAGCTACAGGGATCACGAGTTGATTCTCCACCGCGACGGTCGCCCCGAGCGTGTCTGGATGAACCTGGACTACTCACCCGTGCCGGGGGATGACGGCCTCCCAGGGGGCGTCATCGCGGTTGTCGTGGAGACGAGCGAGGCGGTTCGGGCGCGAAGGGCGTTGGAAGAGAGCGAAGCGCGACTGCGCTTCTTCGACGAGTTGTCACAGGCCGTCGCAGGAAGCCGCGATGCAGCCGAGGTGCTCGCCGTTACAACCCGCCTGACGGCGCAGCATCTGAACCTGTCGGATTGCGCCTACGCGGACATGGATGAAGACCAGGACGGCTTTACCATTCGGGGGGATTGGCATGCCCCGGGTTCGCCTTCAATCGTAGGGCACTACAGCCTCGCGGCATTTGGTGAGCGGGCGGTTCAGGATCTGCACGCCGGGCGACCGCTGATTGTCAACGATGTGAGCGCCGAACTCGCCCCTGAAGCGGCCAGGACGTTCCAGGATATCGGCATAAGCGCCACAATCTGCATGCCGCTGGTAGAGCGCGGGCGGCTGATTGCCCTGATGGCAATTCACGACAAGCAACCGCGGACCTGGCAAGACTACGAACAGAGCCTCCTGCGGGAAGTCACGCAGCGGTCCTGGGCGCACATCCAGAGAGTCGGTGCAGAAGGCACGCTTCGTGAACGGCAGGCCTATAACCGCCAGATCCTCGACAGTGCCATCGATTACGGCATTGTCGCCACTGACCTGGATGGGACCATCACTTCGTGGAACCGCGGCGCGGCGGAAGTGCTCGGCTGGACCGAGGCCGAGATGATCGGTCAGTCTATCGGCCTTGTGTTCACTCCCGAGGACGTCGCTTCGGATCGTCCTTCGGCCAAGCGGCGCGAGGCGCTGGAGACCGGTCGGGCGCATGATGCGCGCTGGCATGTTCGCAAAACAGGCGAGCGCTTTTGGGGGTTAAGCGAGATGACCCCGCTGAGAAACGCTGAAGGTGAAGCCATTGGCTTCGTAAAACTGATGCGTGACCGGACCGTTGAGTATGAGGCGCAGGAGGCCCTGCGGGTCAGCGAGGAACGGTTGAGGCGCGCCCAAGCTGCTGGCGGGGTGGGCCTCTTTTCGATCGAGATTGGCACGGATACGATCAGTGCCACGGAGCAGTTTTGCCGCATTTTCGGTATCGAGCCCAGGGAAGAGATACAAGCTGCCGAGCTTGAGCAGCTGGTCCTTCCTGAGGACCGATGGCTGATATCGAACCAGACCAGCCGCAGCGAAGGAACGGCCGCGCTTGAGGTTCAGTACCATATTCGGCGGGCGAGTGATGGGGATGAGCGCACCATCGTACGCAAGGCTGACTACGAGTATGACGAGGATGGGCAGCCGCTGCGTCTCGTTGGTGTCGTCCACGACGTGACCGACCGGCTCCATATGCAACGGGCCCTCGAGAAGAGCGAGGCGCAGTTCAGCGCTCTTGCCCAGAACATGCCCAACCAGGCGTGGACAGCGCGCGCGGATGGATGGCTCGATTGGTTCAACGATCAGGTCTATGCTTATTGCGGTGAACCATTGGGAACCCTGACCGGCACCGCGTGGATGCAATTCGTCCATCCTGATGATCTTCACGATACGTTGCACAGATGGAGAACTGCGCTTGCGAGCGGTGAGCGCTACGAGGCAGAGTTCCGCATCCGCGACCGTTCGGGCACCTATCGCTGGCATCTTGCGCGCGCCCAAGCCCTGACCGATGCTCAAGGAAAGATCACAGCATGGGTTGGCACGAATACTGAGATTGAAGCGCAGAAACAGGCGGAAGTGGCTTCCGCCCAGGATCGCGAACGCCTGTGGACGATCAGCCAGGATCTGATGCTGGTCTGCGATTTTGCGGGATTAATAACCGCGGTAAACCCTTCGGCGAGCCGTATGCTGGGATGGGCGGAGGAGGAAATGGTCGGCCGCTCTCTCGACCAGTTCCTGCATCCGGATGATCTACCCGCCACCGCAGCCGAGGTTCGCAAGCTCGGAGAGGGGGCCGCTACGTTGGCCTTCGAGAATCGCTATCGTGCGAAGGACGGCAGCTTCCGCTTGCTGGAATGGACTGCAGTGCCTGCCAACGGCCGGATCCACGCCATCGGGCGCGACATCACGGAGCAGCGTGAGATAGAAGAGGCGTTACGCCAAAGCCAGAAAATGGAAGCCGTCGGTCAACTCACAGGCGGAATTGCTCACGATTTCAACAATCTGCTGCAAGGGATCACCGGCAGCCTTGATATCATGCAGAACCGGCTGCTCAAAGGTCGCACCGATGACCTGAAGCGTTGGCTGGAGGGCGCTCGCGGCTCGGCAGAGCGCGCCGCTGCGCTGACTCACCGACTGCTGGCATTCTCCCGCCGGCAGCCGCTCGATCCCCGGCCGGTGCGCTCCAATCCGCTGGTTTCATCCATGGAGGATCTCCTGCGCCGCACCATGGGTGAGCGCATCGACTTGAACCTGACCCTCAACGACGATCTTTGGCTGACTCGCTGTGACCCCAACCAGCTGGAAAGCGCGATCCTCAATCTCGCGATCAACGCACGCGATGCCATGCCCGATGGCGGGAGGCTGACGATCGAGACGTCGAACGCGCAGTTGGACAGTCCTGTCATTGCGCAACAGCGGGACGTCCGGCCCGGGCGATATGTTTGTATCTGCGTCAGTGACACGGGCGTTGGCATGGATAAGGCCACCATGGCACGCGCTTTCGAGCCATTCTTTACCACCAAGCCGGCGGGGCAAGGTACGGGCCTGGGCCTCTCCATGATCTATGGCTTCGCACGCCAATCAGAAGGCTATGCGGTCATTTACTCGGAGCTCGGGTTAGGCAGTACGGTCAAGATCTACCTCCCCCGCTTTATCGACGCCGCTGGACTTGAAGAAGAGCCGAGCGTCCGGTCTGAAGGGGCGCCTGACAGCAAGGCCGGCGAGGTCGTCCTGGTGGTGGAAGACGAACCCGTTGTGAGGGGCCTCATCGTCGAAGTGCTGAATGAGCTGGGGTATCAGCCGATCGAGGCCCCAGACGGGCCAGAGGGGCTCGCCATCCTTCAAGAACCTAGACGGATCGATCTGCTGGTGACGGATATCGGGCTGCCCGGCCTTAACGGTCAGCAGGTGGCGGAGCGTGCACGCTTGTCCCGACCGGACTTGAAGGTACTTTTCATGACCGGGTATGCCGAGAATGCGGCGCTTGCGTCAGGATTCCTGGAGGCGGGCATGGAACTGATCACCAAGCCCTTCAGCATGGATGTGCTGGCCAACCGTATTCACAAAATCATCGAAGGGTAGGCCAGCGGTGCCAGAGCGTTCCCGCCTTGAGCGGAAGCGCTCTACATCTTCGCTAGCCGCATCGTCCGAGCCGATGACGGTGATCGGCCAACATGAGAATGCTCCACCACGAGCGTCCCGCCCGCTTGCTAACCCAGCAGCGACTTCAGTGCGTCTTCGACATCACCCGTAGAGAAGGGTTTGCCGAGCAATCCGGCATGACCGAGGGCGTCTGTCTGCGCGTTCGCCCCATAGCCCGTCGCCAGAAGGAACGGCACGCCACGGGCCTTGAGCACTTCGGCCACAGGTGTGGAGAGTACCCCTCGGCCAAGGTTGAGGTCCAAAATTGCGCAATGGAGCTCCTCGTTCGAGGCATACTCCATCGCGTCGTTCAAGTTCGATGCGGGGCCTACGACTTCATAGCCCAGGTCGGCCAGCATATCCTCGAGCATCATTGCCACGAGCATTTCGTCGTCGACGACGAGTATGCGCTGTCCCATCAAGGTTTCGCCACCAGGCGCGACATGCGTCTGTTGTCAGCTTGCGTCATCGAACGGTCTCCTTGCCTGGCCGGGAACTAGCCCGCGCGGCGCCGTTTGGAAAGAGCAGCGTGACACGTCGATAGTGGCCGCAAATCGCCTGCGTCGGGAGGCTGCAAGAAGGCCGCGTAAGGCATGCAACTTCTCCGTCTCGCGCCGGAACATTGGAGGGGCTGAGGCCTTCTGACAATGGCCAAAGGACGCCCTCGGGAAGTCGCAGGAAGGAAGCACAAGCATGGTCAAGAGTGAGATACCCGACGTGACCCTGAAGACGCGCGTGCGCGATGAGACGCTCGGCGGAGACAATCCCTTCCGCTGGCAGGACCTGAATGTGCGCGAGGAGTTCGGGGGTAAGAAAGTTGTGGTGTTTTCGCTTCCCGGTGCGTTCACGCCCACGTGTTCCAATGAGCAATGTCCCGCTTTCGAGCGCTATTATGATGATTTTCGCAAGGCCGGAGTGGATGAGGTCTACTGCGTCTCGGTGAATGATGCCTTTGTGATGTATCAGTGGGGTCAGAAGCTGGGGCTTGAGAAGGTGAAGCTACTGCCAGACGGCTCGGGCAGCTTCACCCGGCGCATGGGCATGCTCATCAACAAGGACCACCTTGGTTTTGGTCAGCGCTCCTGGCGTTACGCCATGATTGTAGACGACAACACGGTCACGGCATGGTTCGAGGAGCCGGGCATCAACGACTCCGGCCTGGATGAAGATCCCTACGGCGCCTCAGCGCCTGAGCGAGTTCTCGAGGTGCTCCGTTCGGGCAATCCATGAGAGAACGGCGAACCGGTGAACGGAGAGCGGTTGCAGTCTGAATCGCACTTAGAGCCAGTGCAGCGAAGGGCTCCGCTCCTCGTGACAGCAGAGCTGCCGCCGGACGTTCTGGCTTGGGCAGATGCGCTTCGACGTGCGCATTATCCTCCTGATCGGAACCGGTTGCGAGCTCACGTTACGCTGTTCCATGCCTTGCCGCCGTCAGCGGAAGACGAACTGCGGCGATGCTTGGCGCAAATCACCGCCGCGCCGCCGCCGCCCGCCAGCATCTCAGGCCTGATGAACCTGGGCGGGGGTACCGCGTTGGACGTCGACAGCCCTGAGTTGATTGCCATTCACGGCCTTATCGCGGACCGCATGCACGGCTTGCTGACCAATCAGGACGCCCGTTCCCTGCGTCTGCATATCACGATCCAGAACAAGGTCAGTCACGACGCAGCCCGAACTCTCCAGGCAGAGCTGAAGGCGACCCTCAGCCGACGGTCGTTCCGTTTCAAAGGCCTCGGCCTCTACGCCTATGAGGGCGGCCTGTGGCGTCCGATCCGCACATTTTCATTTCGAGGATAAAAAGCGGAACTCAGTGATTGACCGCCAGCGATCCTGGCCCTAAGGGACGCGGCCTGCACCACGGAGGCGGTTAGTACCGCAGCATTGGTGAACAGAATGGCGGAGTAGCTCAGCCGGTTAGAGCAGCGGAATCATAATCCGCGTGTCGGGGGTTCGAGTCCCTCCTCCGCTACCATTGTTTTATTAGCATTTTCCTCGGTTTGAAGATGGACGTGGTTGGGCGTGTGGCTGGGAGAATCGCTTTTCCCTTTCCGAGCCTAGTGGCCGCCTTCCCGAGTGCGGGGCCCGCTGTGCAGGCAGTGGAGTCGAGGGGGTCTAGCCCTTGCCGTCTTACGCACGGGAGGAGGCGGGGTGATCTGCCATCTGTTCAAATCGTGCTGCCGACACGTCAGACCAACAGAGAGAGGCGCCCGCACGGTACGGGTCTACTAAGTCTAGTCTGGGTTCGAATCGCGGCCGCCGCGTTAAGCGTCTCGCGATCGGACTGTGATTTGCTCTTTCACCTTTTCGCCTGCGCCACGTCAGCGCTGCTCGGTCGTACCCCCTACATGTGGCTGCAGATTGCTCCGGCCGCCACTCCCCGTCCGAACCCTTGCTGACCATCAGCCGGTAAGGGTGCTGTTATCGATCACGAACCGGTATTTCACGTCGCTGCGTTGCATGCGGTTGTAGGCTTCGTCAATTTGCTGGACGCGGATCATTTCCACGTCGGCCACGATCTTGTGCTCCGCGCAGAAGTCGAGCATCTCTTGCGTTTCCGCGATGCCGCCGATCAGCGATCCAGCAATTGAACGACGTTGGAAGATGAGGTTCGCGGCAGCAGGAGAGGGGTGCGGGTGCTCAGGCACGCCGACAAGGGTGAGCGTGCCGTCCTTCTTGAGGAGAGCCGTCAAAGCGTCGAGATCATGACTTGCCGCTACGGTGTCGAGGATGAAGTCGAAGCTGCCGGCATGGCTTTCCACCTCTTCGGCGTTCCGTGAATTGATGACTTCGTCGGCGCCGAGCTTACTTGCGTCGTCCCGTTTGCTTTCAGAAGTGGTGAAGGCGACGACATGCGCTCCCATGGCGTGGGCAATCTTGATCCCCATGTGTCCAAGGCCGCCAATACCCACGACGCCCACCTTCTGGCCCGGGCCGACCTTCCAGCGGCGGAAGGGGGAATAGGTCGTTATGCCTGCGCAAAGCAGCGGGGCGACCGCAGCCAACTGCTCCTTTGGATGGCGGATGTGAAGAACGAAATCCTCGTCCACAACGATCCGTTCTGAATATCCACCCAAGGTGTGGCCAGGGGCATCTTCAGTCGGGCCATTGTAGGTCCGACCCAAGTCGGTCCCGTGCAGTATTGCTCCTCTCCTTCGCGGCAGGAGGCGCATTGGCGGCAGCTGTCGACCATGCAGCCGACACCGACGGTGTCGCCAACCTGAAAGCGACTTACTTTGTCTCCGACGGCGCTCACCTCGCCGACGATCTCATGTCCGGGCACGCAGGGATAAAGCGTGCCGCCCCACTCAGAGCGCACTTGATGCAAGTCCGAATGGCAGACGCCGCAGTAAGCGATCTCAATCTGCACATCAGTCGGGCCGGGCTGACGGCGCTCGATCCGGATCGGCTCAAGCGGCTTGTCGGCTGCGTGAGCGCCGAAGGCTCGGGTCGTCATGTTTCATTCCTTGTTGCGGGGAGATTGTGTTCGGATGGATTCAGAACGCACAACTCGCGGCCGCAGCGCCGCGGTCTGGCCCGCAGGACGCACAGGCTGGCGAGTAGGATAACCCAAAAAGAGCGGGAGCAAACAGACTCCGAACTGAGGCCATAGATCCAATCTCTGCCCCACATCGGATTTGTCTCACTTCATCGATGATAGCGTTTGCAGCATCGTGCTGGCCAGAGAAGTCGAACGACAGAGCCGATGACCAGATCGCGACCTAGGGTCGCTATCTGTTGCCGCTCTTACACCGGTGCCAGCAGCAATCGACAATAACGCTGCAGCAACTCATCGAGAGAGATCTGGAAATGAGTGACACAATCGCAGCCGAAAAGCCCTCCTATATGGTGAGCGCTCCCGTTACGATGGGGCTCGAAAATTTGGGGCGGGTTCAAGGTGGACCCATAAAGCAGGCATTCTTCACTCATTTCCAGCCTGCTTTCTTAATCGCGGTGATTGCGTTCTACTATTATGCACCGGATGCTTGGATTAAGCCGTCCGTGACGCTGTGGATTGGCCTAGGGGTCAAGTTCTTCATGTTGGGGCTCGAGTGGGTTAGCCCTCGCTACAAGAGTTGGCAGCATACCTGGAAAGAGCTGGCATGTGACACTTTCTACGTCGCCATGGGCATGATGTTTGTGAGGGTATTTTTCGGTCCCATAAACAGCGATGCCATCATCGGCTGGTTCCAGGATAACTTTGAGCTCGCTAAGTTCGCATGGTTTATGGGGCTGCCGCTGCTGATACAGGCTTTCCTGATCTCATTCATCGGCGACTACTTCCAGTACTGGATGCATCGGGGCATGCATAACTGGTACCCCCTGTGGCTCACGCATGCACCGCATCATTTTGTCACCCAACTCAACGTGCAAAAAGGAAGCGTCGGCAACCCGATCGAGATTTTCCTGATCGGGCTCGGAGTTGGTGGCTTGTTCGACTTTCTGCCGCGTGCCGTACTTCTTGCTGGCGCCTTCGGTCTGGCCGTCGGCACCTATCAGCACTGCAACATCCGCTTCAACACTCCAAAGTGGTGGTTCAAGATCTTCAACACCACCGAGCATCACAGCCTGCACCATGCGCAGGATTACGAGAGCACACGCAGCAACTATTCGGGCACCTGGATCTTCATCGATCGTATCCACGGCACCTGCAAAGACGGAGAAGCCGAGTTGCTCGGCCAGGAAGGTGGGCGCCGCATGTCGATCTGGGAAACCATGCACTACACCTTCTCGGAGCCCTACAAGCTGCTCAAGAAGAAGCTCGCTGATCGTCGACAGGGTACCGCAGTTCCGGCTGAATGAAGAGAGTATAGCAAAAGCATCCGTCGTGTAGCTGTGTAGAAGGAGGCGTCGTGAACTTACCTGGCATCGACTGGATTTGGCGAGTAAGAGGGACGCTTCAGGTCGACCCGACCAAATCCTCTTCGCAGAACCTGAGCCGTCTTGGTGTGCTGTTCGAAGAAAAGGGTACGTCCTACCGCATCGAAGGGAACACGCTGAGCTTCACCAAGAAAGGCCAGCTCCCGCAGGACAAGATGTCGATATTCGACAGTGGTACCTTGCGCGTCTGTGATGGTGTCCTGCGGTATGACATGATGAGCCGGGCGCTTCTCGCCTGCTTTCTTGCACCCGCGCTATTCTTCGCCGTCGGCCATTTGGGAGTCGCCCTGGATAAGTGGCGCAATCCGCCGGAAGTCGTCGCCGCCAAGGCCGAAGCGGCAAAGAAGCGGTCCAAGGTGAAGCCTGAAGACGTGCCGATGCACGCGATTGATCAGATCCTCGGTGCTGCGAAGCCTGAAAAGAAGAAAGATGATGAAGAGATCGGCAAGCGCAGTCGGAAGCCTTCGATGACGACAGCCTATGTCTTCATGGGGATCTTTTTTGCCCTGTGGGTTCTTGGCCGCATAATGGAGAACGTGCTGATCCACTCGCGCCTGCGAAAGCTGCTGACCGGAGAAGCGTCAGCTTCTGTCTCAAGCGCAGATGATCATCTCGGATCTGCATTGGCGGGAAGTCGTGGCACCGGCTGAGCGTACGCTTTGTTCGCTCTGAAAGTCTGCTCAGAGCAGGGCTCATCTTCCTGATCCGGAATCCGAATTGAGGGCGTCTAGAGATCGGTTCAGCCCAGTTGCGGCGATGCGTCGGCCTGCTCGCGCCGAGCGCCGGCGAACACCGCCGCTATCGCCAGAAGCCCCGAGGCTACCATGAAGCTTAGACCGGGCATGGTGCCGATCGAAGCCGCGTAGAGCCAACCGAAGAAGGCGGGCCCGCTGATCCCCGCCACACTCGCAAGACTTTGCATGGCGCCCTGAAGCTGGCCTTGCTCGTTCTCGGTCACCCGGCGGGAGAGAACGGACCTCAGTGTCGGCTCGGCCAGTCCCATCAGCGAAGCTGGGACCATCGCGATCACGAACCAGGTGGCGGTTGGGGCGATGCCCATGGCAAGAAAGCTGAGCGTGCCGCCGGCAAGGCCGACAACGATTGTGCGGCGATCGCCAAAACGTCTGGTCGCAGGGCCGACGATGACACCCTGCATGAGCAGGTCGAGCACGCTAGAGAACGCGAGCAAGGCTCCGATCTGGAGCGTCGAAAGTCCATGCTGATGACCTGCGAACAGCACGAAGACCGTCATGAACAGACGGTGCGAGAATGTGAGCAGAAACACGCTTACAGACGCCGAGGAAAGCTCACGTCGTGTGGCCAGCATGTGCAATGCCGAGAGTGGGTTGGCGGTTCGCCAGGTGAAGGGCTGACGGCGCTCTGGCGGGAGGGACTCGGTAAGAACCACAAGTCCGTAGAGGAAAGCGGCTCCTGAAACCCCGGCAGCAACCCAGAAGGGGAGGCGTGGAGCCATATCGCCGAGTACGCCGCCAAGAGCAGGGCCGAGCACGAATCCGGCCGAAATCGCTGCCCCGATCAAGCCGAAGGCCCGGGCACGATTTTCTGGAGATGTGACATCTGCCATGTAGGCAAACAGTGCTGTCGCGCTTGCTGAGGTGATGCCACCTATGATGCGCCCTGCGACGAGCCACCATAGATTGGGGGCTAGCGCCATCATGATCCAGTCCAGGGCGAGTCCAGCCGTTGAGATCAGGATGACAGGCCGCCGCCCAAATCGGTCTGACAAGCTGCCGATTACGGGTGCGCAGATGAACTGCATGAGGGCCCAGAGGCTACCGATCACACCTGTCCAGATGCCAGCCGCGGCCTGCGATCCGGTCAGGTCCTCGATCAGACCGGGTAAAACCGGCATGACGATGCCCATCGCCATCATGTCGAGGAACGCAGCGATCAGTATCATCCAGATCGCTGGCGGCTTCACCGCTGTCGCCATCAGGGCCTCTCAAATTATGTTTCGCGCGATAAGACGGAGCGCACCGGATTATGTCAATCGTGGCCCTGTGCGTCAGGGAGCATGATGCGTTCGGATAGCGCCGTCAGCCCAGGCACTTGTCTGGCCCTCACACCAGAAGACCATTAAGAACGGCTGACGGGCTGCTTCGGAAGCTCGTAACAAGGCTTGCCGCCATGAGCCGATTTATCGTTTCCCGGAGTCAATTGCATCTCATGGTCGAGCAGGAACGCAGTCGCTGGGTCGTCTACGCCACTCTTGTGCTTGTGATGATGCTGTGGGCTGGAAACTCCATCGTGGCCCGTGCGGTTCACGATGAGATCGGCCCGTTTTCACTCGCTTTCTTTCGCTGGCTCGGCGCGACATCGATCGTGCTGCCGTTCGCCGCGCGCGGGCTCCTCGCCGAGCGGGGCGTCATCGGGCGGCACTGGCGACCCATCCTGCTGCTCGGCGTGGTCGGAGTTGGGGCCTTCAACGCGCTCCTCTACTCGGGCCTTCAATACACAACCGCCACGAACGGCCTGTTGATCCAGGCGGGCATTCCTACCTTCGTCCTTATCTTCGATCGCATCTTGTTCGGCACAAGGCCGCGACAAGCCGCAGTAGTCGGCGTGGCGGTGAGTGCAATCGGTGTGGCGACCATCGTCTTTAGAGCCGATCCTGCGGCTTTGCTCGCATTGCGCTTCGGCATAGGCGATGTTCTCATCCTTGCCGGTGTCCTCGCGTGGTCGCTCTACACGGCTCTGCTCAGAACACGGCCGCCTCTGTCGGGGACGAGTTTCCTTGCGGTCACGTTCCTTATCGGCGCGGTGGTGATGTTTCCTTTTGCGGCCTGGGAATGGTCGGTGAGGCCGCTCCGCTTCTCGCACGAGGTCATTCTCGCCATCGCTTATGTCGCGGTTCTTCCGTCGACAGTGGCATATTACCTCTTCAATCGGGCAGTGGCAGACATCGGGGCGGCGTCCGCGGGTAACATGATCAGTCTGCAGCCGCTTCTGGGTGCCCTGCTCGCTGCGCCGATCCTCGGAGAAGACCTGCACGCGTACCATGCCGTTGGCATACTTCTAATCTCTTCAGGGATCGTAATCTCGCTCCGAAAACGGCCTGTCCTGGCGACTGGCTGATCAGAACTTCAACGCTCGCCGAGTTTGGGGTGGCCGGCTAAGCCCATTTGCCGTGGCTGTGGTGATCGATGCAGGCATTGTTGATGGTTGGTAGCGGGTCTATGGACAGATCCGGGATGCTGACGGTAACGGCCCCGGATGAGCATCATCGCGACCATCATGAACACCGCAACCGGGCGGCCCATCCAGAAAATGAAGTTTGGACGGATGCCGAAGCCGTGGGTCACCTTCAACCTGGAATCTGGTGAACTCGTGACTGCTGAGCGGATCGACGTGGGTAAGCCTGCGCCGGGCAAGTTCGCAGCGCCGGTCGATATCTGGGTGACGCTCAAGCCCAAGGAATAGAGCGCGGGCAGGGGAGCGCAGCGTTCTGATCCGCCGGCGGAAGCGAGCCGTGTTGGCAAAGGGGCCGATGAAGTGCCGATGGATGGCGGTTCGGGGTTGCCTCTCTGGCAACGAGCGTGAAGAACGATCCTGGATGTCCAACCTGAGCAAGGTAGCCGTAGAGCAGTTGCGGTGCCGAGGAGGCGATTTTTTTGTTGGCTTTAATGGCCGCCTTGCCGTTCCTGGGTGCCGGGTGCCTCCTGGCGCTTCGGGGAGTGGATCGAAACGGGCAGATGGCCGTTGCCCTCGCCTCGACGCTGGGCGCACTCGCATTGCTGCTGATCCATGCGCCACCGGTGCTGGATGGCGGGACAAGCGCGTTCAGCGTTCCGTGGGTTCCTTCTCTCGGCCTTGAGCTCAGTTTTCGGTTGGACGGTTTGGGGCTGCTGTTCGCGGGCTTGATCCTGGGAATTGGCGCGCTGATCCTCGTTTACGCTCGGTTCTACATGCCCGCGCAGGAGCCGATCGGCTATTTTCTGTCTCTTTTGCTCCTCTTCCAGGGCGCGATGCTGGGGATCGCGGTTTCCAGCAATGTACTCCTGCTGCTCATCTTCTGGGAGCTGACGAGCCTCTCCTCCTTTCTCCTGATCGGGTACCGCAGCGACAAAGCGGACGGCCGGCAAGGTGCGCGTATGGCGCTCGCGATTACCGGAGGCGGAGGTGTTGCCTTGATCGGCGGACTTCTGCTGCTGGGTGATATAGCCGGCTCCTACGAACTGGCGGATATCCTTACCAGCGGCGACGTCGTTCGGGCGTCTAGCCTCTACCCCGTGGCGCTCGTTCTGATCCTGTTGGGCTGCTTTACGAAGTCGGCGCAGTTCCCGTTCCACTTCTGGTTGCCCCATGCGATGGCGGCGCCGACGCCGGTCAGTGCGTACCTGCACTCGGCTACAATGGTGAAGGCCGGCGTCTTTCTGCTGGCACGCCTGTGGCCGGTCCTGTCCGGCACGGAGCTATGGTTCTATCTGGTGGCTGGAACCGGGCTGCTCACGGCGCTGATCGGTGCGGTGATCGCGCTGTTCCGGTACGATCTCAAGGCTATCCTGGCGTACTCCACGATCAGCCACCTTGGTTTGCTGACGATGCTGTTCGGGTTCGGCACACCCGCCGCGGTGGCTGTTGGCGTGTTCCATCTGCTCAATCACGCAATCTTCAAGGCGGCCCTGTTCATGAACGCGGGGATCGTGGACCATGAGGCGGGCACCCGGGACGTTCGCCTTCTCGGCGGGCTGGCAGGGCTCATGCCGGTCACGGCTACGCTCGGCACTATCGCGGCTGCGTCCATGGGCGGGCTGCCGCCGCTCGGCGGTTTCCTCTCCAAGGAGATGATGCTGGAAGAGGCGGTGCACACGACTTGGGCAGGGTGGCTGTGGCCGGTGCCTCTTGTCGCATTTCTCGCCGCGACATTCTCGATCGCATACTCCTTGAGGTTCATCTTCCACGTCTATTTGAGCGCTCGGCGGGACAGCTACCCTGCGGCGCCACATGACCCGTCGCTCGGAATGTGGGCTCCCTCTGCGATCCTCGTCGTGCTGACGGTGCTGATCGGGCTGTTTCCGGCACCGCTGACCAGTTTTATCGTCGTGCCGGCAATCGGTGCAGCGAGCGGCGACATTGCGACGTCATTTCACCCCAAGCTTTGGCACGGAATTACGCCGGCGCTCATCATGAGCATCGTTGCCATTCTCGTCGGCGCGATCGCGTTGTGGCGGCATGCAATTCTGCAAAGGCTGTGGGATCGGTTGGGAGTTCCGGAGGCCAAGCGGATATTTGATCGCGGGCTCGAACCGCTCGTCGACGGTGCGCGCTCACTCTCCGGCGTGATCCACAATGGATCTCTGCAAAGGCAGCTTGGCCTGCTGTTTCTCGTGGCGATCGCCCTCGGGTTCGAGGCAATCCGCCTGGGGGGCTATGCGACGGGAGGGCGTGAAACAATCCCTGCACCTGCGTCGGCGGTTGCTGCTTGGATACTTTTGCTCGCGGGGATCGTGGCTGTCGTGAAGGCGCAACGTCAGCGCTATCTTACGCTGATCTACATCAGCATCATCGGGCTGGTCGTCTCGCTTGCCTTTATCTACCTGTCGGCGCCCGACCTTGCGCTGACTCAGATCTCGGTTGAGGTCATGACCATACTTCTGCTGCTGCTTGCTCTGAACATGCTCCCCAAGACACCTCGGCGCCTGTCGAGCACACCTCGCAGGGTGCGCGACGGCCTGCTTGGCCTGGCCGGGGGCGGGGCTACCGGTTGGGCCGCATGGGCGATCATGACCCGCGCGCCGAACGATCCGATTTCTTCCTATCATTGGGAGCGCAGCTACGCAGGCGGCGGCGGGACGAACGTGGTCAACGTTACTCTCGTTGACTTTCGCGGCTTCGACACCTTCGGTGAGATCACCGTACTGGGAATAGCGGCCCTCATCATCTTTGCACTGTTACAGCCTGCGACGCGCGGACCTTCAGGTCAGCGCCTGCGGGAGTGGGTCGCCGAATTGCCGCATTCGCCGGAGCGGCATCCAATGATGTTTGCGGTCGCTGCGCGGCTGCTTCTGCCGCTTGCCATGATGGTAGGGCTCTACATCTTTCTGCGCGGTCACAACATGCCGGGCGGCGGCTTCATCGCGGGCTTGATCGTGTCCATTGCACTGCTCATGCAGTACATGGCGTCCGGCTTCGAGTGGGCCGATCAACGCCGCCGCATCGACGAGCACTCGATCATCGGCTTCGGAGTGATCACGGCGGCTCTGACCGGGTTGGGGTCACTCGTATTCGGTGCGCCGCTGTTCACCAGCGCCTTCGGATATTTCAGCCTGCCTCTGATCGGCAAGTTCGAGCTGACGACGGCGATGCTCTTCGACATCGGCGTGGCGACGACGGTGTTCGGCGCCATGATGCTCGCTCTGGCGGAGCTCAGCCATATCGCGCAAAGGGCGCACAAGGAGGAGCCTGTCGACGATAATCCGATGGACATCGATCCTGGGCGTATGCTGGAGGCGGACCGATGAGCATCGAGTTCCTCGTCGCGACCGCCATCGGGGCTTTGACTGCAGCGGGAATCTACCTGTGTCTTCGAGCACGCACGTTCCCGGTCGTGCTGGGCCTTGCGATGCTGTCCTACGCCATCAACCTGTTTCTGTTCGCCATGGGACGGCTCGTCGTCAATCGTCCGCCGTTATATGCAAAGGGCGTGGCCGATTATACGGACCCTCTCCCGCAGGCTCTGGTGCTAACCGCCATCGTCATCTCCTTCGGCATGACGGCCATCGCTGTCGTGCTTTCATTGCGGACATTTCTTGAGACGGGCACCGATCAGGTAGACGGCGTACCCGATCAGAGTGAGGACCGAGATCCAGGTGATCGCACATGACGGCGCTCATCGCGGTTCCGTTGCTGCTGCCTGTCTTCGCCGCAACCGCCTCTCTTCTGTTCCGGCGCAGGAGGCGGGCAATCGGTGCCGCCATCTCTATCGCAGCTACCGCGCTTCTGCTTTGCACGAATGTGGCCCTGGTGATGCAGGCCATGCGCGGCGAGGTCATCGCCTATTCGTTGGGAGACTGGCCCGCGCCCTACGGTATCGTACTGGTGCTGGACCGCTTGGCCGCGCTGATGCTTATCCTGACGGCGGTTCTGGCTCTGGCCGTGATCGTCCACGCTGTCCTCACCGGCCTGGACAGGAAAGGCTGGCACTTCCACCCTCTGTTCCACTTCCAACTCTTGGGCGTGAACGGAGCGTTCCTGACTGGCGACCTGTTCAACCTGTTCGTCTTCTTCGAGGTGCTGCTGATCGCTTCCTATGGCCTTCTTCTGCATGGACAGGGCGCGCGGCGGCTGACGGCGGGCGTCCAGTACGTGATCGTCAACCTCGTGGGGTCGACGATCTTCCTGATCGCGCTCGGGATGCTCTATGGCGTCACAGGTACGCTCAACATGGCGGATGTGCTGGTGCGAGCCGGCGACTTGCCTGTGGGGGATCAGGGCCTCTTCCGCGCCGCGGGTTTACTGTTGCTGACGGTGTTCGCGCTGAAGGCGGCGCTGCTGCCGCTGCATCTGTGGCTGCCGCGCGCCTATGCAGGCGCGGCGCCGACCGTCGCTGCTCTCTTTGCGATCATGACCAAGGTGGGCGCTTACGCCATTGTGCGGACAGGTCCGCTGGTGATCGGCGCACAGGCCGGAGCATACATGCTGCCGGCGGCACTCGGCACCATGCTGCTCGGTTTCGCGGGGCTCCTCGCGGCGCGGCATCTGCGGCCGATGGCAGCCTATGCGCTGATCGGGTCGACCGCGACCTTGCTCGCGGCCATTGCGTTGTTTGAACCAAGAGCACTGGCGGCAGGCCTCTATTACCTTCCCCATACCACGCTTTCCGCAGCGCTTCTTTTCCTGCTTGCTGATCTCGTCGTGCGCTGGCGCTGTGTTGAGGGCGATGCCATCGTCCCGACGCCAGAATATCCGGGGCAGAGGTGGCTCGGCGTCCTCTTCCTCACAGCCGGAGTTGCCCTGGCAGGTCTGCCTCCCCTGTCCGGGTTCATCGGCAAGCTTCTGATCCTTGAGGCGTCGCTCGCATCCGTCTGGGCGCCCTTCATTTGGACGCTGATCCTGGGAACCAGCCTCGTTGCCGTGGTCGCCTTCGCCAGGGCCGGAAGCACGCTGTTCTGGAAGCGCGATCTCACGCCTGCCACAGCGGGGACGGGAGTGCGCCCAAACTTTCGAGAGAGTGCACCTGCCGTTTTCCTGATCGTTTGCCTGGTGGCTCTTACTCTCGCTGCCGGACCAGTCACGTCCTACATGGAGGCCACTAGCGAGCAGGTGTTCGATGTTGGCGCTTACGTGAAAGCGGTTCTTGTGCCGCTGGAGGATGGCTAGCATGCAGCGCCTTCTGCCTCATCCTGGCCTCAGCCTGCTATTGCTGATCATCTGGATGCTGATGCTCAATGCCTTCAGCTTCGGCTGGTTGGTGTTGGGCTTGGCCTTGGCAGTGATCATTCCCTTGTTCACCGCGCCGTTCTGGCCGGACCGCCCACTCATGCGGTGGGGCCTGCCGCTGCTAGGCTACGTAGGACTGGTTATTGCTGATATCGTGGTCGCCAATTTCCAAGTGGCGCGGCTGATCCTTTTCCGCCGCAATCGTGACATGCGCACGTGCTGGCTGATTGTTCCGCTGGAGTTGCGCTCTGCCGAAGCGATCACATTGCTGGCCGGAACGATCAGCCTGACGCCGGGTACCGTTTCTGCGGACATCTCCAACGATGGCCAGTATCTTCTGGTTCATGCGCTCGATACCGGGGATGCAGAGGGTGAAGTGGCGCGGATCAAGGACCGTTACGAACGCCGTCTGATGGAGATCTTCCGATGATTGCCACCGCGCTTCATATCGCGTTGGGATGCGTCACTCTTGCCGTTCTCCTGAACCTGTTTCGGCTGTTCCGCGGGCCGACGGCTCCCGATCGCATCCTGGCCCTGGACACGATGCTGATCAACGCCATCGCGTTCATTATCCTCTTCGGCATACTGGAGGCGAGCACCGTCTACTTCGAAGCCGCGTTGCTTATGGCCATGGTGGGCTTCGTCGGCACCGTCGCCTACACGAAGTTTCTGCTGCGAGGAGACATCGTGGAATGAGCGGCCTGCACGTCATCGTGGAAGTGGTGATCGCTGCGCTATTGTTGCTCGGCGGTGCATTCGCATTGATCGGCAGCTGGGGCCTGGCGCGCCTGCCGTCGCTCATGAGCCGTCTGCATGGCCCGACCAAAGCGACGACCCTTGGCGTTGGCAGTTGCCTGGTAGCGTCTATGATCTACTTCCCCACGCATGGCCTTGCGTGGACCGCGCATGAGTTGCTGATCACCCTTTTCCTTTTCATCACTGCGCCGATCTCCGCCAACATGATCGCCAAAGCCTACATACACGGCCTGAAGACCCGGGTGCCGGAGCTTGCCGAGCAGAGCGATGTGATGCCTCCTGTGCCGCCCAACGCCACGGACTGGGCAACCTTCGAGATGCCCAAGAAAGATTCGGCGCCTGATCAGGAGTAGGGTGGGTATGTTGCTGACGACGGAGCACTCGCGGGAGAGTGCCTTCGCAAGAGCATCGTCGTCTTGAAGGGCGGATATATGGCACTGCCTCCATTGGAACAGATCCCGGCCAGTGTCGCTGCGCTCGGGGATTATGAAGCCCTCGCACGAGAACGCATGAGTGAGGGCGCCTGGGCCTACTTCTCAGGTGGCGCGGGAGATGAATGGACCCTGCGCGAAAACCTAGCGGCGTTTACGCGCCTGCCCCTACGGTCGCGTGCATTGCGCGAACTCACGGGCGGACACACGGGCACTGCATTGCTTGGACTTGATCTGGCCGCGCCAATCCTTCTTGCTCCCATCGCGTTCCAGCGCCTTGCGCATCCCGATGGTGAACGGGCTGCGGTGATGGCAGCAGGGGCGCTGGACACGGCTATGGTCGTGAGTACCCAGGCGAGTGTCTCACTTGAGGAAATCGCCCAAGGTGCCAGCGGGCCGTTGTGGTTCCAGCTCTATATCCAGCCCGATCGCGCGTTCACCGCAGAGCTGGTTCGAAGAGCGGAAGAGGCCGGTTACCGCGCGCTCGTCGTCACAGTTGATGCGCCGGTGAACGGCGCGCGCAATCGTGAGCAACGATCGGGCTTTGTACTTCCGCCCGGAGTTGAAGCTGTGAACTTGCGAGGTATGCGCAGTTTGCCGCCCGCTCCACAAGGAGCGTTGCTACTTGGTACACCGCTTGCCGAGACCGCCGCGGTTTGGCCCGACCTGGAATGGCTCCGCGGACTGACACGGCTGCCGATCGTGCTGAAAGGCATCGTCGATCCGGCAGATGCGAGGCGTGGCGTTGCGGCCGGAGCAGATGGCATCATCGTGTCCAATCACGGAGGGCGCGCTCTTGATGGGGTGCCCGCTGCCATAGAACTGCTGCCGGACGTCTGCGCCGCCGTGGACGGTGCCGTGCCGGTGCTGATGGACGGCGGTGTCCGTCGCGGGATCGACGTGCTTCGGGCTCTGGCGCTAGGGGCGAAAGCGGTGCTCGTGGGCAGGCCGTATGTTTATGCTCTGGCTGCGGCAGGTGCGCTTGGCGTCGCCCATTCCATACGCATCCTGCGCGCCGAGCTCGAGCTGGCTATGGCGCTGACCGGATGTGCACAGGTGTCGGCGATTGACCGCTCCGTGCTGATGGCGCGCTCTCCGGTATGACTCTCTTCGCATCAACCTGAACCTGTGCCAAAGTCGCTGGAAAGGGACGGGATGCTAAAAGAATGAGAATGCCACGCCTGGTTACGGCAGTAACCGCACTCGCGCTGATTATGGCGGGGTGCACTCAAGGTGGAACTGCGGATCAGGACTACGGGGCGGGAGCAGACTGGCCCTTTCACGGTGGCAATGTCGACGAGAGTGGTTTCAGTCGCCTTGCCGATATCGATCTTGGCAATGTGGAGCGGCTGGGTCTTGCATGGTCTCTCGACCTGCCGGGCGAAGTCACCCTTGAAGCAACGCCGCTCGCAGTGGGCGGCATTCTCTATTTTTCCGGGACCTATTCGGCCGTTTATGCCGTCGACGGTGGGACCGGCAAACTGCTGTGGCGCTACGATCCGGAGATTTGGAAGCACGACCCGGAGCGTATGCGGCTGAACTTTGCTGCCAATCGCGGCGTTGCTTACGCAAACGGTCGTGTCTTCGTCACCAGCTTCGATGGGCGCATGATCGCGCTGGATGCAAAGACGGGCAAGGAGTTGTGGAGCACGCCCACACTTGCGCCCGGTACCGCGTACTTCAGCACCGGTGCGCCGCTGGCTTTTGGCGATAAGGTGATGATCGGAAACGGTGGCGGGGACTTCGGTTCAAGAGGATACGTCACCGCCTACGATCAGGTGACGGGTGCCCAGGTGTGGCGCTTCTACACGGTTCCCGGCACGCCAGAGCAGAACAAGGGCGATCCCGCCATGGAGGCGGCTGCACGTACATGGACCGGGGAGTATTGGAAGACCGGAACCGGCGGAACGGCCTGGAACTCGATGATCTACGACCCCGAGCTCGGGCGGGTTTACGTGGGCACAGGGAACAGTGGTCCGTACGATCCCGCGGTTCGCAGCCCCGGCGGGGGTGATAACCTGTATCTCGTCTCGATTGTCGCGCTCGATGCGAATACCGGCAAGTACGTCTGGCACTACCAGCAGAACCCGCGTGAGGCATGGGATCACAAGTCTACGGCGAACATCATATCTGCAACGCTGGAGGTTGAGGGGAAGCCGCGCAAGGTGCTCCTGCACGCCCCGACGAACGGCTTCTTCTACGTACTCGACCGCGGCACTGGAAAGCTGATCTCGGCAGAGAAGACGGGCAAGGTTACTTGGGCGGATCGGATCGACCTGAAAACGGGCAGGCCGGTGGAGAGGCCGGGGATCCGCTATGAAAACGCGAGCTTCGACATGTACCCGGGGCCTTCCGGGCGGCACAACTGGCAGCCGATGGCGTACAGCCCTCGCACCGGGCTGGTTTACATGCCGGCGCAGAACCAGGGTATTCGGTTCGCAAAGAGCACCAGCGGCGGCGGAGACGTCAATCCGGCGGGCGCAATGACGCTGATCGACGAAAATCCGGATGATCGCACCGGCTGGCTTCTTGCTTGGGATCCCAAGGCGCAGAAGGAGGCGTGGAAGGTAAAGCTGGATACGTTCTGGAACGGCGGCGTGCTTGCCACGGGAGGCGGTCTGGTCTTCCAGGGGACAGCGGATGGGCAGTTCAGTGCCTATGATGGGGAGAGCGGCAGCCGTATCTGGCAGTTCGATGCCGGCCACGGCTTCCTTGGCGCTCCGATCAGTTACGCGGTAGAGGGGCGCCAGTACATCGCGATCCTCTCGGGATATGGAGGGGCAGCGCCCGTGGGCGGCAATAACGTCGGCTGGAAGTATGGTGCGCAACCGCGGCGCCTGCTTGCCTTTGCTCTGGACGGTAAGACGACACTTCCCGCCGGAACGCCTGCCAGTACCTCTGTTGTCGCAGTAGATGATCCCGCCATTCACCTTGTCGAGGCTGACGTGGCAGCGGGCGCTTCTCTATTCGTCGCCTGCTCCCTGTGTCACGGCAAGGACGCGGTTGGAGGCGGCACTGCTCCCGATTTGCGGAAGTCTGCGGTGGTGCTTGACGCCGCCGCTTTTCGCTCAGTCGTGCATGATGGAGCATTGCAGCGCGCCGGAATGCCCAAGTTCGGCGAGCTCACGGACACCCAGCTCGACCAGCTTCGGGCGTACATTGTTGCAAGATCTAGGGAGGCGCGGGGTACCCGTGAGGCTGCTCCGAGGAGCGCGCCTGCCGGGCAATTCTAAGTCTTGAGACGAGCGCCCGAATATCATCGGCAGCTACGACCGGTGCCTTGTCCAGGCGCCCGGATGGCTGGAAAAGCGCTGTAGAGTGACATGCTCGGGATTCGCAAAGCGGCTACAAGGGCGGGTGCCATCCCGTAATTTTCCGTTTTATCCTGTGATCTTATCTCGCGAGCTTAGAGTAATATCGGAGCAGCGGAGCCCTCATTATGGCTCCTGCTGCCGTCCGAGGCTTTTAGCTTTCCGGCCGATGCCGCATCAGACCTTCCTGCGCCATGCTGGCAATCAGTCGACCAGAACGATCATAGACGGAGCCGCGGCTGAAACCTCGCGCCTGCCCGGACCAAGGGCTCTCCATGGCGTATAGCAGCCACTCGTCAAGCGGCGGATCCTCATGGAACCAGACCGCGTGATCCAGACTGGCACCCTGAATAGCAGGTGAGAACCACTGCACACCGTGGGGCAGCAGAGCGGTGGTGACCAAGGCGAAGTCGCTCGCGTATGCCAGGGTGATGCGTGCGAGGTCAGGCCCGAGGCTGGGGGCCAGGCGGAACCAGGAGTGCTGGTTCGGCATGCCGCGGGGGCCGTCTCCCTGAGTATCCGGCGGGCCAACGCGCATGTCGAATGCGCTTAGCAGACCGGCCATGGCTGCCGGTATCCGAGCTCCCCTTTCGATGAGCACGCGCGCCATTGGCGTCGCATGTTCAGGGTCCGGAACCTCGGGCATCCGGGCCATATGTGTGAGGCCCGGCTCCTGGCGGTGGAATGAGGCTGCAAGGTTCAGGATGGGTTTGCCATCCTGCAGCGCCACGACACGGCGGTTGGCAAAGCTGTTTCCGTCGAAATCGCGGATCACGCGGTAGATAATGGGGCGCTCGTTGTCGCCCGCGCGGAGGAAATACGCATGAAGGGAGTGGACCACTCGCTCGGGACCCACGCTGCCGAGGGCGGACGCAAGCGCCTGTGCAATCACTTGCCCACCGAAGACGCGTCCGCTCATCTGCGGAGTGAAGGCACCCCGATAGAAATCGGTGTCGAGTTCCTCCACCACGAGAAGCCGCTTGAGCTCGCCGATGGCCTGTGTGGCGTCAGCCATGGGACTGCTCCTGCCCTTCTGAAGGACCATGCGGATGCTTTGCCAGCCAAGTGAGCGCCTGCGCCTCGATAGTACGGAGTTCTTCGAGCGTCTGCTCGATGGCCGTTTTCTGCCGCCGCAGATCTTTCATCCGCTCGCTTACCTTCACTATCAACTGCCGCACTTGCGCGTGGTGTTCTGGGTCCACGTCATAGAGATCCAGGAATTCCTTGATCTCGCGAATGCTGAACCCGAGCTTCTTGCCGCGCAGGATCAACTGCATGCGTCCGATTTCCCGGCGCGAGTAGATGCGCGTAGTGCCAACACGCTGCGGGGCTATGAGATCCTTGTCCTCGTAGAAGCGCAGTGTCCGCATGGTGACCCCCAGGAGCTTGGCTGCTTCCTGAATGCCGAAGAGGTCACCCGCTTCTGGAGGTGCGGCAAGTGTTGCCTCAGATGTCACGAGTTCCGCTCGGCGGCAGCCCGCCGCTCGGCTTCTTCTGCCACCAGTTCTTTTTTTGAGAGCTTACCGACCATCGTCTTGGGAAGGTCGGCCCGGAATTCGATTTCTGTCGGCATTTCAATCTTGTTGATCCGCTCTTTCAGAAACTTGCGCAGTTCATCCTCGGTGACCGAGCTGCCAGGATGGAGCGCGACAAACGCTTTGGGTGCCTGGCCACGGTATTCATCGGGAATCCCAATCACAACAGCCTCGGCAATGGCGGGATACTCGTAGAGGGCATCTTCGATTGTACGCGGATAAACATTGTAGCCGCTGCATATGATCAGATCCTTGATCCTGTCGACCAGGAAAAGGTAGCCATCCTCGTCAAGGTAGCCGACATCGCCCGTCCGCAAAGCTCCAAAGATAAAGACGGCTTCCGTGTCCTTGGGACGATTCCAGTAGCCAGCCATCACTTGCGGGCCTCGTGCGCAGACTTCGCCGCGCTCTCCCTGCTTCATCACCTTGTGAATGTCTTCCCGATCCCGGATCTCGATGACCGTGCCCGGGAAAGCTGGACCGCATGAGTTGTCCTTCACCACGCCGTCAAGGGGATTGCAGGTGATGATCGGGCTTGCCTCGGACAGGCCATACCCCTCGACCACCCGCACTCCCGTGCGCGTCTCGAACTTTTGCCGCACGTCCAGCGGAAGCGGGGCACCGCCGGAAATGCAGACCCGGACGTGGTCGAATTCACCATTCAGCTCCACGCCGTTCAACGCGGCGTAAAGGGTTGGGACTCCGAAGAACTGTGTGGGTTTGGTTCGTCTTGCCGTCTCAAGGAACGTCTTCATCTCGAACCGGGGGAGCAGGATCATCTCCGCCGCAGTTTCTACCGAATAGTTCAACACCGTCGTCAGCGCGAAGACGTGAAACATCGGGAGGACGCCAAGGGTGCGCTCCTGCTGCTCAGGCATATGCCCGACGTGGGCTATCATCTGGGCCGAGTTCGCGGCCAGATTTGCGTGGGTCAGCATCGCTCCCTTAGGAACTCCGGTCGTCCCGCCGGTGTATTGCAGGACGGCAAGGTCGTGCGGATCGCGCTCTACCGGATCGGGATCCGCATCGCGCGCGGTAAGCAGGCTGAAGCGCACGAACCGCACATCATGCGGCTCATGCGCGATGTCCTTGCGCTTCAGGAGGCGATACGCCGTGCCCTTGAGTGTGGGCAGAACGTCCGCAATGGGGCAGACGACCACACGCTCCAGGGCGGTCTTCCCGATTAATGGCTCGATCTTGGGAAGCGAAAGCGCCAGGTCCGAGGCGATCATGACGCTCACGCCGGAGTCAGTTACCTGATGCTCCATTTCGCGCTCGGTGTAGAGCGGATTGAAATTCACCACCACGCCGCCAATCCGCAGGATCGCGAAGTAGCACACGACGTAGTAAGGCGTGTTAGGCAGGCACAGCCCCACGCGGGTGCCCGGCGCAACTCCCAAGTCTTGCAGGCCACGGGCCGCACGGCGGGAGAGCTCTCCGATCTCCTGGTAGGTCCATTTGCGACCCATGAAGTCCACAGCCGGCCAAGCACCATGCCGCTCGACAGCATGGTCCAGCAGGTCGGTCAGAAGCCGCGGCGCGAAAGCCGGCAACGGTTCGGAAGGCATCGAGTTGTCTGCCGGCCCGCCGGTGCCGGCGTTTCGCTCCGCGGCCCCCATCAGAACGCCACCCGAGCGCCGAGCGAAAGCACGAGAGCCGAGGCGTTCTGAAGCTCGCCGTTTACCAGTAGCGGCGTCTGCACAGGGCTGCCCGCATAGGCTGCGGTCCTGCGGTCGATCGTCGCATCCTTGAAATCGATGTAGCTGGCGGCTGCATCAATCGTGAAGCGGTTGCCCATCGCGTAGCTGGTTCCTGCAGAGAAGTTCCAGCGGTCAGCATCAGGGACACGCGCATCGCGCTCGCCGTCGCGGGTCGGCGTCTTTCCGCGCTGGACGCCGGCACGAACCGTCCAGACAGGCGAAACCTCGTAATCTGCACCGAATGCGTAGGTCCAGATGCTCTTGTAGTTCTCGGGGATCGCGGTGTTCAGCGGCGCGCCAAGGCGGATCGCATCAAACTCGCTCCAGCCGACCCGCACGACCTGGCCATTGAGCGTCAGTTGCGGGGTCGCCTTGAAGCGAATGCTGCCGATGGCCTGCCATGGCGTACGGAAGGTCGCCTTCGTCTCGATCTCACCGTTTTGCGCGGCAAGCGGGCCGAGCAGCCCCGTGGTCTCTATAGAGCCCTCAAGCGTGTGCTTGATGCTCGACTTGTAAGCGAGGCCTACAGCCACCGGACCGGAGCGGAATTGAGCGCCTGCCGACCAGCCCACATCCCAGCCGTCGCCCGAGAGCTTCTGATGACCGTCAGGCAGTGCGGCAGAGAGGTTGGGCAGGTAGTTGCTGAGAGTGGCGTCCGCGTACTCGATGTTGAGGCCGGCGCCGACGCTGATCTCCGGTGTCACCGCGAAGGCGACGCTCGGCTGGATGTCGAAAGTCCGCAGCTTCGTCTTGTCGGCAGTGTAGCGAGCCCAGCTATCCGCGTCATAATCGGTGGTGAAGTTGAACGGAGCGCTAAGTGCGAGGCCGACAGCAACCCGACCGAAGCCGTAGGCCACGCCGCCAGAGGGCACGACGCCATTGTTGATGGGGTTCTTCGCCCGTGGATTGCCTCCGACCGGAGCGGGGGCTGCGCCCGGGCGGACGATAACCGTTCCCTGGTCTACGACGTCGCCGTCGGGAAGGATGGCGCTAGCCCGCACCGATGCTTCACCGCCCTGCATGCCGGCGATCGAAGCGGGGTTCCACCAGAGCGAGTCCACGCCAGTGTCTGCAGCTTCACCGGAGAAGGCGCGGCCCTGTCCACGAACCGATTGCTCCTGAAGGTAGAAAGCCTGTGCATTGGCCGATCCCGCTACCGCAAAGGCAATTGCAGCAGTGGCGGTGCCGATCAGGATGCGGCCCTTGTTGGTGTTCATTTGCACTCTCCTGCCTCAAATTTCTGTCTTGTTGATAGGGAACGCATCACGGCTTCAGCGGATGCGCGTCCATGTCTGCGTTTTGCACAAGGGCCATACGATGCAGCCCTTCAGTTTCAGGGTGTTGGCGCCTGCAGGCGTGATAGTCGCCTTGTAGGTCCCGCCGTCCTCCGGGTTGTAGATCGTGCCACCGGTCCACTGCTTGGCCTCGCCCTTGAAGCCGCCAAGGATCTGGAGGTTCTTCAGGCGCCGGTCCCTCTTCGCCTCGTTCTTGTTGTTGGCGTCCCTCAACTCGGGATTGGCTCGGATGTTGTCGGACTCGATCAGGCGGCCGCAGACGGATTCTCCGCAGCGGGTGATCTCGACGTGTCCGTTCTTCGCAGGTGTCCGCCAGTGTCCGAGGACTGACTCCGGACCTGCCGCGAAAGCCGGCGTTCCGACCAGGGTGGCTGCAACCAAAGCCATCGCTGTTGGTATAGTGATTCTCATGCCGTTTCCTTCACTCTCCTAATGGCCGACCGCGCCTCCTCATTATTCGAGGAATCCGCCCAAAGGGGCCGGGCAATGGAATCGGTCTAGCGCAAAATTTGCTTGACGTATAGGGAAAGCTGCGCACCTTTAGGACGAGATTTGAAGGCGCGGGACTCGCGCTTAGCCAATGATGGCCACGCCGCTGGAGAGAGTGCATGCAAAGTGTTGTTATTGCGGGTTTTGCCCGTTCCCCGTTTCACCTCGCCAACAAGGGTGCGCTTGCGAAGGTCCGGCCCGACGATCTGGTTGCGCAGGTTATCCGAGGGCTGATCGAGAAGACGGGCCTGGAGGCTGCAGATGTCGAAGACGTAATCGTCGGTTGTGCGTTCCCGGAGGGTGAGCAGGGCCTCAACATGGCTCGGCTGGCGGCATTGCTGGCGGATCTTCCGCTCACGGTCGGCGGAATGACGGTGAACCGTTTCTGTGGTTCGTCGATGAGCTCTGTGCAGATCGCCATGGGTCAGATCGCCATTGGCGCCGGTGAGGCGTTCATCTGCGCGGGTGTGGAATCGATGACCCGCGTGCCGATGATGGGCTTCAACCCGTTGCCCAATCCGGAGCTCGCCAAGAAGAGCTCCGCGTACATGTCGATGGGTGAGACGGCCGAGAACGTCGCCAGCAAGTACCAGATCGGCCGGGCCGAGCAGGAGACCTTCGCGGTCGAGAGCCAGAAACGCGCTGCCGCCGCGCGCGACGCAGGCAAGTTTGCTGACGAGATCGTGCCCATCCAGACCAAGGCCGGTGTCGTGCGCGAAGACGGCGCGATCCGCGCCGAGACCACGGCGGAGGGTCTTGCGAGCCTCAAGCCTGCGTTCGACGCACAAGGCTCGGTCACTGCGGGCACGTCCTCGCCCGTCACCGATGGCGCCGCAGCGGTGCTCGTCACCACCGAGGAATACGCCAAGGCGCACGGCCTCCCGATCCTCGCGCGTATCAAGTCGGTCAGCATCTCTGGATGCGCTCCAGAGACGATGGGCTTGGGTCCGATCCTCTCCAGCCAGAAGGCGCTTCAGCGTGCGGGCCTTGACGTCAAGGACCTCAGCGTGGTCGAACTTAACGAGGCTTTCGCCAGCCAGGCGCTCGCCTGCATCCGCGATCTGGGCCTCGACACCGCCAAGACCAACATTGACGGCGGCGCCATCGCGCTGGGTCACCCTCTCGGTGCCACCGGTGCCCGGATCGTCGGCAAGGCTGCTTCGCTGCTCAAGCGTGAAGGCGGCAAGTACGCGCTGGCAACGCAGTGCATTGGCGGCGGGCAGGGCATCGCTACCGTTCTGGAGGCGGTTGACTGATGAACGATCAAATCAAAAAAGTCTGCGTGATCGGTGCCGGTACCATGGGTGCCGGGATTGCCGCACAAGTCGCGAACGCTGGCGTGCCGGTGCTTCTACTCGACATCGTTCCCAAGGAAGGCAGCAATCGCAACGCCATCGCCGAGGGCGCTATCGCGAGGATGCTCAAGACGGATCCCGCACCATTCATGAGTACGCGGGCGGCCAAGCTGGTCGAGGCGGGCAACATTGAGGATCATCTCGACAGGGTTGCTGAGTGCGACTGGGTCGTCGAAGCGGTGATCGAACGCCTCGACATCAAGCAGGGCCTGTATGCCAAGCTCGAGGCGGCCAAGCGCCCCGGTACGGCCGTATCGTCGAACACCTCGACGATCCCGCTCGCTAATCTGGTCGAGGGCCGCTCGGATGCCTTCAGGCGCGACTTCCTGATCACCCACTTCTTCAACCCGCCGCGCTACATGCGTTTGCTGGAAATCGTGGCCGGCGCGGACAGCGATCCAGTCGTGGTGGACAAGGTGCAGGCGTTCGCCGACGTCGCGATGGGTAAGACCGTGGTTCGCGCCAAAGATACGCCGGGCTTCATCGCCAACCGTATTGGCACCTACTGGATCCAGCTCGGCATCAACAATGCGTTCGACCTTGGCCTCACGGTCGAGGAAGCGGATTCGGTGGCCGGCAAGCCGATGGGTGTGCCCAAGACCGGCATTTTCGGGCTCGTCGACCTCGTCGGCGTCGACCTGATGCCGCACTTGAAGGCGAGCCTCACCGGTACGCTGGCGCAGGATGATCCCTATCAGGCGATCGCCCGCGACATCCCCCTGGTCGAGAAGATGATCTCGGAAGGCTACACCGGACGTAAGGGCAAGGGCGGCTTCTACCGGATCAACCGCGAGAAGGGAAAGCAGCTTGAGGCGATCGACCTCGCTACCGGCGAGTACCGTCCGAAGGCAAAGCCGCGGGGTCCTGTGGGTGCCGCAAGCAAGGGCGACCTGCGCGCCCTGGTTGAAAGCAAGGGCAAGCTGGGCGAATATGCCTGGGCACTGCTCTCCGGGACGCTCGCCTATGCCGCCGCGCTGGTGCCGTCCGCTGCGGATGATGTGGTCGCAATCGATGATGCGATGACGCTCGGCTATAACTGGCAGGCCGGGCCGTTCGCTATGATTGACAAGCTGGGCGCCAAGTACCTTGCGGACCGTCTGGAAGCCGAAGGCCGCCCCGTGCCTGAGATCCTGCGGACCGCGGGCGAGCGCACTTTCTACCGCATCGAGGGTGGCAAGCGCCAGTTCCTGGGCCTTGATGGCGAGTACCACGACATCGTGCGTCCAGAGGGCGTACTCCGGCTTGCGGACATCAAGCTGAATTCCAAGCCGTTGCTCAAGAACGCCTCCGCGGCGCTTTGGGACGTGGGTGACGGCGTCGTCTGCCTCGAGTTCACGGGCAAGATGAATGCGCTCGACGGCGAGGTGATGAAGCTCATTGGCAAGGCGATCCCGCTGGTCGCGCAGAGTTACAAGGCGCTGGTCGTCTACAACGATGCTGACAGCTTCTCGGCCGGCGCCAACCTCGGTCTTGCAATCTTCGCGGTAAATATCGCGGCGTGGAGCGAGATCGAGAAGCTCGTGGCCGGTGGACAGATGGCTTACAAGGCTCTGAAGTACGCGCCATTCCCGGTCGTCAGCGCACCGGCTGGCCTGGCAGTCGGCGGCGGGTGCGAGATCCTGCTGCACTCCGACGCGATCCAGGCGCATGCCGAGCTGTACACCGGCCTTGTCGAGTGCGGCGTCGGCCTGATCCCCGGCTGGGGCGGAAATGGCGAGATGCTCGATCGCTGGCGCAACGCACCCGGTATGCCGAACGGCCCGATGCCGGCAGTCGCCAAGGTGTTTGAGATGGTATCGACTGCGACTGTCTCGAAGTCCGCCCAGCAGGCGAAGGAGATGATGTTCCTGCGCCCTGAGGACGGCATCACCATGAACCGTGACCGGTTGCTCTTCGACGCCAAGCAGAAGGCACTGTCGCTGGTCGAGGGTTATAAGGCGCCCGAACCGCCGACTTTCCGCCTTCCTGGTGAGAGTGGGCATGTCGGCCTCAACATGGCGGCAGAGGGCTTCCGCAAGCGAGGCATGGCCACTGACTACGACATGGTCGTTTCGGACTCGCTGGCGACCGTTCTTTCGGGCGGTCCGTTCGACTATGTCGACACCGTCACCGAGGCTGACCTTCTGACGCTGGAGCGCGAACAGTTCATGCAGCGCGTGCGCGACAAGCGTACCATGGCACGTGTTGAGCACATGCTCGAAACCGGCAAGCCGCTGCGCAACTAATGCAATCGGAGACGCGGTCGATCGCGTCTCATGGAGAGTGACATGCAAGTCTATCAGGCACCAGTGCGAGACATGAAGTTCGTGCTCCACGAACTGCATAACGATGACGGCTTCGGCAATCTCGAAGCTCTCGAGGAGTTCACCCCCGATCTCGTCGATGCGATCCTCGAGGAATCGGCAAAGGTGGCGCAGGAAGTACTCCTGCCCTTGAATCGCAGCGGCGACATAGAGGGGTGCACGCTCGAGAACGGCGTCGTGCGCACGCCTTCGGGCTTCAAGGAAGCCTACGATCTGTTCCGAGAGGGCGGCTGGTGCGCGCTGGCTTCGGATCCCGAATGGGGCGGGCAGGGGCTGCCCGAGCAGGTCAACAAAATGACCGAGGAGATGATCTGCGCCGCGAACGTCTCGTTCAGCCTCTATCCGGGTTTGACCCATGGTGGCACCACAGCCATCGAGGGGCATGCCAGCGACGAACTGAAAAAGCGGTTCCTGCCCAAGATGGTCTCCGGCGAGTGGTCGGGCACGATGTGCCTTACCGAAGCGCATTGCGGCACGGATCTCGGGCTTCTGCGCACCCGCGCGGTGCCGCAGGACGACGGCAGCTATAAGATCACCGGTAGCAAGATCTTCATCTCGGCCGGCGAGCACGATCTGACCGAGAACATTATCCATCTGGTGCTCGCGCGCCTGCCCGATGCACCTCCGGGCGTGAAGGGCATCAGCCTTTTCCTGGTGCCCAAGTACCTGCCCAAGGAAGATAATACCCCTGGCTCGGCCAACGGTGTTTCGGTCGCCGCAATCGAGCACAAGATGGGCCTCAAGGCGTCAGCCACATGCCAGATGAACTTCGACGATTCCGTCGGATGGCTGGTGGGCGAGCCGCACAAGGGCATGGCCGCGATGTTCACGATGATGAACACCGAACGCGTTTCGGTCGGCATCCAGGGACTGGGTGTGAGTGAGGCTGCGTACCAGTCAGCCGTCTACTACGCGAAGGATCGCCTTCAGGGTCGCTCGCTCTCAGGCGTGAAGAATCCGTCCGGCCCTGCGGACCCGATCATCGTTCACCCGGACGTACGTCGCATGCTGATGACGATGCGTGCGTACAACGAGGGCTGCCGAGCGATCACCGGCTGGGTCAGCCGGGCGCTCGACGCAGAGAAGCACGCTACCGATCCTGAGGTGAAGCAGCGTGCGGCTGATTTCGTGGCGCTCATGACGCCGGTGGTGAAAGCGCTCTTCACCGATCTGGGCTTCGAAAGCGCGAACCTGGCGGTTCAGGTCTATGGCGGGCACGGCTACATCGCGGAAAGCGGCGTTGAGCAGTACGTGCGCGACGCCCGGATCGCGATGATTTACGAAGGTACGAACGGCATCCAGGCGCTGGACCTCGTCGGACGCAAGCTGCCAGCGCACATGGGCCGCTACTTGCGTTCGTTCTTCCACCCGGTTTCGGACTTCATCGAGGGCAACAAGGCGGACGCGAACCTCGGCAAGATGGTAGAGGGTCTGGAGAAGGCATTCGGAGCACTTCAGCTCTCGACCGCGACGATCGCGGAGAAGGGCATGCGCGATCCCGAGGAGGCAGCGGCAGCGGCGACCGACTACACGCGCCTGCTGGGCCTGGTAGCCATGGGCTACTGCTTCGCCAAATCCGCGTTCCTCGCTCAGGAGAAGCTTGCCTCGGGTTCGGACGAAGCTGCCTTTTACAAGGCTAAGATCGCGACCGCGCGCTTCTTCTTCGACCGGCTCCTGCCGCAAGCGACAACCGCGTTCCTCGCCATCAAGTCAGGCAAGGCCTCGATGATGGCGCTCGACGACGCCGCGTTCTAAATCAGCGCTGAGGGCGGCGCATCCTGCTCGGTTGAGCGGATGCGCCGTTCCACCGCTTGGAAGATCGCATCAAGGTCGTCGATGTCCGCGTCGATGACCTCATTCCAGTCGGCCAGTACCTCCGTCAGCGCGCCATGTACTGCGGCCGCGCGTGTGGCAGGCTTGGCGACCTCCGGGACACGAACCGGCCGGTGTGGCCATGGGTGACCGGTCAGGTTGTTGTAGAGCCAGCCTGCGCTGGCGAGCGCCGCCACATTCGCAGTGATGGCAAGAAGGTGGAGCCATCCCCACGCTTCTGGACCTGCGGCGCCGAGTGCATAGAGAACGGCGCATGCTCCGCCTGGGGGGTGTAGGCATCGCGTCACACTCATGGCGGCGATGGCCAGGCCGATGGCTATGCTGGCTGCCAGGATGGGCGCACCGGTTAGTTGTCCTACAAGCAGTCCCACCGCAGCAGAGATGATGCTTCCGCCGATAACTGGCCACGGCTGGGCTAGCGGGCTGGCAGGCACAGCGAAGACCAGAACCGCGGAAGCTCCGGTAGGGGCAACAAGCCAGGGCAGGGCGGGACTGGTAGTCCCCAGCACGAGGACTCCGATGGTGCCCGAAATGGCGATTCCTATGGTCCCGCCCAGCGCACCTCGCATCCAGCCCAGATGGCCGAGGAGGGGCTGTCGCGGAATCCGGGCTATCTGCTGTACAAAACTTTGCAACTGTCCTGCTTCTCCAATCTGGAGCGGTGCCCATATGGCAGGTTACCGCTCGTTGCCAGACTGGGGCGCACCGTCAGTTGTACGTAACCTCGCCAGATGCATCCGCGAGAGCAGCCAGATCTTTCACTGCGACGGATCTTCGGGAAGGCAGATCGATTACGCCATGACGGCGTAGGCCGGTGAACTCTCGGCTCACAGTCTCGATCGTCAGCCCAAGAATGTCGGCAATCTCTTGTCGGCCGAACGGCAGTTCCACGACGCATGCTTCATCATCTGCAAGATCCCGTCCGTTGCGAGCGAACTCGAGGATGAAGGCGGAGACCTTCTGCGTTGCGGACTTCTTGCCTAGCATCAACAGCCAGCGGCGTGTGCGTTGCAACTCGTCCAGCGTAACCTTGAGCATGTGGTGGCCCACACCTTGGCGTTCGTTCGCGAGGCGATCAAAGTCGTTGCGAGGGAACACGCAGAGCTCGACGGGGCCTACAGCGCTGATCCCGTACGGAGTGGGGCCGGAGAATGGCCGCCCGACGAAATCTCCGGACCTGCTGATACCTACCGTCTGTTCGCCTCCGTTCGCGTCCATGACCGTATTCTTGACGATGCCCTCCCGGACAACGGCCAGGAACGGAGATTCCTCATCCTGCCAGGCAAGCGCCTCGCCCGGCAAAAGTTGCTTCTGCCGGCGCATGGCGGTGAATGCGCTCCGCTCCTCTTCGTCGAGGCCGGCGCAGAAGGATACGTCGCGCACCGGGCAATCGGAGCATGAATGTGCGGAGCGAGCGGCAGGGGAGGTGCCAGCTCTCTCGAGGTTCATGGTGGCGGTCATGATTTTGGCTCCCCTCTTGAGGTGAGTGAGTGCATCGCCTCCGCAAGTTCATCTCCTGCAAGAGGCTTCTCCACCACAATCGCACCCAGATCCTTGATGCTATCCAGGAGAGCCTTGGATGGAGTGCTGACGAGGACAATAGTCGGGAGTCGTACTCCGAGCGTTTGCGTACAGCGGAGCAAATCAAGAGCCTCAGTTCCGTCTTTCCCTTGGTCGATCAGGAGACAGGTCCGATCCGGCTTCAAAAGGCTGTAAAGTTGCATCGGATCGGTGCAGATCTTTGTTTCGATACCTTCAACCTCAAGGGCGAAACTGATTGATGTACGAACGGCCTCATCTTCAATCATGAGCAGAGCCAGCAAACCTCCCATTTGGCCCGTTACTCCTTTGGTGAGCGGCTCGACGTGTTATAGGTCATGATTTCACGACCTTGCGATTGGCGCGGGTTAGCTACGCCCAGGCGGCTGGAGGAGATAGTTGGGAGTTAATCCTACGGAAGATACCGGAGGTGACAGGTTTCGCAGACTCGATCTCACCTTACCGGTGAGCCGAGCCGCCTTCAGCGAAGGCTTCGCCCTGGATGTCGTCAAGGCTGGAGCACTGGGGCTGGCGGTCGTGGCCGTGGGGCTCGCCCTGCGTATAGCACTGGGTCCCTTGCTGGTTCACCGCGCTACTTTCATCTTCTATGTTCCGGGCGTCATCGTGGCGGGGGGGCTCGGCGGTTTCAGGCCGGCCTTTCTTGTTACCGTCATAGCTCTTCTCGCGGGTCTTTGGGCGGATTCCCGGGTGGCAAGCTTGGTGCTGGGGGACTTGGTTGCGGGCAGTGTCTTTGTTGCCATGGGTCTTGTGGTATCCGTTGG